>CAXTOX010000108.1:6775-13442 GCA_964245885.1 uncultured Chthoniobacterales bacterium | reverse complement strand
GAAGACCCGAGGCGTTCGCCTACGAACACCGCCAGCCGTGGGCGATCTACGGCCGGTTCAACCACTACGGCTTCGACCTCAACCGCGACCTCTTGCCCGCCTCGCAGATCGAGAGCCGCACGGCGATGGCGGCGTTCCTGGACTGGCACCCGCAGGTCAACGCCGATCACCACGGCGAGACGAAGAACTTCTTTTTTCCGCCGCCCGCGCTGCCGGTCAACGCGGCGCTGCCGCACGACGAGACCGAGCATTGGCAAAGCGTATTCGGCCAGGGCAACGCGGCGGCGTTCAACCGTTTTCATTGGCTGTACTACAACCGCGACGTGTTCGACCTGTACTATCCCGGGTACTGGGACAGTTGGCCGAGCCTGCACGGGTCCACGGGCATGACCTACGAGAGCGACGGCGGCGGCAAGCGCGGGTTCAACTGGAAGCGCGACGACGGCACGGTCGAGACGCTGCGCAACGCCATCGCCAAGCATTTCACGGCGAGCCTCGCCACGCTGGAAACGTCCGCCGCCCACCGCGAGGAACGCTTGAAGGACTACTACCGGTTCTTTGCTAGCGTCATCGCCGAGGGGCAGGCTGGCAAGGACGGCCTGCGGCAGGTCGTCATCGCGCCAGGGGATGATCCGGGCCGGACGGCCGAGTGCATCGCTAACCTCCTGCGCCAGGGGATCGAAGTGCGGTATGTCCGTGAAAAAATGACGCTGACCAACGCACAAGACTATCTCCCCGCCGCGAACCCGCCGCCCGCACCGGCGTCGCGCGAGTTCCCGCCGGGCAGTTACGTGATCGACCTCGCCCAGCCGCAGGGGCGCATCGCCCGCACGCTGCTTTCCCCGGACCCGGCGCTGGACGCGCCCTTCGTCAAACGCCAGTTGGAACGGCAGGCACGCAACCTCAAGCGAGGCCGGCGCGAACCCTTGGAGAACCCGGAGTTCTACGACATCACGGCCTGGTGCGTGCCGCTGGCGTTCGGCGTGGACGCGGCGTACAGCGCGGACGCGCCAGCGGCGGCGGATGCGGCCACGGAGTTCGTCCGCCGCGCGGGGCCCGCGGAGGTGCAAACATCCCGCGATGCCACCGCCGGTCTGTCGGTGAACGCATTCGGTTCGGTTCCGGCGGAGAAAGCGGTGACCGCTTATCTGTGGACGCCCGAGACCGAGGGAGCCTACCGCATGGCGTTTCGCCTGTTGCAGGAGGGCTACCGGCTGGCGACCTGCACCGAACCGATGCGCGCGGGAGAGAGGGACTACCCGCGCGGCACGTTGTTGGCCCGCGTCGAGCGCAATCCTGCAAGCCTGCACGACCGGGTCGTGGCGTTGGCGGGGGAATACGGCGTGGCTATCACCTCGGCCGACACCGCGTACGTGGACAAGGGCAACGTTGGGCCGGGGTCGGAGGAGGTCGTTTCCCTCCAGGTGCCGAAGGTCGCGCTGATCGCCGGCGACCAGGCATCGCAGACCTCGTACGCGGAGATTTCCTATCTGCTCGGCAAGGACATGGGCGTGGAGTTCGTGCCGATGAGCGTGGAGGCCTTCAAGAGTGCGCGGATGGCGGATTTCAACGTGCTGATTTTGCCCGACGGCAGTGCCAAGCGGTACGCGGGAGCCTTCGGCAAGGACGGTGTGGAAAAACTCACCGCCTGGTGCAAGGAAGGCGGTACGCTGGTCTGCGTGGGCGGAGCGGCCGGGTTTGCGGCGGACAAGAAGGTCAATCTCACCGGCGCGCGGGTGGTCGGCGCGGACATGCTCGCCAAGCAGGACGAGGACACCGACGACGACAAAGACCAGGACAAGGAGAAGTCACCCGCCGCGAAGTCGGACGACAAGGACGAAAAAGCCGAGGGCAAGAAGGCCGCTCCTGCCAGCAAGGCCACCGATCCCGACAAAAAGAGCGGGGCCGACCAGCCGAAGCCGGGGGACGAGTCCAGTAAAGAGGAGTCCAAGCCAAAACCGGGCGGGTTCGACCGCAGCAAGATTCCGCTGGCGGTGCCGGGGGCGATCTTCCGGGCGAGGGTCAACCGGGACCATTTCCTAACCTACGGCTACGAACGCGACACGCTGCCGGTGCTCGTGGACACGGACCAGTTCCTCACGCCGACCCGGCGCGGGGCCAACGTGCTGACCTTCCCGGCCGCGGACGGCAGCTCCAACCCGCCGCCCTTGCGGCTGGCCGGATTTGCGTGGCCGGACAACACGGAGAAACTTCTCCGTGGCACGGCGGCGATGATCGAGGAACCGCTCGGCGACGGGCACGTGATCCTTACCTCCGACGGTCCGAGCTTCCGGATGTTCTGGCGCGCAACGACCCGGCTCTGGCTCAACAGCCTGCTCTACGCACCGGCGATGCACGGCGAGGGAAATTAAAACCGGGCTACGCACCGGCGATGCACGGCGAGGGAAATTAAAACCGGGTAGGCCGCGCGAGCGGCTCCAAACACCAGGTAGGGACGGCTCTCCGAGCGGTCCCAAATTTGGTTTGGATAACCGTCGCGCGGTGGATGTGTCTTCCAGAGAAGTTGGGAACCGCTCGGAGAGCCGTCCCTACCTGGTGGTAGGATGATTGCTCAATCCTCGGCAGAACGGTTCAGATCGTGGACGACCTCCGCGAGACCCGCGCTGGCGCGTCGGACGAGGTTCGCAATTTCCTCGAACTTCCGTCCGGCCTCCGTGTCGGAACCGCCATGCTTGCGCGCCGCCGCGGCGGCGAGGAAACAAACGCCGGTCAGCTCCTGGCAGACGGTGTTGTGCAGTCGTTGCGCGAGCCGCTGCGGTTCCTGCCGGAGCGTGGACGCGGACGGAGTCGGCTTGGCCGTCGGTTTGCGGGAGGGCGGAACCATGGGCGCGACTGTCACGTTAGAAGGGGCGTGCCTGGTTCGTCAACGCACGATTTCACTTGGCCCCACCTGCGTGGTGTTCGCGCGCCGCTTCCGCGAGGATGGCGTCGAGTTCCGCCACCTTGAACGGCTTGAGCAGATGGTGCCGGTAACCGGCGTCCCGGCTGCGCTGCTGGCCGGTGGACAGGCTGAACCCGCCCATGGCCACGGCGTAGATCGGCCGCGGGAGCAGCGGTTGCAGGCGGCGGAGCAGTTCCCAGCCGTCGCCGTCCGGCAGGCCGATGTCGCAGATCAACACGTCGCAGCACGCTCCCGGCACGGCGTCCAACGCCTCGCGCACGGAAGTAGCGGCGGCGACGTGGTGGCCGCGGATCTCCAGGTACATCTGCAGGTACGTCAGTGTATCTGCATGGTTCTCGACGACGAACACGCGCAACGGACCAGAATCTTCGGAGAGAGGCGATGCACACATGTTTGGCTTTCGGTGCGCCTTTCTGCAAACTGCGGCTGCCAGACCGACCGGTTCTGACCGAGTGGTTCAAACCTCGCTCAGGCTTTCTTCGGACCGGCGGTAATCATCCAGTTTTTGTGGGAGGTGATCTTGAGCTATCGGCCAGTGGAACCACACCCGGAAGGTCCGGCCATCGAGGATCGCGCCCACGTAACGCTCGCGCAGGGCCTCGTGGCGGTCGCGCAACCCGAACGCCCCGGCCACGAAGTCGGCCACCACCGTCAGCCCGAACCCCGAGCCGGTCGACGACACCCGCGGCTCGAACAACGCGAGCAAGCTCCGGCCATTGCCACGGTCAACGCGCTCGGCCTCTCCGGGGCCATCCGTCAGGGCGCGCAAGGTGGCGGCGTCCGCGTCGCTGACCTCGTTGGAGAGCACGAAGCGCAGACAGGTGCCGGCCGCCACGGGAAAGACCACCATGGCCAGGCGCTCGTCCGCCGCGTAGCGGCAGGCGTTGTTCGACAGGTTGTAGAAGATGCGGTCGATGGCCGCGCTCTCCAAGCAGCATTCCGTCAATGCTCCTGCGTAGTGGCAGTCGATCTCCATGCGGATCGGCCGCTCGCGCCACTTGGGACCGACGACCGATTCGTGCCACTTGTCGAGCATGAGCTGCATGGCGTGCACCTTGGGCCGGCGGTCGGCCTCGCGGCGCGGGTCATCCAGCCCGGTAACGGCGTTGCGCATGATCTTGAGGTGGTCGCGCGTCTGCACGAAGATCGCCTTGAGCTGCCCTGCCTGACGGGGCAGGTGGTCGAGGAGTTGGAGGCGGCCCAGCAGTGAGCTGAGCGCCCCGCCGCGTAGGTCGTGCATCGTCTTGGCCAGTGCTTCGCTGGGGTGCTCCGCATGGGAGGCAGTCCCGAGTTCGCGCACCTCGTCGATGAAGCGGTCCATGTCGTGGCGCTTCGCCCATTCCTCCAGCGCCGACCATTTTTGCGCGTCGCTGGTCGTGTCCCCCGTGATGGCGTAGAGCAGCTCGGTCAGGATCTGGTAAAACCGACTCACCAGCGTGCGGTCGCGCACGGCCAGCCCGGAGAGTTCGACCGAAAGGCCGTCTCCCTGGAAACGATGCTTCCGATGGTTGGGCAACTCGGCCGGTGCGAGCGACAGGAACGTTTCGAGAATCGCGGTGGTGGAAGGCATGGGCGGATACCGGTCAGCTAATTCGCGGCCAACTCACCGGAGGATTGCTGTTTCTCGGGTTACTTGGCCCCCAGACCCAGTAGCACCACGGGGACCGTCTTGAACAGGATTTTGATGTCCAGCCACAGCGACCAGTTGTCGATGTAGAGCAGGTCGAGCTTCACCCAATCCTGGAAGTTCTTGATCTCGTTGCGCCCGCTGATTTGCCACAGGCACGTCAGCCCGGGCTGGACGGAGAGCCGGCGGCGCTGCGCGGTCGTCTCGAACTTGTCCACCTCGTAGAGCGGCAGCGGGCGCGGTCCGACCAGGCTCATCTCCCCACGCAGCACGTTCAGGAGCTGCGGCAGCTCGTCGATGGACGTTTTGCGCAGGAAGCGGCCGACGGCGGTCACGCGCGGGTCCCGCTCGATCTTGAACACCGGCCCGCTCATCTGGTTGAAGGCCAGGAACTCCGCCCGGCGCATCTCGGCGTCCGTGCTCATCGTGCGGAACTTGAACATCATGAATGGTTTGCCGTGTCGCCCGCCGCGCAGTTGCCGGAAGAACACCGGGCCGGGCGAGGTCAGCTTGATGACCGCCGCCACGAGCACGAGCAGCCACGACACACAGATCAGGCCGAGGATCGCGCCGGTGAGATCGATGGCGCGTTTGCCCAGCAGCGACCACGACGCCTCGGGGGTCGACCGGAAGACGAGTACGGGCCGGCCGGCGACGGATTCGCTGGTGGGCCGGGCGATGGCGGTCTTGACGAAGTCGGCCATCAGCCAGGCTTCAACGCCCTCGGTCTCGCACGCGCTGATGGCCGCCTGGACGGTGTGCAGGTGGCTGTGATCGGCGGAAAAGATGACCCGGCTGATGGCGTGGCGGTGCAGGGCGGCGACGAGGTCGGAGAGCGGCTGTTTCTCGATGTCCACCCGCTCGATGATCTCCATGGTGAGGAGCTGTTCGGCGGTGAACGTGCCGACCAGGCTGTCCATGTCTTCGGGCAGCCCGGCCAGCAGCACGGGCTCGCGCATCCCGCCGCGCGCGGCGGACCGGCGCGCCTCGGCGAGCAGGAGTTGGTCCTTGGTCATGAGGACCGCCGCCCCGAACCCGACGAAGAGCACGAGCACCGCGCGCGAGGGCAGGTCGACGTGCAGGAACAGCACGCACAGGCCCGAGAGCAGCGCCAGCCCGATGAGCGCGCGGGTCAACTGGCCCAGGGTGCGCGCCGATTGCTTGAGCAGGGGATGTTCGTAGAACCCCTGGAACTCCAGCAGCAACGGCCCGAAAGGCATGATGATGACGATCATCCACAGGAAGTCCTTGAAAGGCGGGATGGCCTTTTCCAGGTGGAACCAGTCCGTGCCGTAGAAGCGCAGCGCGTGGCTCACCCAAAACGCGCCGAACAGCAAAAAGGCGTCGATGATCTGCTGGAGTTGCTGGTTGATTTCTTGCTTGCGGCGCAGCATCTCAGAAGGAAAGAGGAGCGGGCACGGGAGTCACCGGGGAGGGTGACGCCGGACCCTGATCGGTTTGAACGCGCGCCATAGAACCACAAAACCTGACAAAACGCCAGCCGGCTTGCTCACCCAGGCTCGGGTCGTGGGAGCGGTTTACTCCCCGGAGACGCTGGTCGCCGCGCTGGCGCTGGCTCCCGCGCCCGCCGCGCCGGACTGGCTGGAACTGCGGGTGGACGGCTTCTGGACGTGTCCCGGGGAGCTGGATGCGCTCGTGGCGCTCGCCCCGCGTCTGTTCGTGGTGACCGTCCGGCACCCGGCGGAAGGCGGCCTGCCGGGTGCCGCGGCGGACACGGCGGCGCGGCGGCGGTTGTACGAGCGGTTCCTGGCGAGTCCAGCCGTGGCGGCGGTGGATGTCGAGGTGCGCTCGCTGCGGGCGCTGGCCGGGGTCGTGCGGACCGCGCGGGAGGCGAACCTCTGCGTGGTGGCGTCGTTCCACGACTTTCAGGGGACGCCGACGCCGGGACGCCTGCGCGAGTTGGCGAAACGGGCGGCGGACGCCGGCGCGGACGTGTGCAAGGTCGCGGCGACGGTCGAGCGTCCCGGGCAAATGGCGCGTCTGCTCGACTTCATGGAATGGGGCCAAGCGCGGGGGGTGGCGCTGGCGGTGATGGGCATGGGGCCATTGGGCCGGGTGTCGCGGCTGGCGTTGGCGGCGGCAGGCTCGATGCTCAA
>CAXTOX010000108.1:5791-6765 GCA_964245885.1 uncultured Chthoniobacterales bacterium | reverse complement strand
CTACGGCTACCTGGGCGACGGCGGGCCGCAGGTGCCCGGCCAGTGGCCGGCGGCGACGTTGCGCGAACGGATCGAGGAATGTGGAAAATGAGACAAAGAACTCGGCGCGAGCGTCTCCCTCGGGTTTAAGTACAACTGCCCGCCACCCACATCCCTTTCCGCCTCGTCAGCGTATCCATCCTGCGTGAACACACGCGTCCCGGCCTCCTATGTCTGAATCCATCGCCATCGAGCTGCCTGCCGAAGTGCCTGTCATGGTGCTGCCGGGCACGTTGCTCTTTCCAAACGCGCTGTTGCCGCTCTACATTTTCGAGCCGAAGTATCGTGCCATGCTGGCCCACGCGCTGGCGGGTCCGCGGATGTTTTGCGTCGTGCAGACGCGGCCCAAAGTCGCCGAGGCCCGCAGCGAAAAAGATTTCTTTGCCGTAGCGGGGGTCGGCCTAGTGCGCGCCTGCGTCGGCAAGGAAGACGGGACTTCCAACCTCATCCTCCAGGGACTGGCCAGGGTGCGCCTGACCGGTTTTGCCCAGACGCGGCCTTTCCGCATCGCCGAGATTGAGGAGATCCCGTCCGTCGGCGGCGAGTCGATCACGGCGGAAGCCCTCGGAGGCAAGGTGCTGGAACTTTGCGAACGCTTCAAGGAAGGCGGCGCACAACTCCCCGGCCAGTTGGACACGTTCCTGTCCCACCTGACCGACCTGGGCATGTTGGCCGACCTAGTGGCGCACACGTTCGTCGCCGATCCGTTCGAGCGTCAGCAACTCTTGGAAGAAGCCGACATCGCCGCCCGCCTGCGGCTGCTCATCCGCTGCCTTTCGGGGGAGACGGACTGAAGTGCTTTCTGCACGCGCGCCGGTCTGCACAGCCCCGGCAGGGGCGTAAGAGAATAGCCCACGGCGTGAGCCTTGGGAAGATCAGGTCGCACCCGTGAGCCCCGGCAGGGGCATAAGAAAAGACGGCTGCCCCCGTGGACA
>CAXTOX010000108.1:0-5781 GCA_964245885.1 uncultured Chthoniobacterales bacterium | reverse complement strand
CGGGGCTATGACCTTGGTGGGTGAACTTCCCCACGGCTCACGCCGTGGGCTATTCTCTTACGCCCCTGCCGGGGCTGGAAACTTTACAGACAACTGGAAGACGCTTTGGCGGCGGCGTGGTAGCTGGCGGCGAGTTCGGCCCCGAAGGCGAGCAGGGCAGCGACCCGGCGGGCGATGGCGGTGAACTCCCGCGCTTCCTCGGGCCGCAACGCCCAGCCCAACACCGCTTCCTCGTGGTACGAGAGCCATTTCTTCAAGACCGGGTAACCGCCGAGGGTATATTCCCACACGGCGCGAGGCACGCGGTCCCAGCAGGCGCGTTCGTTGAGGAAGACGCGGTAAAAATCCAGCCCGGTGCGCAACGGCGTGCCATTGGTGTCTTCTTCAAGGCCGCCGTCCAGATCGTTGACGGCGGAGACCCGCCCGCGTCCGGGCATGACCGAACCGCCCTGGCCGAAATGGCCCCAACCGGCGGTGAAGGCGAAGTTCTGGGCGGGGGCGTCGTGACGCCGACACCGACGCGGATCAACAGGGCGACAGGGCGCAACGCGAGGTCGAGCGGGGGCGTCGTGACGCCGGGGACGGGGGTGACGATGACAAACTCGCGGTAACTGGTGACAAGGACTAGCCGGTAGATGCCCAGGTACGTACTTGGCGACCTGCGGGGACGCGGCGACGGCGTTGAGTTCCGCGCCGGTGCTCTTGGCTTCCACGACGCCGCGTGGGAACTGGTCGGCGCTGTACAGGACGAAGTCTGGGGAGCCTGACCCGAGCACGTTCTTGAGCTGGCCGACGCACCGCACGTACGGGGACAGTTCCGCGCCGACGGCGTCAAGGAGGGTGGCGAGCGCGGGGTAGTACGAGGTTTCCGCGACCGCCGCGCCGGTCGTGCGAAGGTCGCGCAAGGAGGTCAGGTAGTTGGTCAGGAGGGACATGGCATCGTAACAGCGGGTAGGGACGGCTCTCCGAGCGGTCCCAAGTTTGGCTTGGGTAACCTCGATCCGCACGGGCCGCACGCCGGAAAATCTTGGGACCCGTCGGAGACGCGTCCCTACCTGGCGTTGGAGCCGCTGCGCGGCAAAACCGAGCTACGTCTCGCCGGGCACTTCCAGGTAGATCGGCGCGCCGACCGCCGGGGCCGGTGACTCGACTCCCGACGCTTTCTTTTCTCGTTGCATGACGGTTTCCTCGGCCACGCGGAGGTCAAACGCGGCCGGGATGAAGGCGGTGTTCCGCAGGAGTGCCTGCGCCTGCATGATTTCCTTCAGCAAGGTCCGATGCACCTCCAAGCCGGCTTCCAGCTCGGAGACGCGGGCCGTCAGCTTCAGGATGATTTCTCTCGTGATCGTGTCCACCCGCGGACCGTACCCGAGTCTGTCTTACGTGTCAGGTGGAATCAGGAGGCGAACAGCCGGGCGTGCTCTTCGAGCAGGTAGCGGTCGGTCATCCCGGAGAGGTAATCGCACACCGTCCGGTGCAGCCCGTCCGCCTCGACGCGGGCGGCGGTGGCTTGCCCGAGGCGCTCGGAAGCTTGCAGATAAGCCTCGAACACGTCGCGCAACCGGCCGCAAGCGCGCTGATATGCCTGCACGACCTGCGGATGGTAATAAACGTTGTCGAAGAGGAACCGGCGCATCTCGCGGGTCGAGGCATGCAGTTCCTCGCTGTACGCCACCAGCGGACAGGGCTGGCGGCGGGCTTCGTCCGGGCTGTTCACCCTGGCGGCCGCGATCCGGGCGGCGCTCGTGTGGACCACGTCGCGTACCTGCCGGTCGATCAGGTGGCGGATGATCGACGCGCAGAGTTCGCGGCCGTCCAGGCCGGGGTAACGCGCGCACACCTCCCGTTTCACCGTCTGCCAGAGCGCGAGGCCGGCGAGTTGCCCGGAGTCGATGAGGTCGGCGTCGAGGCCGTCGTCGAGGTCGTGGCTGTTGTAGGTGATCTCGTCGGCGAGGTTGGCGATCTGCGCTTCCAGGGAGGGGCAGGGGAACCGTTCGCCCGCCGCTGCCGCGCCGGAGTCGGCCGGTGGATCGAAGAATTTCTGGTGCTTGCGCAGGCCCTCGGTGACCTCGAACGACAGGTTCAGCCCGGGGAACTCCGGGTAGCTGGACTCGATGACCTCCACGACCCGCAGGCTCTGCGCGTTGTGGTCGAACCCGCCGTGCCCGGCCATGAGACCGTCGAGGGTTTCCTCGCCCGGGTGGCCGAAGGGCGGGTGGCCGAGGTCGTGCGCGAGGGCGATGGCTTCGGCGAGGTCCTCGTTCAAGCCCAGCGCGCGGGCGATAGTGCGGGAGACGCTGGCGACCTCGATGGTGTGCGTAAGCCGGGTGCGCAGGTGGTCGCCGGTGCCGTTGAGGAAAACCTGCGTCTTGTATTCGAGCCGGCGGAAGGCGCGCGAATGGATCACCCGCGCCCGGTCGCGCTGGTAGGCGGTGCGGTACGGGTGCGGCGGTTCCTGGTGGCGACGGCCGGCGCTGGCGGCGGTGCGCTGGGCGTAGGGAGCGAGCTGCACCGCCTCCTCGCGCTCCATCTGTTCGCGGGTTTTCTGCATGGGTGAAGGGGCGGAGGCGCAGGCAGGAGGAACAATGAGACGCAAAGCGGCGGGGTTCCAGCCGGTGCCTTTATCCTTCCTCGGAGTGCCTGCTTTTTGCCTTCCGGAGTTCTTCCAATTCCTGTTCCAGCATGCGCCGCTGCAACTCACGCTGCAACCGGCGGTGTTGCAAGCGGGTCAGGAGCAGATCATAAAACGCCAGCAGGCTGACCAGCAGCGTCAGACCACCCACCACCATCCAATACCAGATGAAACGCCACGGGTGCTCACGCCAATCAAAGAAGAACACGGCTCCCACGAACACCATGACCATCGCCGCGATGATGAGGTAAAACATCGTCTGCCAGCGCAGACGCTGGTCCACGATCAGCCCGCGCGTGTAGCCCAGCACCTCCCTCCAGAACCCGGCGGGCCGCGGCCTGGAGTCCGCGCGCGCGGGTCGGTTGCCCGGCTCGCGCGGGTCGGGGGGCATGTCCATGGGCCGCGCGGGTTGCGGACGGAAGTCTACATCACCCGGTTCGTCGTCACCGGGTCGAAGACGTGGGTCTTCGCGCCGTTGATCTGGAACTGGAGCCGGTGGCCCACCTCGCGCTGGTCCACGATCGCCGTGCTGCGGCAGATCACGGTGTGGTTGCCCGTTTGCAGGTAGAAGTTCGTTTCGGCCCCCATGGGTTCGACGATGTCCGCCACGGCCTGGAAGGAGACCTCGGCCGCTTCGCGCGCCCCCTGGCTCAGTTCGATGTCCTCGGGACGCAGGCCGAGGATCACCTCTTTGCCAACGTAGTTCTTGAGCGCGGGACGTTCCTTTTCACGGTAGCGCACCTCGATCACGCCCGCGGACTCCTTGAAGATGATGCGGTCATCCTTTTGCGTGAGCTTGCCGTGGATGAGGTTCATCGGCGGGCTGCCCAGAAAACCCGCCACGAAGAGGTTCTTCGGCTGGTGGTACAGGGTCAGCGGGGGTTCGTTTTGCTGGAGGTTGCCGCCTTCCATCACGGCGATGCGGCTGCCCATGGTCATGGCCTCGACCTGGTCGTGGGTGACGTAGATCATCGTCGCTTGGAACCGCTGGTGGAGCTTGATCAGCTCCGTGCGGGTCTGCACCCGCATCTTGGCGTCGAGGTTGGACAGCGGCTCGTCGAAAAGGAACACCTTCGGCTGGCGCACGATGGCCCGGCCGAGGGCGACGCGCTGGCGCTGGCCGCCGGAAAGCTGCTTGGGCTTGCGTTCGAGGTAGTTCTCGATGCCCAGGATGGCAGCAGCCTCGCCGACGCGCTTCTTGATTTCGGCCTTGGGGTACTTCCGCAGCTTCAGGCCGAAGGCCATGTTGTCGTAGACGCTCATGTGTGGGTAGAGCGCGTAGGACTGGAAAACCATCGCGATATCGCGGTCCTTGGGCGGCACCTCGTTGACCTTGCGGTCGCCGATGAAGATTTCGCCCTTGGAGATTTCCTCCAGGCCGGCGATCATGCGCAGGGTCGTCGATTTGCCGCAACCCGACGGGCCGACGAGCACGAGGAACTCCCGGTCGGCGACCTCGATGCTGATGTCGTTGACGGCGTTCACCTCCTGGCCCTTGCTGTCGGTGTAGGTTTTATAGATGTGTTGGAGGCTGACTTTGGCCATGGGAAAGAGGGGAAAGGAAGCGAACGGCGGTCACTTTATGACGGCGGAGGACGAACGGTCAATCATAGAAGCCGGCGACAAATCCCTCTATTTCTTGCGCTGATAATGCCGCGCCCGGCGGGCGAAATCCCGCCCGGCGGCAGCCAGGGTTTCGCGCAAGCCCTCGGCCGACACGCACAGCGCCGCGCCGAAGGAAATCGCCGTCTGCGCTTCCAGCCGGTCGGAGGTTGCCACCGTGATCCGGTAGGCGGCGGCGTACTTGGCCACGAGCCTTTCGATGACCGCGTCCGCCGTCTGGCCGGCCCGGGCGTAGAAAATCTGGATGCCGTCGCGGCCTTCCTGTTCCTCGGACACGCGCGCGCCCTGCCCGTCGAAGACCAGCACCACCCGCACACCACTGGAGTCCTGGTACTCGGTCAGGGTCCGCACCAGAGCCTCGCGCGCCGCGCCCATGCGGCGGACGTGCAGTCTCTGAAGTTCCGGCCAGGTGAAGATCACGCTATGGCCATCCACGAGGAGGTATTCGGCCATCGGGAAATTCCGCCGTCACCGGTGGAGCCATCGGCGGGCGGATCAACGCTCCACCTTTTTTAGAGGGTGTGTGAGAAGCCCCGCCGCAGGCGTCGTCAGCCCTGGTAGGGATGGCTCCCGAGCCGCTCCCTATTCTGGCTTGGATGCCTGTGCCTGTGAGGCGATCCTCTCTTCCAGAGAAATCTAGGGAGCGGCTCGGAGAGCCATCCCTACCTTCGTAGACGACCGGCCGAAACGGCCTGCCCGGGTGCTTTTCACACGCTTTCTTTAGAGGCGTTCGGGTCAGCACGGGAAACGGGCTGCCCAGACGGCTGCGGGGCTACGTCGAAGGCACAGGGCCCTTCGACTCGTGCAACTCCGGCGCGGGTTCGGGCGTCGGCGTAGAAGCCGAAACGGTCTTCGGCGCTTTGGGCTTGGCGGGCTTCTTCGCCGCCTTGACGGGGCTTTCTGCCGCCGGTTTCGCGGCTGCCTTGGAGACCGGAGCCTTGGTGGCGGCGCTCACGGCAGCGGCGTCCTTGCGTTGCACGTACGCCAGGCGGCGCTTGCGTTTGATGACCTTGTTGTATTGCTTGCCCATTTGAAGTATCTTGTTGCTCGGGAGTCTCTGAGGGAACCGAGGCTTCTTCCCAATAACGCGAAAACCCCTGGCGGCGCAAGGCGCAAGGTTGCCAGGGGAGCAATGAAGACACGATGTGACGTGACTTTCTTGTTTCCCGTGTTATCTTCCCGCCCTTTTTCGTCGGTGCGACTCTCCGGGGGAGACCTCGCACTTTCAATCTCGAAGAAGAACCCGCCGGCACGCCCGGCCTACCTATGGATAAGATCAGAAACATCGCCATCATCGCCCACGTCGATCATGGCAAAACCACGCTCGTTGACTGCCTGCTGCGCCAATCCGGCACCTTCCGCGCCAACCAGAAGACGGATGAGCGCATGATGGACTCGATGGACCTCGAACGCGAAAAGGGCATCACCATCCGCGCCAAGAACGCCGCGTTCCAATACAATGGCTACCACGTCAACATCGTCGACACCCCCGGCCACGCCGACTTCGGCGGCGAGGTCGAGCGCAT
>CAXTOX010000107.1:5736-13629 GCA_964245885.1 uncultured Chthoniobacterales bacterium | reverse complement strand
TAAACTCTTGCGCCCCTGCCGGGGCTGAAAACTCTACGAGCAACCGGAAAACGCTGCCGAGGCTGAAAACTCTACGAGCAACCGGAAAACGCTTTCATTTGCCCTGTAATTTTTCCAGCAGCCGATCCACCTCGACGTACTGCTCGACCAACCACTGGATCTTGCCGATCTTCTCCGTGTCGCCCGGAAGCGTCTTCACCGTCATCGAGTGAATCTTGCTCGCCACCGTGAAGCTATCCAGCGGCGAAGCGATCACCGGCACGTCCGAGCCTTTGATCAACGCGAGCACGCTCTCGTGGGGACGCAAATTACCGGAAAGGATCACGCCCGCGATCATCGATTCGTCGCGTTCCCCGGCGTGGCTCGACAAGCCGGCCAGAATGATGTCCTCCCGGTCTCCGGGGGTGATGATCAGCGTGCCACGCCGAAATTCCTCCACCACATGGCCCGAACTCATCGCGCCGATGACGATGTGCCCGACGGATCGCCGCACGTCGCCGGGCGCATGGATGAACTCGCCCCCGATGGTCTCGCAAATCTGCGTCAACTCGGGCGCGGCCAGCATCCGCACGTCCGGAATGGTTCCCAACAGGTCGATGCCCAACCGGTCCAGGCCGCGCCGGGCGAAACTTTCGATGTAGTCGTGTTTTTCAGGCAGCACCTTGTTGAGGATCACGCCGACGATCTCCACGCCCTCGCGGTCAAAGAGCGCCTTGTTCATCGCCACTTCGTCGATGGGTTTGCCGATGCCGCCGCCGGTGACGATGATGACCTTGCTGCCGAGCAAGCTCGCCACCCGCGCGTTGGACAGATCGAACACGCTGCCGACTCCGGCGTGGCCCGTGCCCTCGATGATGACAAAGTCTTTCTCCCAAGCGGCACGGTCGAAGGAGCGTTGCAGCCGCTTGACGAGGTGGTCGTTGTTGGCGTGCTCGATGTACTTGCGGGTAAAATCGGGTTCGACGGCGATGGGACTCATGTCTTCCAGTGGCACCTGCACCTGGAAGGAATTCTCAATGAGCATCGCATCCTCGTCGATCTGCTTGCCCTCGACCTCCACGAAACGCTGGCCGACCGGCTTGATGTAGCCGATCCGCCCAAGACGCTTTTTGAACGCCCCGAAAAGCCCCAGCGCGGTCGTCGTCTTGCCATCGTTTTGACGGGTGGCGGCGACGAAGACGCGGGGAGTCTCGGTGTTCATCAGGAAATGATCTGTGGTGTGGAAATCTTATCCCGCCGCAGGCGTCGTCCAACAAGGTCCTGATGGCTCTCCAAGCTGCTCCCTAGATTTTCTGGAAAGGAACGTCGAACGACAGGCACGGTCATCCAATCCAAAATAGGGAGCGGCTCGGAGAGCCATCAGGACCTTGTTGGACGACACGCCGCTACGCGGCCTGCTCAGACGACTTCACGACGCGCTCGGCGACGGTGTCGCTTCTGGCAACGGCTTGACGGGCGGTTCCGTCACGGGCAGCGGGGCGACAGGCTTGGCGGGTTCGGTGGCGGACGGCGCAGGTGCGGCAGTCTTGCCGGTGGCTTCGAGCTTCTCGATCTCCTTGTGCAGATGGTCGATGATCTCCTGCTGCTTGGCGAGCTTCTGCTCCATCTCGGCCATCTTCTTGTGCAGATCGTTCTGGCGTTCTTCGATCAGCTTGACCTTCGGCCCGAGTTCCTTGGTTTCCTTGGCCTGCTTCTGGAGCTTGTCAGCCCCTTTTTTGATGATGTCGAAAACGTCGGACTCCGCGCTGCCGGGCGTGGCGGCGGGCTGTTGCGCGCGCGCGGCGCACGGCGCAGCCAACGCGAGGGCGGCCGAAGCGGCCACGGCCAACAAGGAACGGGAAGACAGGTGCATTTTCATAAGACGAACGGGTGGATGGTGGAACGGGTCGGATCGTGCGCCTCCGCTTTCCCGGTCAACCGACCGGACGAATGCGCGCAAGCTGAATCGGGCGGTCAGTCCCGGTAGATCGTGTGGTATTCGATGGCCTGGAGCCCGACGATGGCCGCCACGCCCAAAATACTCTCCGCCGTCGCGCCGCGCGACATGTCGGCGGCCGGCTTGGAGAGGCCCAGGAGGACCTGGCCGTAGCTGCGGGCGTTGGAGAGGCCCTGGACGAGCTTCTGGGAGATGTTGCCGCTGTTGAGGTCGGGAAAAATGAGCACGTTGGCCTGCCCGGCGACTTGGCTGCCGGGAGCCTTGCGCGTGGCGAGGAGCGGGTCAATCGCGGTGTCGGCCTGGAGTTCGCCGTCGATCTCCACTTCCTCGGAGGGGGAGGTGGCAGCGGCGGCCTGGCGAGCCTCGGCCTTCTGGCGGGCGAGGGTGGCGGCGGCAGCCATCCGCTGCGCGGCGGGCGAGGTGCTGCTGCCCTTGGTGGAAAAACTCAGCATCGCCACCCGCGCGCGGTTGCCGCACAGCCGGCAGTACAGCTCGGAGGTGTGCAGGGCGATGGTGGCGAGTTGTTCGACGGTCGGCTCGGGGATCACCGCGCCGTCGGCGAAGAACAGCACGCCGTCGTTGCCCACCGGCCGGTCGGGCACTTCCATGATCATGCAGCCGAAAACCGTGCGCACTTCCGGCAACGGCTTGAGGATCTGGAGCAGGGGACGCAGCAGGCCGCTCGAATACTCCCCCGCGCCGCCGACGAGGCCGTCGGCGAAGCCGTACTGGATCATCATGGCCGCGAAATAATTCGGGTTAATCATGATCTGCCGGGAATCATCGACGCCGATGCGCTTGTAGCGGTCGAGTTTTTCCAGGCGTTTGCAGAAGTTGGGCAGTTCGTCCGAGCTGGCCGGGTCGATGATGGCGATTTTGTGTTTGCCCAGGTTGAGGCCCTCGCCCCGGGCGACGCTCTCGATGGTGTCACGGTGGCCGAGCAGGATCGGCGCGCCGAGCTTGCGGGCGGCAAACTCGAAGGCGGCGTGCTGCGTGCGCGGCTCGGCCCCCTCGGGGAAAACGATGCGCTTGGGATAGTGCGCGAGCTTTTCGTAGACGGTGTCGATGAACTTCATCCTGGCCGGAGCTTAGACGGGGATGCGCGTTTGCGAAAGTACGTGATGCGGAGTGGCCTTCGGTTGTCCATTGTGGGGGTGGAGTGTTGTTTTAACACGGAGACACGGAGAGCACGGAGACCCGAGGAGACAGAGGGGATAAGAAGAAAACCTCTTTTTCTTTTCCGGCCTCCTCCGGTCTCCGTGCTCTCCGTGTCTCCGTGTTGAACTTCCGCTTACCGCTTCACGGATCGCGTGCCATTGCTTACATCCCATGCTCTCCGACTACCACCTCCACACGCCGCTCTGCCGGCACGCGATCGGCGAACCGCTCGAATACGTCGCCGTCGCCCGCGCCCGCGGACTGGACGAAATTGGGTTCTCCGACCATTGCCCGATGCCGGGCACGACGCCGTTCGATGACTGGCGGATGCGTGCCGACGAATTGCCCCGCTACCTCGAAATGGTGCTGGCGGCCCGCGCACAGGCCGCGCCGTTTCCCGTGCGCCTCGGGTTGGAATGCGACTTCATCGCCGGTTACGAAGGCTGGATCGAAGAACTGGCGGGTCTGGCACCCTGGGATTACCTCATCGGCAGCGTACATTACCTCGCGCCCGGCTGGACGGTGGACGACCCCCAGTGGATCGGCAGATTCACCGCCACTGGCACGGCCACTGGGGAAATCTGGACGGCGTACTGGCAGGCTTACGAACGTTGCGTCGCCAGCGGACTCTTCGACTTCGTGGCACACCCGGACCTCGTGAAGAAGTTCGGCCACCGGCCGCCGGGCGACCTACGGCGCTTCTACGAACCGGCCGTGGCCGCGGCCGCCGCCGGGAACGTGGCGGTGGAGGTCAGCACGGCGGGATTGCGCAAGCCGGTCGGCGAGCTTTATCCCGCTACCGGCTTCCTCGCGCTGGCGCACCAAGCCGGCGTGCCGGTGGTGATCAACTCCGACGCCCACGCGCCGGAGGAAGTCGGGCAGGACTTCGACGCCGCTGTCCAGGCCGTGCGCGCGGCAGGCTACACGGAGACCGCCCGTTTCGCCGGCCGGAAGCGACGCATGGCGCCACTCGAATGAGAATGCGAGGTCGAGAAAATTTGAATGATCGTGCGATCACGGGCGTCCGACCTAACAGCAGGCTACGAACACCTTGCGACTGACAAACCCATGAAAACCCTCATTGCAATCTGCTTCCTCGTTGCTGGCTTCGGCGCCGTTTCCGCGAATGCGGAGACCTCCCGAACCACGACGACCCACCGCGCTCGTCACCACCACCACCACCATCATCACCACGTTCACCACAACTGAGAAAATCGTCCGAGCTTTGTGCGTGTAATTACTTCCGCTCCATGAAAACACTCCTCATTCTTTGTTTGGCGCTCGCCGGCTTCGCTGGCCTCACGTCCACGGCCGAGGCGCAGGTCGCGCCGGCCGCGGCGCAGGTCGCGGCCATGCCTTCGGTGGTACACATCAACCAGGCCCTGATCGTTGAAACCAATCGTGGCCACCGCTATCGCCACCGGCATCATTATCACCGCCGGTATTACTACCGGCATCACCGCCGGTATTACTACTGAGCGGTCACGCTGACCGCGAGGGGAACAGGCTTCCCCTTCCATCGGGCCATCCGGCGGCAACTAGGCTGCCGGGTGGCTCGTTTGCTTTTCCAAGGGACGCACCGGGATGCCGCGCGTGGCGAGGAAGCGCTTCACGCTGGCGACATCGTGCTCGCCGAAGTGGAAGATGCTCGCCGCCAGCACAGCGTCCGCGCCGCCGCGCGTGAGCACGTCGGCCATGTGTTCCAGCGTGCCCGCGCCGCCGGACGCAATGACCGGCACGTTCACGGCGGCGCTCACGGCGGCGGTCAACTCGATGTCGTAGCCCGCCTTGGTGCCGTCGCTGTCCATGCTGGTGAGGAGGATCTCGCCCGCGCCGCGGTCGGCGGCCTCGCGCACCCAAGCGAGCACGTCGCGGCCGGCGGGCCGCCGTCCGCCGTGGGTGTAGACCGACCAGCGCGGCGAACCGTCCGGCGCGGGGTCGGGTTCGCGTTTCGCGTCGACGGCGAGCACGATGCACTGGGAGCCGAAGCCGCGCGCCCCTTCGTCGATCAGGTCGGGACGGGCGAGCGCGGCGGTGTTGACGCTGACCTTGTCGGCCCCGGCCACGAGGAGGTTGCGCACGTCGGCGGCGGTGCGCACGCCGCCGCCGACGGTTAGCGGCATGAAGCATTGGTCGGCCGTGCGCGAGACCACGTCGAGCATGGTGCGCCGGTCGTCGGAGGACGCCGTGATGTCCAGGAAGACGAGTTCGTCCGCCCCCTGGTCGTTGTAGGCGAGGGCGCTCTCGACCGGGTCGCCCGCGTCGCGCAAGGCGAGGAACTTCGTGCCTTTGACGACGCGGCCACCGGTCACGTCGAGGCAGGGAATGACGCGTTTGGTCAACATGAGGGGTGTTTTATCGAGGGTTTCCTCGCGGGGAAGGATTCACTTGCGTTCGGGAAGTTTCCGTCGACGGTCCCGGCCGCGCGGCCCCGGACTTACGAATTCAAGTCCAGCCGCCGCATTTCCGAGTTCCTTTTATGAGTGAAAGCCTGTCCGGTCAACCTTCCGCCAGTTCCTCGCCGGACGATGCTGCCTACCCCGTACGGATCGACCAGGAAGAAGCGGCGCGGGTGGCCGACTCGCCTTTCCTGCTCTCCCAGGAACCCGTGACGGACCCCGCCGCCGGCCGCGATGGAACCAAGCCGGACGAGCCGCCCGCCCCCGCCTACGAGCACCTGGGCGAATTGCCTTCCACCTACGGCACGCAGAGCGTCTACCTGGTGGCCTACGATCCGAAGCAGCTCTTTGTCTATTGGGACGTGGACTGGTCGGCCTCCCCTGGGGCGGCGTATTCGCTGCACGTTTGCCGGGCGGATGGCGAGACCGAGACCGAGGTGGGCATCACCGCCACCGACGCCGGCCGCTACGTCCCGGTGGCCGTGCCGGGCGGGACCTATTTCGTCGAATTCGGCACCTGTGGGCGCGACGGCTCGTGGAACCCGGTGGCGCGTTCCGGCCGGGTGACGATGCCGCCGGAAGGATTGGCGGGCGAGGAAGAGCCGAAGTTTGCCACGCTGCCGTTCCACCTGAGTTTTCAACGGCTGCTGGAGTTGATCCAAGGGGCGATGGGCAACGGCGAGAACCTCATCGCCGCGCTGGCGCGTCTCCAACGCGGCGACCGGGCGGCGATGCAAAAAATCACCGGCGCGCTCCACGGTTTGGGCGGCGACCAGATGCACACGCTGGAAACTTTGCTGGGCCATAAATTCAGCGTCCACTCGGCGGGGGATACCGAATTCCTCCTGCGCGACCGGCGCGAGGCGCTGGATCGGGGCGCGGGCGGCAGCGGGAGGCTTTCGTCGGCCGGATTGATCGGGCCGGTCGGCGCGATGGGCAGCGAGAGTTTGTCATCCGGGGCGTTTGGCAGTGACACGACCTTGCGGGCGTTCGCGGCCGGGATGAACAGCGAGACGCTTTCGTCGTTCCTGGGGCCGAAGGGCAGCGGCGGCAGCGAGGCTTGGCGGATCGCCGGGACGGTTGGCCCTGGCGGCAGCGACCTGGCGGCGAGCGAACGCGCGGCGGATTTCCGGCGGGCCGTCGAGTACAACCTCGGCGTGCTGGGCGCGCTCTTCAGCGCGGTCAACGCGGGGTTGGGCGGAGGAAGCGGCGGATCGAGCCCGACCGGCGGCGGCAGCGACGTGTCGAGCCCGGGGCGGTGGTGATCTCTTTCCCGACGGAGTAGACGAAGACGCCCTGCGAAGGTTGCAGAGGCGCAAGGCAACAGTCTCTTTGGACCGTGAGACCTGGATATTTGACTCGGCAGCCACCGAGATTTTGTTTTCACTCGGAACGTGCCGCCCCGCCGCTCGCAGCCCGAAACCAGCCATCCGCGACCCGTCGCTCCTGACCCGCTGGCAGAGACGTTCTTCGACTACCTCGAAAACGAGCGCAACGCCTCCCGCTACACCATCGGCAACTACTCCCGCGCGCTGGCGGCCTTCCGCGCCACGCTGCCGACCGCGCCGGGCTGGCTGGAGTGCGACACGGAGCCATTCCGCGAATATCTCTTCCAACTGATGAAGCGCGGACAGGCGCGCGCCTACGTGCGGCTGCAGTTCGCGGCGTTACGGTCGTTTTACAAGTTTCTCTGCCAGCGCCGGGGGTTGGCGGTCAACCCGCTCAAGGCGCTGGGTCTGCCCAAGGCCGAAAAAAAGCTGCCTCAACTCCTCACCGTCGCGCAGATCGACGAACTCTTCGCCACGCCCTTCAAGGTCGAACGCGAGAGCCAGGCCCCCGCGTGGATGCCCACGCGCGACGCGGCTGTCATGGAGCTTTTCTACAGCAGCGGGCTGCGTCTGGCGGAACTCGCCGCTCTCAACGTCGAGGACCTCGACCCGTACACCGAGAGCGTGCGCGTGCTCGGCAAGGGCCGCAAGGAACGGGTCTGTCCGGTGGGCTTGCCCGCGCTGGAGGCCGTGTCGCGCTACCGGCAGGCGGCGGGGGTGCGGAGCGGTCCGCTGTTCATCAGTAAACTGCGCTCGCGCATGGCGACGCGGTCGATCTGGCTTCTGCTGAAACGCTACCTGCGGCACACGACGATCCCGGTCACGGTCAGCCCGCACAAGCTGCGGCATTCGTTCGCCACGCACCTGCTCGACAACGGCGCGGACCTGCGTAGCGTGCAGGAGTTGCTGGGCCACGCCAGCCTTTCGACGACGCAGATTTACACGCAGGTGACGGTCGAACGGCTCAAGGCAGCGTACAACGACGCGCATCCGAGAGCCTGAGAAAAGTGGAAAGTGGGAAGTCGGAACGCGGAAGTAAGACATCGAAACTCTGCCTTCTGCCTTCTGCCTT
>CAXTOX010000107.1:0-5726 GCA_964245885.1 uncultured Chthoniobacterales bacterium | reverse complement strand
TCGTTCGCCACGCACCTGCTCGACAACGGCGCGGACCTGCGCAGCGTGCAGGAACTTCTGGGCCACGAGAGCCTCTCGACGACACAGATTTACACCAAGGTCACGGTGGAACGGCTGCGGAAGGCGTATAACGACGCTCACCCGCGGGCCTGAAAGGCGGTGGGTTCGTTTTTTGTCCGTGCTGGCTGATTCTCGACAGGCCGGCGGCTTGGAACCAAGGAAAACCTCCCGTTTTCTCTGCCCGGAACTCATCGGCACAGGCTTTGCTGTCTTGCCGGCCGAACGCCGAAAACCGTTGCTTAACTTTTGGTTTCCATAGAGAAGTAACCCCGTCGCTCCCATCCGCCCTCCCTTATGAAAAAGATCGAAGCCATCATCAAACCGTTCAAGCTCGAAGAGGTCAAAGACGCGCTGGCGGAATTGGGCATCGAAGGCATGACGGTCAGTGAGGTCAAGGGCTTCGGCCGGCAGAAGGGGCACACGGAGATTTATCGCGGCAGCGAGTACACGGTGGACTTCCTGCCCAAAATCAAGATCGAGGTCGTCCTC
Organism: uncultured Chthoniobacterales bacterium; assembly: GCA_964245885.1. Classification (GTDB taxonomy): domain Bacteria; phylum Verrucomicrobiota; class Verrucomicrobiia; order Chthoniobacterales; family SZAS-18; genus CAHJWO01. The sequence continues at coordinate 5,177 of CAXTOX010000107.1, read as the reverse complement.
GCCGACAGCCTGCTCGACGACGCCACGGCGGCGATCATCAAGGCGGCTAAAACCGGCAAGATCGGCGACGGCAAGGTGTTCGTGTATTCGATTGAGGACGCCATCCGCATCCGCACCGAGGAGACGGGTGAACGGGCGGTGTGACCGCGGCTGGCCGAGCCGGATGGTTGCGCATTTGTTTGATCAATGGCTTCGGTGCGGGTAGGATCTTTCGGGTATGATCACAGACATCCGCCTGTTTCTGAAGGCTCAGCCTTTTATACCGTTCACCGTCCACGTTGCCGATGGCCGGGAATACCGGGTTCCGACGCCTGACCATGCGCACGTTTATCCAACCGGCGTCCGTGTGAGCATCTACTCGGACGAGGGGCTGGAAGCTATCCTTCCTCCCCTGTTGATCAGTGGCGTTATTCTCGACCAGCCCCAAGCTGTCTAGCCGTCAAGGCCAACCCCGGGTCGTTACTCCATCAGCGTTGACGTTCAACGGTGTGCGAGGTTCCTTGAACCTCTGACCCCCGCCGACCTCTACCCTCCGGCCGAACCCGACGCCGACCTGTTCGCGCGTCTGCATCCGCGCGTGGGGACGTGGTTCCGGCGGACTTACCAGCAGTTCACCCCGGCGCAGACGCTCTGCATCCCCGCGATCCTCGCCGGACGTTCGGTGCTGCTGAGTTCGACGACGGGCAGCGGCAAGACGCTCGCTGGGTTCCTGGCGATCATCGACCGGCTGGTGCGTGACGCCCCGCCGCCGGGGCGCATCCACGCTATTTACATCTCGCCGCTGCGTTCGCTGACGTACGACATCCAGAAAAACCTCACCCGCCCCCTGGTCGAGATGGGGCTGGACAAGGAGATCCGCATTGCCCTGCGCACCGGCGACACCACCGCCCGCGAACGCGCCCAGATCAAGCAGCGTCCGCCGCACATCCTCTTAACTACCCCCGAGTCGCTCGCTATCCTGCTCGCGCAACCGTCCTACCACGCCTCTCTCGCCGCCTGCCGCTTCGTGGTCGTGGACGAACTCCACGCCCTCGCCGAAAATAAACGTGGCTCGCACCTCAGCGTCTCGCTCGAGCGCCTGGAGCGTCTCGCCGCCCGGGACGGCGCGCCGGGACTCTGCCGCGTGGGGCTTTCCGCCACGATCAGCCCGCTGGAAACGATGGCCGGCTTCCTGGTGGGCCACGGGCGTCCGTGCGTGGTGGCCGAGGCGCGCAGCCAGCGCCGGGCGGTGATCGAGGTGTTTTCGCCCGTCCGGCGCAACCCGTACCCACCCGCGGGCCAGAGCGCGGGACGCGTCCTGACCGAACTCGCTGCGTTGATCCGCCGCAAGCAGTCCGTCCTCGTCTTCGCCAACACCCGCACCGGCGCGGAAACCCTCGGCCTGCGCCTGAAGGAAGCGCTGCCAAAACTGGCGAACAAGATCGAGGTCCACCACGGTTCGCTCGACCGCGACGTGCGCCTAGAAGTCGAGGACCGGCTCAAGAACGGCGAACTGCGCGCGGTGGTGTGTTCGAGCAGCCTGGAAATGGGCGTGGACATCGGGGCCATCGACCTCGTCGTGATGATCTCCGCGCCCAAGGGCATCTCGCGCACGCTCCAGCGCATCGGGCGATCGGGCCACGCCGTCGACGCCACGAGCCACGGCATCCTCGTGGCCACGAACATCGACGACCTCGTCGAATGCACCGTCACCGCCCGGCTCGCGCGCGAACGCCGCCTCGACCCGGTGCGCATCCCCGAAAACGCCGCCGACGTGCTCGTGCAACACCTCCTTGGCCTGGCGATGGAGGAACCCGGCATCTCCACGGATACCGCGTGGGAAACCGTCCGCCGCGCGTGGCCGTTCCGGCGGCTGGAACGCCCTGACTTCGACCGCGTGGTGGAATACCTGCGCGGCGGGGGACGTTCGCTGGAAAAGGCGTATGCGGATACCTTCGGCAAGCTCCACGTGGACGCGGCGGGCGGAATGTTCACCGTGTCGCGCCGGGTGGAACGCGACTACCTCGTCAACGTCGGCACCATCGCTTCGGAGGGATTGGTCAACGTGACCCTGGGCCGGCGGCGGCTGGGCACGGTGGACGAGGGGTTCATCCAAGGGTTGACGGTGGGAGACGTGTTCGTGCTCGGCGGCCGGATCGTGCGGCTGGTCGAGGTCGGCTGGCAGGTGGCGAAGGTGGAGGACGCGCCTGGCGACCGGCCCAACGTGCCGGTGTGGTCGTCGGGCAAGCTGCCGCTCTCCGCCGGACTCGCCGCCGAGGTCGCCCAACTGCGCGGCGAAATCGACGACCGCCTGGGCGACGGCGAAGGCGCGGTGACGGACTGGCTGGTGGAGGCGTGGGAGCTTTCGCAGGCCAACGCGCAGGCCATCGTCGGGCAGTTCGAGTTGCAGCGGCGGCATTCGGCGGTGCCGCGCGCGGGGTTGACGCTCATCGAGCGGTACCGCGAAACGGTCCCGGAAAACAAGCAGATGCTCTCGCACTACTTTTTCCACACGATGGCGGGCCGGGCGGTCAACGACGCGCTCTCGCGGATCGTCGCGCGGCGGGTGGCGCGCCTGGCCGGCGGCAACGCGCAGGCCACGGTCAACGACTACGGCTTCCTGCTCACGCTCCAGCGTTTCCAGGAACTGCCGCTCGCGCGCTGGCGGGAATGTTTCGCGCGGGCGGGAGCGGAGGACGAACTCCTCGCCTCGCTCAAGGAAAGCGAACTGGTGCGCTGGCAGTTTCGCGGCATCGCGCAGACGGGCCTGATGGTGCCGCGGCAGTTCCCCGGCAAGGACCGGGCGATCAAGATGCTGCGTTTCAGCGCGGAGATTCTCTTCCGGGTGCTGGAGCAACACGAGCCGGACCATCCGCTGCTCGCGGAGTCCTACCGGCAGGCGACGACGCTCTTTCTCGACCAGGACGGCGCGTGCGCCTGGATGGAACACGCTGCCGCAGCGGATTGGAAATGGCGGCTCGTGGAACTGCCGGTGGTGAGTCCGTTCGGCTTCGGCCTGTACGTGAGCAAGATGAAGGAGAACCTGATGTTCGAGAACCCCGAGGAGGCCATCGAGCGGCTCTACCAACAATTCTACGCGGCGGACGGGGCGGCAGCGATGTGAGAGGTGGAAGGTAGGATGAAGACAACCGTCCGCAGTCCTCTCTGCAGCCCACAACTCACCTCCCACCTCTCACATCGGCGCGCTGCCTGCCCGTGGTCCGCTGCCTGCTACAAACGGGACCCGCGCCCGCTTCCTCCATCCTGCCGTTCACACCATGCTGCGTTCCACCATCGGCAAAGCCAAAATTCTCATCGTTGACGACGAACAGGCCAACGTGCGCCTGTTGGAACGCATCCTCGAACTCATCGGGGCCACGCGCGTGCAGAGCACCTGCGATTCGCGCGAGGCGATGGCGCACTTCCTGGAGTTCCGGCCGGACCTCGTGCTGCTCGACCTGCACATGCCCAACGTGACCGGGTTCGACCTCATGGAGCAGATCAAGGCGCTCTCCGTCGCCGAGAACCCCGTGCCCGTGCTGGTCCTCACCGCCGACGTGACCACCAAGACCAAGCACCGCGCGCTCGCCGCCGGGGCCAAGGATTTCCTCACCAAGCCGCTCGACCAGTCCGAGGTGCTCCTGCGCATCCGCAACCTCCTGGAAAACCGCTTCCTGCACATCCAACTCCAGAACCAGAACATCCTCCTCGAAGAACAGGTCCGCGAACGCACCTCCCAGTTGGAAGACACCCTCCTCAAGCTGCGCACCGCCCAGCAAACCGCTATCAGGCAGGAACGGCTCAGCGCGCTGGGCACCATGGCCGCGGGCATCGCGCACGACTTCAACAACGCGCTGACGATGATCCTCGGCTACAGCGACCTGATGATGACGGCCGCCAGGAACCGGTCCGATGGCACGGACGTCGCGCACCTCTACGCCATCACCACGGCCGCGCAGGACGCCGCGCAGATCGTGCGACGGTTGCGGGAGTTCCACCGGCCGGACGACGGGGAAGAAACGCGGGTGACCCTCCAGCTCAATCAGATCATCGAGCAGGCCATCGTCCTGACCCGGCCCAAGTGGAAGGATGAGGCGCGTTCGCGCGGCGTCGAGATCAACGTGCAGAGCAAGACGGCCGACCTGCCCCCGCTGTCGGGTGACCCTGCGGAGTTGCGCGAGATGTTGACGAACCTGATCTTCAACGCCGTGGACGCGATGCCCCTGGGCGGCATCCTGCACATCGACACTGCGCTCGACGAAGGAGAATTGTGCCTGCGCGTCGCCGACACGGGCACAGGCATGGACGAGGAAACGCGCCGCCGCTGCCTGGAACCTTTTTTCACCACCAAGGGCGAACTCGGGACGGGTCTCGGATTATCGGCGGTCTACGGCATCATCCAGCGTCACGGCGGCATGATGGACATCGAGAGTGAACCGGGCGGAGGCACGGCCTTTTGCATCCGGCTGCCCGCCGCGCCGGTGGACGCCACGATGCCGGTGCCGCAGGGAGAGGCCGCTCCGAAGGAGGTGGCCGGCATCCTGCGCATCCTCGTGGTGGACGATCTGCCCATCATCCGCGACGTGCTCCAGGCGCAACTCGTCGAGGACGGTCACCAGGTGGAGACCGCCGGGGACGGCAGGGAGGCGCTGGAAATCGTGGACAAAGGGTATTTTGACCTCGTGATCACCGACCAGTCGATGCCGGGCATGACGGGTGAGGAACTGGCGGTGGTCATCAAGGAGAGCCGTCCCGAGACCGGGATCATCCTGCTCACCGGCTTTGGAGGCCGCACGGCCGAGACCGAGGACGTGGCTCCTTGCATCGACCTGGTTCTGGGCAAACCCGCGACCTCCGTGGAACTACGCCGGGCCATCGGGCAGTTCATGAAGTAGAGTAGTAGAACGTGATCGTTCTAAGAAGGCGTGTGAGAAGCAAGCCCGCCGCAGGCGTCGTCAACCATGGTAGGGATGGCTCTCCGAGCCGCTCCCTATTTTGGCTTGGGTGAACTTGCCCGTCCTTTGACGTTCCCTTTCCAGAAAATCTAGGGAGCGGCTCGGAGAACCATCCTTACCATGGTTGACGACGCCTGCGGCGGGCTGCCCAGACACTTCCCACACGCTTTCTGAGAAGGACCGGGACAACTAAGTAGGTAAGCAGAGTGTTTTGCGTATTTGGCCGAGCCAGCAGTGTTTCGA
>CAXTOX010000106.1:0-13663 GCA_964245885.1 uncultured Chthoniobacterales bacterium | reverse complement strand
AACAAAAGTTTTCACGCCCGAGCTTCATGGCAAAAACCGCTTCGTCACTCAAGCACCAACCACTACCCCCGCTGGCATTCTTGTGGGCGCAGCTAGGCTATCTCAAGCTCATCGAGGCGGCGTTTGCCGTGGAAGAGGATAAAGCGTTTGATCCAAAGCAGGTAGGCCTCTCCGTCGCACAGGCTGAGTTGGCCGAGCAGTAGAAAACCAGCATCGTCACCGGCGTCATGCTCGCGGCAGCAAACCGGGAAAAGACGCAAACCGATAGAATTGGCAAACGGCAAGAGCGGCGCTTGCACGTTGCGTATTCCCGGCAGCTACCATGCCCGTCTTTTTCAAAAATGAGAAAGCATTCGGCAACAAGGCGGCTTTCCGGTGGAGTAGGGACGTAGTATATCTAGAGAGAATCTTTACGCCTTCCCTTGCTTCTCCCGCATGGATTCCCCGCTGCCCAAAGCCAAGGCCGACTTCAAACGTAAGCTGCGTGACGTGCCACACCGACCCGGCGTGTACCTGATGCGCGACCGGCTCAACCGCATCATCTACGTCGGCAAGGCCAAGAGCCTGCGCAAGCGGTTGAGCAGTTACTTCATGCCCTCGCGTCGGCAGACGGCGGACATGAAGACCCGCGCCCTCATCGAGAGCATCTGGGATTTTGAGACGCACACCGTCAAAAGCGAACCCGAGGCGCTCCTGCTCGAAAGCCGCCTCATCAAGGAATACCGCCCGCGCTACAACATCTCGCTGCGCGACGACAAGCGGTTCCTGCTCGTGAAGGTCAACGTGGCCGACCCGATCCCGCGTTTCCAGTTGACCCGGCTGCGGAAGGACGACGGGGCACGCTACTTCGGGCCGTTCGCGCACGCCGGGGCGTTGCGCGCGACCCTCAACCTGATGCGCGACAAGTTCGGGCTGCGCTCGTGCCGGCCCTTCCAGCCGGGCGAGTACGACTTCAAGCACTGCCTCGCGCCGGTGATCAAGAAGTGCCCTGCGCCGTGCGTGGGCAAGATTTCCTTCGACGACTACCGTGCGAGAGTGACGGCGGCGTGCGATTTTCTCGAAGGCCGCTCACGCGAGACGATCACGGCGCTGGAAGACCAGATGAAGGCCGAAGCGGTGAAGATGAACTTCGAGAAGGCGGCGGAGTTGCGCGACATGATCGACGATCTGCGCCGGACCACCGCGCCGACGCGGCGGTTCACGCGCCACTCGCTGCCCTCGACGATCAATCCCGTCGCTGATCTCAAGGCGCTGGGCGACGCGCTCCAGCTCCCGCACCTGCCATTGGTGATGGAGTGCTTCGACATCTCGAACATCTCGACCACGCACATCGTCGCCAGCATGGTGTCGTTCAAGAACGGGGTCCCGGACAAGGCCAACTACCGCCGCTACCGGATCAAGGGCGTCAAGGGCCAGAACGACTTTGCCAGCATGGCGGAGGTCGTGCGGCGGCGTTACGCGCGCGTGCTGATCGAGGCCCGCGAACAGCACGGCGACGCGGCGGAGTTTTCGCAGGAGAACCCGCACGATGCCCTGCGTCGGCTCGCCTCCACGCCCGACAGCAGCGACCTGGTCGACGCGGACGATCCCGAAAACCCCGCGCCGACCGCCGACGCGCACAACGCCAACCTGGAGGGCGACGAACTCATCGAAGGTCCCGGCTTCGAGGCCGACGAAACCGACGCCGAACTCGACGGCGAGACCGAACGCGAACTGGAAGCCGAGGCGCTGGAGGAAACCGAGACGGAAGCTGCCCAGGAACCTGACGGACCGGAGGTTCCCGACCTGGCTGCCACCGACGAGGAAGAGGACGCGGCACCCGCGCGCGGTTTACGCCGCCGGTTGGTGCGTTTGCCGGACCTGGTGATCGTGGACGGCGGCAAAGGTCAACTCAGCAGCGCGTGCGCGCAATTGCAAAAGCTCGGGCTGCACGACCTGCCTATCATCGGGTTGGCGAAGGAGTTCGAGGAAATCTATCGTCCCGGACGCCCCGCGCCGTTGCGGCTGCCGGAGGATTCGGGTGCGTTGCGGTTGTTGCAGCGCATCCGCGACGAGGCGCACCGGTTCGCCAACGGGTACCATCAGCTTTTGATGAAGCGGCGTATCGGCGAAAGCATCCTGGACGATTGCCCCGGCGTCAGCGAGAACCGCAAGCAGATCCTTCTGCGTGCGTTCGGTTCGGTGGAGCGGCTACGCGCCGCGTCGGTCGAGCAGATCGCCGACGTGGAAGGCATCGGCCAGAAGCTCGCGGAGGACGTGCATCGGTTCTTGGAAACGCACTGAGCGCGTCCGCTTTTCTGAACAGGCCGCTTGCGGCCGGTCGCCCCTCAAGGTAGGGAGGCCTCTCCGAGGCACTCCCTATTTCTCTGGAAGGGGAACGTCGAAAGACAGACACGTGAAACCAAGCCAAAATAGGGACTGCCTCGGAGAGGCCTCCCTACCTTGAGGGACGACGCCTACGGCGCTTTAGACAAGCCCCGCCTGCCGCAACCGTTCCTCGCAATGCAGGATCGCCAGTGCGCAGGTGCCGGTTTTCATCTCGCCCCGTCGCACCAGGGCAAATGCCTCCGCGATGGGCACGAGCAGCGGTTCGATGTGCTCGCCCGGCTCGCGGTTCGTCTCCTGGTCCAGCGCCACGCCAGTCGCTAGAAAAATGTGGCAAACCTCGTCGCTGATCGAACTCGACGAATAAAACCACGTCACATACTCTAGACTGCCCGGCGTCGCGCCGATCTCCTCGCGCAATTCCCGCCGGGCTACTTCCTCCAAGGTCACGCCGCCCATGTCGCGGCAGCAACCCGCCGGCAATTCGTAGCAATGCGCATCGACCGGGTACCGGTACTGCCGGATCAACGCCATCTGACCATCCGCCGTGACCGGCACGATGATCACCGACTCGCCGCGCTCCAGGTAAGAATACCGGATCTCACCGCGCCCGGGGATCGACACCCGGTCAGCGCGCAGCCGGTTCACCGGGCTGATGTGCGGGTGCCACGTTTCCAGGACGCGCCAGCCGAGTTGCGCACCGGTCGGTTTGTCGGAGGAAGGGGTGTTCGGATCGGTCATCGCAACGGAGCTTTTTAGATCAGGCTCCCACGGGTTCCGCCACCGGCGGATGGATGGGCAGTTCCGTGCAGCGTCGGCCGGCACTCGCCAGCGCGAACAACGCAGCGGTACCGTAGCCGAACGCCCCGGCGACGATGGCCGTGCGGAACCCGATGCGGTCCGCCAGCGCGGTGACCCCCAACGAAGCAAACGGCATGACCCCGATGAAGCTCAGCATCGCCAGCGCCGACACCCGCCCGCGCAAGGTGCCCGGGGCGCGTTCCTGCACGGTGGTGTTGGCCACGCCGAAATTGAAAGCCGTGCCCACGCCAAGCGCGGCCAGCGCGACGGCAGCTTGCCAGAAGTTGCGCGCCAGCCCGAGGCCCGCGAGCGCCAGCACCACATCGGCCGTCCCCAGCATCAGGAACAACCTGCGCCGGTGCCTCGCCACCGCCACGATCCCGAAGGACGCCGCCACCGAGCCGATGCCGGAGAAAGCCATCAGGTAGCTCGTGGGCCGTTCGTCCAGCCCGAGCGTCTGCCGTGCGAACAGCGGCAGCATCACCGACATGAACGGAAACACGAACAGCGAACTTGACGCCATCAACCCGAGCATCGCCAGGGTCGGCTTGTCGCGCCGGACGTAGTCGATGCCCGCCTGCATGCCGCTGGCACGTTCCTTTTCCTCCTCGACGCTGCCCTTGGCGCGAGGCGCAACCGAAGCGATGGCGGCGATGCTGGTCAGGAAACTGGCGGCGTTGATGAAGAAGGCGGAGGCGCTGCCGAAGCGACCGATCACGTAGCCCGCCAGCGCGAAGCCGATCATGCGCGAGCCGTGGAAGATCGAGCGGTCCACCGCCATGGCAGCGGCAATCTCCTCGCGGGTGACCATCTCGGGCACCAGCGCCGAGGTGGCCGGCATCTCGAAGGCACCGGTGATCCCGAGCAGGGCGGTCGCCGCGAAGATGTGCCAGATCTGGATGCGGCCGGTCGCCACCAGCCACCCGATGAGCACGGCCAAGGCGATCTGCACGAGCTGTGCGCCAATGATGATCTTCCGTTTGTCAAAGCGGTCGGCCACCGTGCCACCGTGCATCGTCAGAGCCAGCATCGGGATTCCGCCGAAGAAGTTCACCAGGCCAAGCTCGAACGCCTTGTTCGTGAGGTTGGTCATCACCAGACTCTGGGCCGCCGTCTGCATCCAGTAGCCGACGGTGGAAATCGCGTCGCCAACGGCATACCGCGCGAACGGTCCTCCGCGCAGCACCGAGAAGATGCCGCGGGCGGCGGGTTCGATGGTCGGAGCAGGCTCCGGCCCGAGCGTGGACGCGTTCTCGGCCGCGGGTAAAATCGTTGCTGGATCGCTCATCGGGTCGGCGGGGCGTACTCATCGGCCGTGAAGAGGCAAAATGCAAAGGTGGAAGGCGGCGTCGGCTTCCAAGGACATCGGTCAACGCTAAAGTGCTGGCTTCGCTGCATTTTGCGTTTTGCATTTGGCGGAAAAGTCGCCATCATGCTGGCGCAAACCAACTTGGGCACGGGCAGGAGCGATAGATGACTCCGGGATGGCTTCAATCATCACGCCATCACCGGGTTCCGCTCGGTCCCCCAAAGCCCGACACCTGGATCATCCCGCAAACGAGCATCTATGACCGACACCGTTCCAACCAACATCGACATCGCCGCCGCGACAGCGACCACCCCCAAGCTCCGCCGCACGGTGGAGGATCAGGCGATCGAGAAATACATTCGCGACGCCGGTCACTTCCTGGAAGAGGCACGCCTGAGCCCTGATATTTCCGAAGCCCTGGCAAGCGCCGGTTACGACGGGGAGGAACTGACCTGGGGCATGGAATTGCAGGAAAAATCGTGGAACGCGTTTTGTTCCGTGCGCGGGGAGGCTCCGCCCGACCGCGGGCGGGGCGAGGCCGACCTGAACAGCAAGGTGGAGGAAGCGCGCGACGAGTGGACGGCGTTCCGCCTGATCGCGCGGGCGGCTTTCACCGGTTTGGACGCGCGCTTGGAGCTGCGTGTGATGGGCGACGTGCCCGAAGACTTACAGCGGTTCATTAACGTGGCGCACGCCGGCTACGCCGCCGCCAGCGAAAATCCCTACGCGAAAAAATTGACCAAGCGCGGCTACACTCCCGAGAAGGTCAAAGCACTGTCCGCCACGCTCGATCACTTGGCGACGCTTGACGGCGAACTCGATGCGGCTGACGAGGTGGCAGAGAGTGGGCCAGCGGATGCCGAGGAGCGTAACGCGACGTACATCGCGCTGAAGGAATACATGAAAGAAATCAGAGGGGTATCCCGGGCCGTCTTTCGCAAACACCCCGAGACTCTGGCCAAGCTTTCGCTTTGAGCAGAAGCCTGATGTCACGGCAGTACGAAGTTTCTAGCTTTCCATTGTATCACTTATGACATTTCGCCCACGCCTATACAGCCAGAGCATAGGCGTTTGCGACTTTAAGCGCAGGTCAGAGCGAAGGATAGTACAAGTAGGCATCCGTGCTGAAGTCGTAGAACTCGCGCGGTTCACTGCCCTCGAAATAGTAGAGATAGGTGTCCAGGTTGAAGCTGTAGATGTACGGATAGAGGTCGGGCGACGTGTAGAAAACGTCGTCCGCTTCGTAATCGTAGAAGTAAGCGTCGTCGTTGCCGCTGGGACCGGAGCCGCCGAAGTAGTAGAGCCACCCGAAGTTGTACTTGTACACGTACGTGCTGTCGCTCAGGTCGTATGTATAGGTGTCAAAATAATCTAGGTAATAAACCGGGTAATCATTCGCATCGTCTCCCAGGTAGTACTGCGGACTGAAGAACGTCGCGCTCGGCGGGGTCAATTCGGCTCTCAGGGGAGCAGCGTAGACGGCCAGCAGAGCGATCAGGGCGAGAAGAAGTTTGTTCGTGGGTAATTTCATGGGCTGATGGTTGGGCAAACTCGGCGGTTGGCCGCGCGATTAGCCCTACATCGGTTTCGACGATATTTCCGGACGTGAGTAGCTGTCGTGCGCAGAAGCGTCTATTCCTCCCCGCGCAAGATTTCGAGCGGTGGATGGTCACACACCCCGCGGCTCGCGAACAACCCGATGCCAACCGTCAGCGCCGTGACCATGATCCAGGCCAGGGCCATTGCACCCAGGGATGGCACCCACGGCAGCTTGAAGAAGAACACCGCCAGCACCCAGTTGCCGGCGGCCGCCAGCAGGATGCCGGTCAGGGCCGCGAGCGTGCCGAGGGCGAGGTATTCCACGATCAGGATACGGAAGATCTGCTTGCGCGAAGCACCGAGTGTCCGCAAGAGGACGCCTTCCTTCACGCGCTCATAGCGCCCGGTGAAGATCGCCGCCGCCAACACGAGCAACCCCGTGCCGACCGTGAAGATCGAGAGGAAGCGCACCGCCGTCGTCGCCTTGTCGACGATGCCCTGGATCGTTTCCACCACGAGGCGCAGGTCGACGGCCGACACGCCGGGGAACCGCTGCACCACATCGGCCTGCAACTGCGCCGACGCTGCCGGGTCCGGCGCGCGCGTGACGAGGATGTTGAACGCCGGCGCGGCTTCCAGCACGCCCGCCGGGAAAACGACAAAGAAGTTCGACTGGAAGCGGCTCCAGTCCACCTTGCGCACGCTGCCGACGACCGTGTAGACGGGCATGCTCTGCACGTCCCAGACCACCGGCGTGCCAAGGTGGAGGTTCAGTTCCTTGGCCATGTCCTCCTCGACGGAAACCGGCGTGGCGTGCGCGACGTCCGTGCCGTCGGCTTCCGGCCCGGCCTTCCCGCGGAATTGTCCCTCCGTCACCGTCTCGGTGACGGTGAGATGGTCGCGGAAGGTGGAGCGGTACTCGTGCCGCAGCCGCCAGCGGCTGTCGTTGCGACCCTGTTCGCCGTCCTCACGGCGGACCGGCTTTTTGGCGTCGGCGAGGGACTCGGCGGATTTTCCGTCGATGGAGGTCAGCCGCATCGTGATCGCGGGCGCGGCGTCGAGGACGGACATGCCGTGCGCTTGCACCGCCGCGGCGATGGGGGCCTGCTGCTCGGGCTGGATGTCGAAGAAGATGAGGTTGGGCTGCGTCTTGGCGTCGCCCTGCGCGGAGAACTGCCGCAGCAGCACGTCCTTGGTCAGGTACATGCCGAGCAGCAGGAACGTGCTCAATCCGAGCGAGAAGACGAGCAGCAGCGTCCGGTTGTTCGGCCGGTAGAGATTGCCCACGCCCTGCCGCCACTCGAAGGGCCAGTGGCGCGGAAAGTATCGCTTGGCGGCGGCCATCAGCCCGTAGGCGGTCAGCGCCAGCAGCCCGAAGGAAACGAACAACGCCGCCGAGAACCCGAGACCGAGGCGGAGGTTGCGGCTCTGGACCCAGGGGAAAACGAGCAGGGCGACGACCAGCAACGCCCACGCGGCCCAGAGGGCGGGATCGCGGCGGCGTTCCCCCTTCGCGGCCGGCTCGAACGCCGCGCGCAGCGCCAGCAGCGGCGGCGTGCGGCGCACAGGCAGGAGCGGCAGCAGGACAAAGATCGCGCAGGTCAGGAACCCGACGACCAGCCCCTCGACCACCGAGCCCCACGAGATCCCGAAGGTGAGTTCCACCGGCAGGATTTCCTTCAGGAACAAAGGCGTCAGGCTCTGGAAGAACAATCCCGCCGCCGCGCCGATGAGCGAACCGACCACGCCGAGCGAAATCGCCTGGAGGAAATAGACCGTGAGCGTCTGACCCGAGGACGCCCCGAGGCAGCGCAGCACGGCGACGGTGCGCAGCTTTTGTTTGACGTGGGCGTTGATGGCGCTGGCCACGCCGATGCCGCCGAGCAGCAGCGCGATGAAGCTCACGAGGCTCAGGAAGTTCGTCACGTCGTCAAAGACCCGGCCCATCTGGCGTTTGCGGTGGTCCACATCGTCGGTGTCGAGTTGGTACTTCTCGAAGTCCGCCTTGTGCTCGGCGACCAACTGCGGCGCACTGACCGACGGCGGCAGTTGCAGGTAGGTGAAATACCGCACGATGCTCCCGCGCGAGAGCAGCGAGGCGGGCAGGTGCGCGCGGGCGATCAGCAGGCGCGGAGCGATCCCCGCGAACATGTTGACCTCGCCGGGCAGTTTCTTGATGGTGCCGAGGATCGGGAAGGTCTCCCCGCCGAGCGTGAGGGTGTCGCCGGGGTGCAGGCTGTATTGCAAAAGGAGGCTCTCCTCCACGACCGCCCCCTGGCCGGACAACATGCGCGCGGCGGCGTCGGCCGGCTCGGTGTCGATCTTGCCGTAGAACGGATAGCCGCCTTCCATGGCGCGCACCTGCGTGAGACGCTGGCCGCCGGTACGCGGGAAAGCCGCCATCGAGACGAGGCGGGTTTCGTACGCGCGGTCGGTGCCGCCGAGATCATCGACGACTTTCTGCGCGTCCGGCGTGAGGGGATGACGGCTCTCGACGATGAGGTCCGCGCCGACGAGCGTGCGCGCCTGCTCGGTGATGGCGCGCTGGAGGTTCCAGCCGACCGAGCCGATGGCGACGAGCGCCGCGACGCCGAGCGTGAGGGCGGTGGAGAAAACGAGCAGGCGTCCCCGGCTGCGGCGGCTGTCGCGCCAGGCCATGCGCCACACCCACGGGTCAAACAGGGCGAAGGGAGCGCGAGGGACCGGGGCGGCGGGAAGCCCGGAGGCAATCGGGAGAGTGGTTGTGCTCATGCGCGGCGTGGAGAGGAGGCGGAGACGGCTTCATTTACCAATCGCCGGATCTCGTCCGGCGAATACGCCCGCCGGACCGGCACGCGTAAGACGGGAACCGCCGCGACTTTCAGCGCGGCGTCGAAGAATTGATCGCGTTCCCGCCGGTCCGCCCGGTCGTGCGAACGGTCATCGAGTTCGATGACCAGCGTCGTGGCGAACGAACGCGGGTCGCAAAGGACAAAGTCCGCGTGCTTGGACGCGATGCGGCCGAAGGCGGCGAACCGCCGTTTGCCCTGCACACCGTTCTGCACTTGGATGATGTCGCCGAGACGGACCTTGGCGAAGAGCTGAAAATCCGCGGCGACCGCCTGCCGCAGGACGAGGAAGAAGTTGCGCTCGGCGGCGGTCAGCAGGGTGGGCGCAGCCACGTACGGCAGGTCGGGCCGCCCCGCCCGCGCGAGGATGCCCACGACCAGCACACCGGCGGCCACCACCAGGAGGAGCAGCGTTGCCCGGTTCGTGGCGAGGTGCCGGAGGAAGGTTTCGACCTGCGCCGCGATCACGCCGGAGCTTACCACATCTTTACCGCGGTGAGGCAACGGCTCCGCCAACGGTTAAAACAAAAAGGGACGGCTGCGTGAGCCGTCCCTTCGTTGTGGTGGAAATATTGGAGCCGTGGCGGGTTAAACCGTGGTGACGTTCAGCTTCACGTCCACGTTCCCCTTGATCGCCTTGGAATAAGGACAGAAGGCGTGACCGGCCTCGACGATTTTCTTGGCGTCCTCTTCGGACAACCCACCGACCTTGATGTCCATATTCACCGCGAGTCCGAAACCACCGTCATCGCTTTTGCCAATGACGACGCCGGGAGTCACTTCGAGCGAACTGGGCTTGATTTTGAGCAGGGTCGCCTGGTAGTCGATGGCACCGCCAAGGCACGCGGCGTAGCCAGCGGCGAACAGGTGCTCGGGGGTGGTGGTGTTCGGCTTGCCGGGACCTCCCATGGCCTTGGGCACGGAGAGGTCGACGCTGATGAGGCCATCATCGGCTTCGGTGTGGCCGTTGCGGCCGCCGGTGGCAGTGGCGTGAGCAGTGAAGAGGGGTTGCACGGGCATAGGACAAGAATTTAGCAGCCTACCGGATGATGGCAACGGCCAGGATAAATTCAGTCCACCATCGCCCCATCACGCAAGCGGATCGTGCGGCCGGTTCGCGCGGCGAGTTCGGGGTTGTGGGTGACGAGCACCAGGGCAGTGCCGGCTTGGGAATTGAGGTTGAGAATGAGTTCCACGACCCGGTCGCTCGTCTCGGCGTCGAGGTTGCCGGTTGGCTCGTCGGCGAAGAGCAAGCGAGGACGGTTGATAAACGCGCGGGCGAGCGCGACACGCTGCTGTTCGCCGCCGGAAAGCTGCGATGGATAATGCCCGCGGCGGGACTCGAGGCCGACCTGCCGCAGCAGATCGGTGGCGGCGTCGGTTAGTTCGGCATGTGCACGCCGCGCGCCGTGGCGGAGTTCGGCGGGGACCATGACATTCTCCAACGCGGTCAACGTCGGCACGAGCTGGAAGTTTTGGAACACAAACCCGGTGTGCTCGTTGCGGACCCGCGCGCGGGCATCCTCGTCGAGGTTGTCCAACGCCATCCCATCAAGGATCACCGACCCGCTCGTCGCCCGGTCGAGTCCGGCGCACAACGCGAGCAGCGTCGTCTTACCGCTGCCCGACGGGCCGACGATGGCGCAAGTCGCACCCGCCGCGAGGCTGAAGCTGACCTCCTTGAGCACCGTCAATTCCCGGTCGCCGCTGCGGTAGGTTTTGGTGAGTTGGCGAACTGCGAGGACCGTCGAGGCGTTTTCCATGTTCAGGCAGGAGCAGGCGCGCGAATGTGCCGCATCCCGCCCCCGGGCGCAACCGGCCCAGGCCGGTTGCCAAGCGGCGGCGCTAGCGGATAGTTCCGGGCATGTTCCTGCGCACGATCCTCGCCCTGCTGCTGGTCACGTTCGCCGGGTCGGTGCGGGCCGAAGACGCGCCGCGCACGATCCTGTTTTTCGGCGACAGTCTCACGGCCGGGTACGGTCTCGACGACCCGGACACGGAAGCGTATCCCGCCGTGATCCAGGAAAAGATCAAGGCCGCCGGATACCATTATGCGGTTCTTAACGGTGGCCTGAGTGGCGATACCACCGCGGGCGGATTGCACCGCATCGACTGGCTGCTGCGGCGGCCGGTGGACGTTCTCTTCCTCGAACTCGGCGGCAACGACGGCCTGCGTGGTCTGCCCATCGACGAGGCCCGGCGCAACCTCCAGGGCATCATCGACAAAACGCGCGCGAAGAATCCCGACATGCGCGTGGTGGTCGCCGGCATGCAGATTCCGCCGAACTTCGGGCAGGAGTACGTGGAGCAATTCAAGGCGATGTACGCGGATCTGGCGAAAGCGAACCCGGGAGCGACCTTGCTGCCGTTCCTGCTCGAAGGGGTCGGCGGCGACGAGTCCCTCAATCAGAAGGATCAGATCCACCCGACGGCCGCTGGACACCGCAAAGTCGCCGAACTCGTCTGGCCCGTGCTGGAACCGCTTTGCAAGGCGCGGCCTTGAGAAAGGCAGATTTATCCACAGATTACGCAGATTGAAGAAAGAGGGAAGGCACTGGAGACAGCTACTTTTTCCTCCCCTCTGTAATCTGCGAAAATCTGCGTAGTCTATGGCTAAATTCAGGGGCACTCTCGTTTACGGAGGAACGGCGGGACCGAGGGCGTGACCACCGGTGTCGGCCCCGGTTTGGCGGGCACAGACGGGGCGCGGCTTGTCAAAATGCTTCAACACGCCCCACATGACAAAAATGAGCGTGACGCCGCCGATCAAGAAGAAAATCCCGAAACGGGTCATCGCGGACAGAGGATCGACTTCCATGACCGTGCGCGGCTATCCGCCGAACAGCTTGTGGAACGACCGCATGAACCGCTTCGGGAACCCGTCTTTCTGTAGATTCTGTTCCTGTTGATCGGGCGGGGGGAGGGGAGGCTGGCCCGGCGCGACCGTTGGGCCGTTCGGCGTCAACGCGTCGCCGCTGTGCTCGGTGCAGGTCAGCGTCGGCACGCGGCTGGCGGGCAGGTCAATGGTATAGGCGGTGCCCGCCGACTCACAGCCGTCGGTGGCGAGTTCGTTGGAGAACGCGCACACCCGTACCCGCTTCAACGCCTCCGGCGGCTTGAAATCCTTCGCCGGGTAACGCTCCGCCGCCGCTTTGTTCATCACCTGGCACCACATCGGCAACGCCAGGGCGGCTCCGTAGCCTTTGGCGGTGATCGTCTGCGGCTTGTCCAGGCCCACCCAGACGCCGCAGGTCAGGCTCGTCGTGTAGCCGACGAACCACGCGTCGTGGAAATCATTGGTCGTGCCAGTCTTGCCCGCGCCGGGTTTTTTGAACCCGAGCGTCGCGGCCTCGGCGGCGGTGCCCTTTTGCATCACCTCGCGCAGGACCGTGTGCGTGAGCCACGCGCAACCGGAGTCGAACACGCGGGTTTCGGTGTGCGGGGCGCGGTAGATCGTGCTGCCCGTCGCGTCGTCGATGCGTTCGATGAAGTACCCCGTCCGGCGCACGCCCGAATTTGGAAACAGCGTGTACGCCTCCGTCAGACGGCGCAGGGTCGTGTCGAACGTGCCGAGATAGATCGTCGGGTCCGCCGGGATGTTGTCACCCAGGCCCACGTCGCGGCCGATTTCGCGGACGTTGTCCAACCCGGCGAGCTGGCCGACGCGCACGCTCATCGTGTTGCGCGAGCGGATGAGGCCTGCCTCCGCCGGGAGCACGCCGCCGAAGGTGCCGTCGGAGTTTGACGGGTTCCACTTCGGGGCTTGCGAGAGTTCGCCGGGACGGATGGCGGCGTCGCTGATGTTCGCGCCGGGCAGGAGGCCGCGCGACCAGGCCATCGTGTACACGAACGGCTTGAAGGTCGAGCCCACCGGCCGGCCGGGGGCATCGGTGGCGCGGTTGAAGTCCGCGCGCGACTTGTACTCGCGTCCGCCGACGAGCGCGCGGATGGCTCCAGAGCGGTTTTCGATCAGCACGAGCGCGCCCTGGAGGTAATTGGTCCCGCGGCTTTCGTCCGCGTCGGGGTTTTCGCCCTTTTTCGCATGGTCGTAGCCGGGGCGGTTCTCGATCTTGGCCAACTGCGTTTCGACCGCCTGCGTGGAGAGTTCCTGGAGGCCCTTGTCAATCGTCGTGTAAATCTTCAGCCCGCCCTCGTCGGATTGCTCGTCGGTGAGCAGGTCGGAGAGTTCGTTCTGGACGGCCTCCATCGCGTAGTTGTCCTGGCCGGTGACGACCCGGTTGCGCGAGACCTTGATCGTTTCCTTCGTCGCCGCGTCGGCCTGCTCCGGCTGGATCATGCTCAGCGAGGCCATGCGTCCGAGCACGGTGTCGCGCTCGCGGGTGGCGGCGGTGAGGTTGTTCAGCGGCGAGAACCGGTTCGGGCTGCGGATGAGTCCCGCCATCATCGCGGACTCGGAAAGGTCGAGCTGCGCGCTAGGTTTGCCGAAGTACGCTTGGCTGGCCGTCTCGATGCCGTACACCCCGGACCCGTAGAAGATGCGGTTGACGTAGAACTCAAGGATCTGCTGCTTCGAGTAACGGTGCTCGATGCGCAGGGCGACGAACGCCTCCAGGATCTTGCGCGTGAGCGTCTTGCCGCCGAGCGGGAGGCTGTTGCGGGCAAGCTGCTGGGTGAGTGTGCTGGCTCCTTCGGCGGCGCGGCCGCGGGTGAGGTTGCGCAGCACGGCGCGCGCGATGCCGTGCGGGTCGACGCCGTGGTGTTCGTAGAAGCGTGAGTCCTCTCGGGCGACGAGCGCATCCAGGAAGTTCTTGGAGACCTTGTCGATCTTGACGACCACGCGGTTCTCGCTGGCGTGGAGGCGCGCGTAGAAGTTGCCGTCCATGTCGAAGACGGTGCCGCT
>CAXTOX010000105.1:0-13719 GCA_964245885.1 uncultured Chthoniobacterales bacterium | reverse complement strand
AGCCGTGGGAAAAGAACAAAAACGGGTCAGCCCCGGCAGGGGCGGCAGAAAACCGGCCGGGTGGTCCCGGAACGAGGGCCTCCTTTCTGCCGCCCCTGCCGGGGCTGAAAACTTACCAAGCTGTACCACTACCGGGAGTCGGCTACGCCGGGATTTATCCGGTCACCGCGCGCCCGACCGCGAAAGCCGCCACGTGCCGGAATGGATGATCTATCTGCCGCGGCCGCCGTGCGTGCGGCGACGGCCGGACGGGCGCGGTACGCCGACCAGCGGGCCGTTCAGCGGCTCTGCTCCAGCATCCGCAGGATCGGCTTCTCGGCCCGCGCGCGGGTCTCCTCCGGCATCGTGATCTCGGGCGAGAGGTCGAGCAGCGCGTCATGGAGTTTTTCGAGCGTGTTCATCTTCATGAACCGGCAGTCCGCGCACGCGCAATGGTCCGTCGGCCCGGCGATGAAGAGCTTGCCCGGCACTTCCTTGCGCAGGCGGTGCAGCATCCCAGCCTCGGTCACGATGATGAAGGCGTTTGCCTCGTGGTCGCGGCAGTAGGAAATCATCTTCTCCGTCGAACACACCTCGTCGGCGAGCAGGCGCACGGCGAACGTGCACTCCGGGTGCGCGACCACCGGAGCCTCCGGGTACTGGTCGCGGATGCGTTCGATGCTCTGGCGCGTAAACTCGACGTGCACGTAACAATTCCCCTGCCACAGGTCCATCTTGCGGCCGGTCTTTTCCATCACCCAGCCGCCGAGGTTCTGGTCGGGGACGAAGAGGATGTTGCGGTCCTGGGGCGCGGCCTGGACGATCTTGATGGCGTTGCCGCTGGTCACGATCACGTCGCTGAGCGCCTTCACCCCGGCGGAGCAGTTGATGTAGGCGATGACGTAGTAATTTTTCTCCCGGTTGCGTTCGAGAAAGGCGGCGAGTTTTTCAGGCGGGCAGGATTCGGACAGCGAGCAGCCGGCGTCGATGTCGGGCAGGAGGACCGTCTTCGTCGGGTTCACGATCTTCGCCGTTTCGGCCATGAAATGCACCCCGCAGAACACGATCACGTCGGCGTCGGTCTTTTGCGCGTGGTAGCTCAGGCCGAGCGAGTCACCCACGTAGTCGGCCACGTCCTGGATTTCGCCCACCTGGTAGTTGTGGGCGAGGATGACGGCGTTGCGCTCCTTTTTCAGACGCCGGATCGCGGCGGCGAGGTCGGTCCGCTCGGGGGCGTCGGCGGAGAAACCTGTGGCGCTGGCGGGCGGCTGGACGGCGGTGTTTAAGGCAATCATGGGCGGTGTGATGCGCGGATTGGAGATGCTTATTGTAACATAAAAGCTCTCTGTATACTTCTGCCGTTCATATGAGACTCGGATTCATCGGTGCGGGCAAGATGGCGACGGCCATCGCCAAAGGCGCGGTCACCGCAGGATTGTGTACGCCGGTGGAGCTGACCGGCAGCGCGCGTTCGGCGGAGACGCGGGACCGCTTTGAGGTCGAAACCGGCGGTGGCACGGCCACGTCGGACAACGACGCGGTGTTCATCCACAGCGAGATCGTCTTCCTGTGCGTCAAGCCCGCGGACGCTTGCGCGACCTTGCGTCGGCACGCCGCGTCGATCTCCGCGTGCCCGTTCATCGTGTCGGTCGCGGCGGGGGTGGCGCTGGCGGACCTGCAAGCGGCGGCCGGGATCGGTGCCGCCATCGTCCGCGCGATGCCGAACACCCCCTGCCTCGTCGGCAAGGGCGCGACGGCCTATGCCCGCGGTTCGACGGTGACGGACGCGCAGGCCGCCGAGGCCGAGCGGATCTTCGCGGCGGTGGGCGATGTTCACGCCGTGCCGGAGAACCTGATCGACGCGGTGAACGGCCTGAGCGGCAGCGGACCGGCGTATGTCTACCTGGTCATCGAGGCGCTGGCCGACGGCGGGGTGTTGATGGGATTACCCCGCAAGCTGGCGGCCTCCCTGGCGGCGCAGACCGTGCTCGGCGCGGCGGAGACCGTTCGCCAGATGGGCCGTCACCCGGCGGAACTGCGCGAGGCGGTTGCCAGTCCCGGCGGCACGACGATGGCCGCGCTCGAAGTCCTCGAACGCGGCGGTACGCGGGCGGCGTTCATGGGAGCCGTCCGTGCGGCGACGGAACGCGCCCGCGAGATGGGGCGAAAACCGGCGGTTTGACGCGGTCCGTCCGGTATTCCCCCGATGCGAAAAGCATCTTGCCCCCCGGCGTCTCTGCCGTTAAGTCAGAGCCTCGTGAAACCTCGCTCGTTCCGCCCGCTCGCGTTGCTCGTCATCCTCGGTTTGCTGCTCTCCGTTGCGCCGGCCAGCATCCACGCCGCCCCGAAGAAGAAGAAACCCGCTGCCACCAAGAAGACGGTTCCCGCCAAGGTCGTCGACGACGAGGACACGCGCCCGGTCGATGTCGGCCCGGTCGACCCGAACCAGGCTCCGAAGATCGCGGCCAAGTCGGTGTTGGTCATCAATCCGCGCACGGGCGAGGTGCTCTTTGAAAAAGACGCTGACTCGCGTCGCCAGATCGCGAGCACGACCAAGCTGCTCACCGCACTCATCGTCGCCGAGAGCGGCGGACTCAACGGCCAGGTGGAAGTCCAGCCCATCGACACGATCTGCGAGCCGACCAAACTCTATTTCAAGCCCGGCGAGAGCTACGCGCGCTCGTCGCTGCTCTACGCGTTGCTGGTCCACAGTTGCAACGACGTGGCGCGGTGCCTCGCGCGCGACAACGCCGGCAGCATCCCGGACTTTGCCGATAAGATGAACGCCCGCGCCGCCGCGCTCGGCGCGGTCAACACGCACTTTGTCAATCCCAACGGCCTGCCCTCTCCCGGCGAGGAGCAGTATTCCACCGCGCGCGATCTGTCGCGCATCGCCCGGGCGGCGTACTACAACAACGTCCTGCGGCCGATCATGTCCACGCAGCACCTACAGTTTCAGTACGCCGACGGGAAGGTGCGCGAGTACACCAACACGAACAAGGTGCTCTTGCGTTACCCGCTCTGTACCGGCATGAAGACCGGTTACACCGAGGCGGCCGGTCATTGCCTCGTGTCCAGCGCGGACGACGGCGCGGGCCACGCGGTGATCTCGGTGTGCCTGGGAGATAACAAGTCGATCTGGAACGATTCGCAACGCCTGCTGATGTGGGCGCTGGCGGTGGAAGCCACGAAGGGCTGACGCCTGCGGCGGGGGCTTCTCACACACTCTCTTGGAATCGTCTGTTCGGGAATGCACGGACGCGGCTTCAACCCATCGCGCGCCGGATGAAAGCCGCCACGGCACCCGGCGCTTCGAGTGGGAGCAGGTGCGCGGCACCCGGCACGGTCTCCGGTTCGCGGGCCTGTTCAGGCGGCAAACGGTCGGCGATCTCGCGCCGCAACAGCCGTGCGGTGATGTTGGCGTCCTTCTCGCCGGCCAGCAGGAACACCGGAGCCTCGATCCGCTCCAACCGGGCCGAGATGTCCACCCGGCTGCCGCGTTCGAGCCACGCGCGACCGGCAGCAGGAGCGACGCGGAGTTCGTCCTCCACCGCCATTTCGGTCAAGGTGGCGGGTAATGCGGCGGCGGTAGTCTTCGACAACGTCTCATAGGCGGTCGGCCGGGAGCCGAGACCAGCCAGCAGGCGGGCGCGTTCGGCCTCGGGCATCGGCTCGGAGGTCGGCGGCGAGGGCGCGACGAGAGCCATGGCTTCAAGCCCCGGAGGACAACCGTACCCGGCCGCCAGCGCGAGCGCGACCTTGCCGCCCATCGAGTGACCGACCAGCACGTAACGCTTCAGCCCGAGTCGCCCGATGGCCTCGACCACGTCGGCCGCCATCAGGTCGAGCGAATACGACGCGGCTTCCTCGGCCGCTTCCGTGACGACCGTTCGCCCGAAGCCACGCAGGTCCAGCGCGACGCAGGGAAACTCCAGGTCGAGTTCCTTCCGCACGGGCTGCCACGTCCGCGACGATCCGCCGAAGAAATGCAGGAAGACCAACGTGGTTTCCTGCCCGCCCGCCCCGGCACCGGGTTCCGACCCATGAACGTACAGCCTCGCGCGGGAACACACCAGGACGCTTTCTCTTTGTTCGGGTAGAAAGGCCATCCGGTCAGAGGTGGGTTCGCAACGTCTTAGGTTTATCGTTGAGCACGAACAGTTCGCCCCCCGGCGCGATGCCGATATGCCCGAATTCTTCCAGCAAGCTCCGGTATGCCTTCGCTACGGGCCGTTCGCGCCGTTGGAGATCGTACAGGCCGCACCCGTTGACAGTGCCGTTGTTCTCGGCCAGCGCCGTGTCCCAGTCGATCTGGTCTACCAATGAGTACCACGTAAACCCAAGCACGGGTACACCGGCCTGGCGCATGCGCACGATGTTCGCCCACTGTTTCCACAGCCACACGGGAGCCTGTGCGGCGTCGAAGGTGTTCGTCTCGGTGTGCATCACCGGCTTGTGGTAGCGGCGGTGGTATTCGCGCGTGAGATTGTACCAGCCGAGCACGTCCTCGGCAGTTTCAATGGTGCCGTCGGGCAACAATAATTTTTCGTTGCGCCCATAGTAGTCGTTGCCCATCACTTGGTAACCGGGCGGTTCGCCGAGCATGAACCAGTCGTATTCATCCCGCGTCATGCCGTTATCGTATAGGAACGTGCAGACATCGCCGTCCGGCGGGTGGGCGTAGAGCAGGTCGAGCGAGAGAAAACGCAGCTTGTTGGTCAGCATCGTCTCGCGCGAGGGCGCGGCGCGCATCTCGTGCAGGTATTCGGCCGACTCGCTTTGCACGATGATACAATTGGGTTTCTTCTCCGCGATGGCCTGGTTGGCGAGGATGCTCGCCGCCGCCAAGTGCTTCATCGCCGTGACGAACGACCGGTCGTCCTTCAGGCACTCGTTCCACTCGCCGTCTCGCGCGGAGTGTTTGGCGGTGACGTAGATTTCGTTGACCGGCGTGTAGAACCGCACCCATGGATAGCGTTCCGCCACGGCTTTTGCATACGCCGCGAAGTGCAGCGGGAGCTCCGGGTTCTGGAAATTGCCCAGCCAATCCGGCACGCCGAAGTGCAGGAGATCGAGGATCGGCTCGATCTTCAAACGCCGCATCTCGCGCATGGCCTCGTCCGCAAAACTCCAATCGTAACGGTCCGGGCCGAGGTGGGTCTTGTGATAAGGCAAGCCGTAGCGCAGTGCCCTCAAGCCGAGGTCACTGACGAGCTGGAGATCCTGTTTCCAGTGCTGGTAGTGGTGGGTCTCCTCCAACTGGTCGCGGCGGATCGTCTTGCCGTCCTTGTCGCGGATTGTCGGGTAGGAACACTCGATGCCGGTCGCGAAGAGGAAGCGGTTCGCGCTGCCGTCCGGCAGACCCTTGCCCGTACCACCCCGCGAGCCGCCGTGTTCGTCGCCGGGGTAATCACCGTCGTCGAACTTCTGTTTGATGAGGGTAAGAAAGCCTTGTTTTTCGCTCATTAGATTTCTTCAAAAATTGATCCGCCGTCCGCAGGCTCACCGCCATGATGGTCAACGCCGGGTTTACCGCCAGCGAACTGGGAAACACCGAATTGTCGCAGAGGTAAAGCCCCGGCACGTCCCACACGCGCCCGTTGCGGTCCACCACCGAGTTCCCCGCGTCCGTGCCCATGCGGCAGGTACCGATGGTGTGCGCGAACCGCTGGAAGCTCCATGGTTCGCGTCCGCCCGCGCCTTCCCAGATCGCGCGCATCGTGCGTTCGGCGTGGGCGGTGAGTTTGGTTTCGTTGTCGCCGGCGGAGAAGGACACGCGCGGTTTGGGCAATCCGCGCGCATCCTTTTCGTCGCTCAGCGCGACGAAATTTTCCTCCGACGGCAGGCACTCGCCGAGAATGTTGATCCCGGCGACGTGGTTGTACTGCTTCAGGTGCTCGCCCAACGCCGCCCCGTGCAAGGGTTGGTCGGAACGGGCGCGCTGCACGGCGTACGTCACCGGCATGACGCCGATGGATTGCAACAGGTAGCCGCCGGCGAAATCCGCGTCCTTGGGCCGGTGGGTGTCCTCGGAGATCAGCCCGCCGGGAATGCCCTTCCACGGACGGATCTCCTCGTCAAACTGCCCCCACACCTGGATGCCGGTGTGGGCCATGAAGTTGCGCCCGACCTGCCCGCTGCCGTTGGCGAGGCCCGCGCGCAACAACAGGCGCGGCGTCTCGATGGCTCCCGCGCAGAGAAACACGTTCCTGCAAAGCTGCCGCGCCTCCCGGCCATCCTTGGTCTTGTAAATGACAGCCTTCATACGGCCTTGCCCGTCGCGCTCGAAACCGGTGACGAACATCTCCGCGCGCACTTCCGCGCCGAGTCCGAACGCCGCCGGGATGAACGTCACGTCCACGCTCGCCTTCGCACCCACGGAACAGCCCGCCTGGCAGAAACCCCGGTTCGTACAGGCCGGCCGCCAGCCGATCCCGGGCTGGTAGTAAGGTGCACTCAGCGCGGCGTTGGGCGCGGGCGAGGTTGTCAGGCCGAGCCGGGCCGCGCCCCGCGCCATGAGTTGCGCCGCGCCGTTGAGCGAGAGCGGGGCGAGCGGATAACCTTTTTTGCGCGCCGGTCCCCACGGGTAGGGCGACGGGCCGGAGATGCCGAGGAACGTTTCCAGTTCGTCGAAATATCCTTCCAGGTCTTCGTAGGCAAGCGGCCAGTCGCAGCCGACGCCGCTTTCGGTGCGGAGGCGGAAATCGTCCGGTTGGGGCCGCGGCGTGTAGGCGGTGTAGTGCAGCGTCGAGCCACCCACGCCGATACCGGAGTTGTTGTTGCCGAAGGCGAGCGGGTTCGCTCCGGCGGAGAGTCGTTCGTCCGTCCAGAACAGCGGTTCCTGGGCAACCTCGTCGGTGGCGAAATCCCGGGCCGGGTGCCAGGCGCGGCCGGCTTCGAGCGCGACCACCTTCAGCCCCGCCCGCGCCAATCGCCAGAGCAGCGGTCCCCCACCCGCCCCGGTGCCGATGATTACGGCGTCGACGACTTCGTCCTCGCGGAAGCGCTGCGGGTCGGGAAGTTCAGGCACCGCCTCGCGGCGCGGCGCGGGCGACGGCAGCGGGGAGCGGCGGGCCTCTTTGTGGGCGGGCGTTTCCCAGGTCTCGCGTTCGTCGAGCCCGATGCGCTGCCAACCCGCGGCGTCGGCAAACCCGGTGTAACCCATGCCCTCCTGAACGGTGGGATGGCTGGCGTAGAGTTCCGTCAGGGCCGCGAGGAGTTCCTCGAAGAAACGCTTGCCGTTGAGGGTGCGCCACGTTTCCCCCTCGGCCTTGTCCTGCGCCACGGCCTGTAGGATGGCTTCCTGGTGATCGGCTGCCAGCGAGGAGAAGAGAGGCGTGTCCGCCGCGGTGGTTCCTTGCGCGGCGGTTTCGTCCAGGCCGCGCAATCCTCGCAAGCAGGCTTCCAGATCGGGCGGCAGCGCGTCGTAGCGCCAGCCGTCGCCCGGGCCGCTCACCAGCCGCACGGCGAGTCGGCGGGCGGCGCTATCCGCCGGCAGCGGCGAGTCCGGCGGCAGCAACCGCGCGCAGACGGCCGCGAGCGTCGCACGCTCGGCCTCGGTAAATTGCTCCGGCCACGGCGGCAGCGGGGTCTGCAACCGCCCCGTGAGCGCCTGCCGCGTCGTCGCCGTGACCAGCGGGGAGCGCAGCAGTCCGTCGAGGCCGCCGAGCGGATAGGA
The DNA here is from genome assembly GCA_964245885.1 of uncultured Chthoniobacterales bacterium. GTDB lineage: Bacteria > Verrucomicrobiota > Verrucomicrobiia > Chthoniobacterales > SZAS-18 > CAHJWO01. The sequence goes on along the minus strand of CAXTOX010000105.1, from coordinate 6,062 downwards.
AAACGTCGCCACGATCAAGAAACGCTGGCGGACGGCTCAGGGATTCAAACAAAGGCAGAAGGCAGAAGGCAGAAGGCAGAAGGCAGAAGGTAGAAGGTAGAAGGCAGAAGTTCAGAGAAGAAATCTTCCGACGTGCTGTCTATCCGGCTTCCAAACTTCTGCCTTCTGCCTTCTGCCTTCAGAAAGAGTAGCTCGCGCCCAGCAATCCGCCGATGGCGTTCGTGCCGAGGTTCCGGTCCACGATGTGCGCGTTCGAGAGGTGTCGGTAGGAAAACTCCGCGTCCAGTGTCCAACCCAGGCCCAGCCGGAAGCGCACGCCGACGCCTGCCTGGAGGTCGAACTCGAACGGCGTGCCCAACGCCTGCTGCACGCGGTCATGGGAAGCGTCGCTGTAGACCCCGCCCGCGCCGAGATCGATGTACGGGATCACCCTGGCTCCGGGCGACAGGAAGTTGCGCCGGTAGACGATGGACAAACCGCCCAAGGCCGAACCCGGCCCCTGGAACATCGGGCCGCCGACGACCTCCAGCATGAACTCGTTGTTGCCGCGCAGGAAATTGCGTCCGTGCGGTGAGTCGAGCATGTAGCCTAGCCGGATGACCGTCAGCTCGTAGTCGATGTTGGGCCGGATGATGCTGGTGTTTTGCAGAGAAAATTCCGCACCCTCAGCCACTTGCAGGTCCCACACGCCACGGTGGAACATCAGATCGTCCACCGGGCTGGCAACCGCGGCCTTGGCGGCTGGTTCGCCTGCCCGAGCGGCGGTGATGCCGAGCAGGACGCAGCAGCCCAACAGGATGACGAGCACGTTTTTCACCATGACGGCGGAAGCTAAAACGGTTGCCGCGTCCCTGTCTACCGGTAGAGGCCCTCTTTTACAAGAGATTTACAATGCACTTACAAACCGAACAAATCGGTTTGCCGTTGCGCACCCTGGAAGGATTCCAGAAGATGAACGCGCTCCGGCCAGCGTGAGCGTTCTCACGCGCCGGGCGACTGCAATGCGGCCAACAGTTTCGTGCCGTCCGGCGTGCCGAGTCCTGTGCAAGCGTCCCAACCGGTCGCCGCTTTATAAGCTCCGTTGTTGCCCGTCGTGATGTCGTGCAGGCTCGCACGCGCGGATGCCTGCGTGTAGAGCAGCGCATTGAGGAAGCCGACCGGTTTGCCGAGCCGCTGGTTGCACAACGCCAGCAAACCTGCCCACAGCGGGGCCACCGCGCTCGTGCCTCCGTAAACGCCCGCCTGCCCATCGACGAACACCTGGTAGCCCGTTTGAGGGTCGGCGTCGCCGGACACGTCCGGAACCCCGCGGCCGGTTTTGGTGCCGACCTTCGGCACCTTCGCCGCCTTCTGCCACGCGGGCAGCGGATACTTCGTGCTCACGCCGCCGCCGCCCGCGCCGCCTTTGGCGCCGTCGTTCCACACGCTCTCGGCGGTGATTGTTTTCCGGGCGGCGTCGGCGGTCAACCGCGTGCCGCCGCACGAGAGTACGAACGGACTGGCAGACGGGAAATCGACGCGCTTTTTGCCGTCGGGCGGGTTCACGTCGGAGCTGCCGTTGTCCCCGGCGGCCACGAGGATCGTGACGCCCAGCGCCGCGGCTTCCTGGAAGACGGCGTCGTAGTTTTTCAGCGATTGCGCGGTGTAACCTTCCTCCGCGCTGCCCCAACTGATCGACACCACCGAGGGTTTGCGCGACGTGTCGTGCACAGCCGTCTTGATCGCGTCCACAAAACCCTGATCGGTGTTCGGCGCGAAGTAGACCGCGATCCTCGCCCCCGGCGCGACGGCACCGGCCACCTCGAGGTCGAGCATCACCTCGCCGTCCGCGTCGCCGCCGGGCGTGTTGGCCGCGCCGTCCACGCCGACGGCGGTGACGGACGGCACCGCCACGCCAAGCCCCTTGAAATAAGTTTCCAGATCGGCCGGGCGGTAGCCGCCGCCGAGTTCGATGAGCGCGATGCATTCGCCCGTGCCGTCGGCATCCACCGGGAAGTTGTAGAGCCGGGCCACGTCGACGGGCGTGAACGTCCCCGCCGCCGCGCCCGCGCGCGGGCGCAGTTTACCCGTCCTGGACGGCTTCGCTGGCGGGAATAATCGCCGGAAGTGCGGCGACGCCTGCGGCCGGTCGTCCAACCCTTTCACGTCCTCGACGATCCCCGCCAAGTTCATCGGCACGCGCACCGGACCGGTCCGCATCCGGTGGGTCCCGCCCTGGAACGACACCCGCTGCAACCGCACGCCAAACGCGCCGGTCAGAGCCTCCAGCGTGCCTGCGAGCACCACGCGGCGTTCGGCGGCGCTGCGGTGCACGACCGTCAGTCCGTGCGCGTGGGCAAACGCTTCGATCTGGTCGAGGTCGGCGGGCGTGGCCCCGTGGCGCTCGGCCAGTTGCTCGCGGGTGAGGTACGGCCGTTGCGCAATCGGGGCGATCAGCAACGCGCGGGACACCGCGAGTGGTCGGCGTGGACGCACCATCACGGTAACCGTCGCGCGTTCCTGTGGAGTCAACGGGGCCAAGTCTGCGCGCGCCGACGAGCGGCTTCTTCTCCGTGCCGGCCAACGGCACCCACTTGGGGAGTTTTTTCTTCGGCATACCGAAGGAGGAACTCATCCCGGCAGGCTCGTGAGCATCTGCGCGTTGGTCGGGAACTTCTTCAGGAAGCTCAGCAGCCGCTCGATGGCTTCCAGCGGCTTGTGCCCGGCCAGGCCGCGGCGGATGACGTTGATCTTGTCCAGTTCCCACTCCGCGAGCAGCAACTCCTCTCGCCGGGTGCCGGACTGAAAGATGTCCACCGCCGGGAAGATGCGCTGGTCGCTGATCTTGCGGTCGAGCACTAGTTCCATGTTGCCCGTACCCTTGAACTCCAAAAAGATCACCTCGTCACCCCGGCTGCCCGTCTCGATGAGCGCGGTCGCCATGATCGTCAGGCTGCCGGCCTCCTCGGTGTTGCGCGCCGCCGCGAAGATCTTGCGCGGGATTTCCAACGCGCGGTTGTCGATGCCGCCGCTGCCCGTGCGGCTGCCGCTGGACGCATTGTTGAACGCCCGACCCATCCGCGTGATCGAATCCAGCAGCATGAACACGTCGAAGCCCGCTTCCACGAGCCGTTTGCAACGCTCCATCGCCAGTTGCGCGATGCGCGTATGGCTCTTGAGGTCGCTGTCGTTGGAACTCGCCATGATCTCGGCCTGCGGCACGCTGCGGCGGATTTCCGTGACCTCTTCGGGCCGTTCGTCCACCAGTAGGATGATGAGCTTCATCTCCGGGTGGTTCTTGATGACCGCCTCGCCGATGTGCTGGAGGAGCGTCGTCTTGCCCGTGCGCGGGGGGGCGACGATCAGGCCGCGCTGGCCCTTGCCAACCGGCGTCATGAGATCCATGACGCGCGTCGTGTAACGCTCGGGCGTCGTTTCGAGCCGGATGCGCTTCTTCGGGTTGATGCTGGTCAACTCGTCGAAGTTGGGCAGGTTGCGGAACTTTTCCGGGTCCTCACCGTTGAGGGTGATCAAGCGGAAAAGCTGTGGACCGCGCGACGAGCGGCGCACCTCGCCCTTGATCCACTGGCCGTCGCGCAGGTTGTACTTGCGGCAGACTTCCGGGGTGACGAACACATCGGCCGGCGTCTGGACGAAATTGCGCTTGGGCTCGCGCAGGAAGCCGAACCCCTTACCGGACACCTCGACGATGCCTTCGGCGAACTGCGGATCGGTCACACGGCTGACACCCGCGTCGCTGCCATCCTGACCCTGCTGCGGCAGGCGGTCGCCGTCGGTCTGCGACGAGCGGTTGCCGTCGGTCTGCTGCGGCCGGTTGCCCCCACCCTGTTGCGGGTGGCGGTTGAACTGGCCACCCTGCCCCTGCTGCGAACGGTCGTTGTATCCCTGACCCGGTTGGCCTTGTCCCTGGCCGTGGCGGTTGTCACGACGCTCGAAGCGGTCCTGCCGGCCGTAACTCTGCCCGCCATGCCGGCCTTGCTGACGGTCAAAGCGCCCCTCGCCGCGTTCCTGGAACGGCTGCGGCGCACGGTGGTTGTCCAGCCCCGTCTGCGCCGGGTGAGGCGCGGAGGCAGGCGGGATCTCCGCCGTGGAAGGTCCGATGATCGGCTCCTCGGCCACGGTTTCCGGCTTGACCGGAGCCGGGGAAGGCGCGGGCGCGGCGGTTGGCGGCGGGGCAGCGGGAGCCGGCGTCGCCGGGTGGAGAGCGGGTCCGGCGGGAGCCGAGGCGGCGTCGCCGTCCGGGTGGAAAATCTGCTTCGCCTTTTGCTCGACGGCCCGGAAGGCAACGGGCGCGATTACCTGCGTCTCGACGTGCGCCTCGAGGCTCGGTGACTTCTCCATGGCCTCGTTGGACAGGACAGCCGGCTGCGGCGCGGCGTCTTGCGCCAGGACGTTCTCCACCGGTGCGGTCCTGATGCGCGGACGGCGGATCTTTTTCACCGCCGGCTTGGCGTCGTCGCTCTCGACGCTTTCCTTGGCGGCGGGTTCAGGATCCAGAACGGCCGTGACACCTTTGGCGGCGCGGGTGACCTTGCGACGCGGCGCGGTTTTCTTTGCCCCCTTCGGAGGGTCGGCAGGCAGGGTCTCCCCGTCGATGGCATCGGCGGGTTGCTGGGCGGTGTCTTCGGTCATGTCTGAGTTGGTAAAAACTGCTGTCGGTAGGGGGATGGGCACCAGCGGCTTGCCGGCAGTGTGTTGAGGGAGGACGGCCGTGGAGGTCTAGCCGGTCAGAGGTAGGGTTGCTCGCCTGCTAAATAAATAGCGGGGTGGCGGTGGGGATGACTTTGTTGTTCTTAGGCAGGTTGGCCGAACAGGCCGTTTCTATCACCGAGCGTGATCGGGGACTTCCCGAAGGATCGCCGCCAAGCCATGCCGCCGAGGTGATTTTCTTCACCAGCTTGCTGAAAGCCGCGCCGCGTTTAACATCCGACGGCCCTTTGATGCGCTTGACCTTGGACCAATTGCTATGACCCGCCATACCGAGGGAGAGACTAAGCGTTGCCCCACTATGTTCAACATCCCGAGCGAAGAAGGGACAGGCGCGAAGTGAAAAGGCGAAATGCCGGCCTGCTCAAGAAGGCGATGAGACGAGCAACGAGCGCAAAATGATGCGGGCGCGCCGGTTTGTCAACATCAAAACATCACGGACGCTCTTCCCGCCGGGGCGGAGTCTTACCGCTCAGGAGGTATCTGAACGCTCCCCAACCCTCGTTTCGGAACGTGCGGATGACGTAGCGCGCGAACTTCGGCGGACGCAGGCGCAGGAATGGTGCCTTGACCCGGTGCCACGAACGGATCGTCGTTTCTCGCGTGGCCCCGCGCAATCGCTCCGCCGTGTCGAGAATAACCGGCCGCAGGCGGCGGAGCGCCTTCGGGGGCCGCCACCAGCGTTTTTCGGTGAAGACCGGCCGCGCGACCTCCATCCGGGCATGCAGATCGACCACGCCGGCGAACTTGGGTGCGCGTTCGTCCACGCACCAGAAGATCATCGCGTTGTCGACCGCGTGGAAAATCTTCTCGTCGTGCGTGTCGCCCCCTTGCAGCACGACGCTCAGGAAATAGCCTCCGGGAGCCAGCGACATGTCGAAGACGAACGTTACCGGGGTAACCGCGCCCGCGTGCAGCGACAGCGCACGGCCTTGCATCCGGGTGCTGACGCCGTAGACCTCCGTGTCCGCCTGGTCGCAAATGCGCAGGCCGAGGTGAACGTCCCCGGCGTCGAGGGTGCTGTAGACCGCCAGCCGGACCTCCGCCGGGTTGTCTTGTTGGATCACCGCGTCCCCGCCGGTCCGCAGGTCGAAGATGTCCACGCTGTTGAAGGAGATTTCCTTGTTCCCCTTCTCGGTGCGGGGCAGCAGGGAGCCGGTCGGCGAATCCTCCGCTCCGAGCGCGGCCTCCGTGATCCAAGGATGACCGACGACGGTCACCGCCGGCAGGCGGCTCGCCCGCGCTTTCGCGTCCTCCCACAGTTCACACGCGCGGGCATAGAGTTCCACGTCGCAGCGGTTCACGGCACGAATGCGCTCGACGAGCGCCGGTTCCACCTCCTCGACGGTGAGGCG
>CAXTOX010000104.1:0-13818 GCA_964245885.1 uncultured Chthoniobacterales bacterium | reverse complement strand
GGCCATCGAAAGGGATGCGACGGCGGTGGCGATGGCCGCCATGTCGCCGCCGAGCTTGGGCTGGTAATAGTGGCTCGCCACCGGGGCGCTGGCGCCGCGCAGCATCTCCACGGTGTTCTGCGGGTCGGCGAAGCGTTCCAGGCCGCGCTCGCGCACGGGATTGAACACCACCACGCGGGCGCCGCGCTGGGCCGCCCGGCGGAGGTCGCCGAGCATGCGCGGATGGTTGGTGCCCGGATTCTGGCCCACCACGAAGATCGCGTCGGCCTTCTCGAAATCCTCCAGCAGCACCGTGCCCTTGCCGATGCCGATGGCGGCCTGGAGCGCAATGCCGCTGGCCTCGTGGCACATGTTCGAGCAATCGGGCAGATTGTTGGTGCCGTACTGCCGGGCGAAAAGCTGGTAGAGAAACGCGGCCTCGTTGCTGGTGCGTCCGCTCGTGTAGAACGCGGCGGCGTCGGGCGAGGAGAGGGCATTGAGGGCGTCGCCCATGAGCCGGAACGCCTCGTCCCAGGTGCATTCTTCGTAGTGCGTGCCGCCGGGGCGCTTGACCATCGGCGTGGTGAGCCGTCCCTGTTGACCCATCCAGAGGTCGCTTTTGCCCTGGAGGTCGGCGATGGAATATCTGGCGAAGAAGTCGCCCGCGATGGAATGCTTCGTGCCCTCGTCGGCCACGGCCTTGACGCCGTTCTCGCAGAACTCGAAAATCTTGCGGCCCTCGTCCGGGCTGGGCCACGCGCAGCTCTGGCAGTCGAAGCCGTTCTTCTTGTTGACCTCGAACCACGACTTGAGGCCGCGCACGAGGCCCATGTCGCGGATCGTGAACCGCGTGCTCTGGTACACGGCCGGGATGCCGGCGGCAACGTGGTGGGCGTGGCCGATGCGCGCGCCTTCGGTGGCATCGACCATCTCGGCACCGGGCACGTCGACGAGGTGAGCGTCCATGGCGGGCGCGGTGGTCGGGGTGCCGCTGCCGATGTGGGTGGGCTTCTGCGAAACGGTATCGAGTTGCTGTTCGTGGGCGGGGTCAGTATCGCGGACGGGGTCGGGGGCGTGGGTCGTGTGCGTGTCCATGGTAGGGAAAAAATTACAAGGTGGTGGCGGGGACCAAACACGAAGGCATCCTCGCCGGGACGATGCCTCCATGGGAATCGGAGGAAGCGGTTTCGCGGACGCGTCCTTCTCCGGTGTAAATATTAAATCTGCCGCCGCGCACGAAGCCGAGGAGCGTCATGCCGCGCGTCTGGGCAAGTCCCACGGCGAGGCTTGAAGGCGCACCGACCGCGGCGAGGATCGGCAGCCCGGCGGCGAGGGCTTTCTGCACGAGTTCAAAGCTCGCGCGCCCGCTGACAAAAAGCAGGTGGCCGTTCAGCGGGGTGGTCGCGCCCGCGAGCAGTTGTGAGCCGATGAGCTTGTCCACGGCGTTGTGCCGGCCCACGTCCTCGCGCATCGCGGCGAGCCGGCCGGCGGGGTCGAAGAGCGCCGCCGCGTGCAGGCCGCCCGTCTGGTCGAAGACCGCCTGGGTGCCGCGCAAGGTGGCCGGTAGACGGTGGATCGTCTCGGCGTCGAAAACCGGGCGGTCGGCGGTCAGGCGGGGGAGGTTGGGCAGATTCAAGGCGGCGATGGAAGCCTTGCCGCAGACGCCGCAAGAGCTCGTCGTGTAAAAGTGGCGTTCCAACCGGCGCAGATCGACCGCCACGCCCGCGCGGAGTTCGACGCGGACGACGTTCGGTTCCTCGGTGCGGATGGCCTCGATGTGGCTCGCGTCGCCGACGATGCCCTCGGTGAACAGGAACCCGGCGGCGAGTTCGTCGTCCGCACCGGGGGTGCGCATCGTGATGGAAACGCTCTTGTGGACGCGCCAGCCGCGGCGTTCGTAGCCGAGCTGGATTTCGAGCGGTTCCTCGACGGCGAGGAAGTCGTCGCGCGGTTCGGCGGGCCGGACGCCTTCCACGCGGACGACGAGGCTTTTGGCGACGGGGCGTTCCATTGTCGGGGGGGCTGTGCCGCTCGCATGAAGGCCGGGGGCGCGGGCGACAATCGTTTGAACTTAAAACGTGTCGCCTGCCAACACAAGAGGTGCCTCTCGCAAAGGACGCCAAGGAAGAGGGGAAGAGGTTGCCAGACAAACTTTTTCCTTTTTCCGTCCTTTGCGGCCTTGGCGTCCTTTGCGGGAGGCATTTTCTGGGCAGGGATTGAGAGGGTAGACGTTGCGCGTTGGGCGGCACGGACCTACCTTCGCACCAGACTTCTCCCTGCCCGATGCTCCTCCAGCCGCCGTTGCGAATCCTTCGCCTCTACACCTCGCCGGGGCACAACTATTTCGGCCATCACGGCAAGCCGCCGGGCGAATCTCCCACGCTGGAAGTGGAGGAGGTGCGTTGCGTGCCGGGACGCGGCATCGAGGGCGACCGGTTCTTCGACTTCAAGGACCGGTACAAGGGCCAGATCACATTTTTTGCGGAGGAGGTTTACCAAGAACTCTGTGAACAGCTCGGCGTCCGTGACAAGACGCCCGCCGTTTTGCGCCGTAACGTCGTCTGCGCCGGGGTGGACTTGAACGCGTTGACGGACGGCGCAGAGTTCCAGGTGCAGGGGGTCACCTTCCGCGGACGCGAGGAATGCCGGCCGTGCTACTGGATGGACGGGGCTTTCGGTCCGGGCGCGGAACAGGCGCTCAAAGGACGCGGCGGCCTGCGGGCCGAGATCCTCACGCCGGGAGTGCTGCGCGTCCAGGCGGAGATCTGAGGTGAACGCGGCGCAAACCTCGCCCTTCGTCCCGGCACCGACGCGCGTGCTGGTGGACGTGGACACGGTGCTCGACGCGCGGCTGGCGCTCTACCACCGCGCTGAACGCTGGCTGGCAGTGGCCGACGTGCATTTCGGCTACGAGCTGAGCCAGCGCGCCGCCGGGGCGTTGTTCCCGCTGTGGGGCATGGACCCCATCGAGGCGCGGCTGACCGCCTTGCTGGACGATTACCGGCCGACGCGGCTGGTGATCGTGGGGGATTTCGTCCACGACGGCGCGGCCCGCGAACCGGCCCGGCGGCTCCTGGAACGCCTGCGGGCCAACGGCGGCTGCGAGGTGGTGCTGGTCGCCGGCAACCATGACCGGCGGGTGTTCGGCGCGGGGGAAATGCAGAGGCATTGGCTGACGCCGCGGTTCTGCTTTCACCATGGCGACGGCTCCGGCCCGGACGTAGCGGAAACAGCGGGACGCACGGTGATCATCGGGCACCACCACCCGGCGGCGACGGTGCGCGATGGCGCGGGGTTCGCGTTGAAGCTGCCGGCCTTGGTGCAGGGTGCGGACCGGTGGGTGCTGCCGGCTTTCTCGCCGTGGGCAGCCGGTGGCGGTGGAAGCAAGTGGGGACGCGGCGCACGGCTGTGGCTGTGCAGCCCGAAGCGGATTTTGCCGCCCGGCCTGGCGGCGAGATAGTTGCCACCTGCGCCGACCACCGGGGGATGCCTCGGCGAATCATCAGCGTGAAGAACATCGCTGAAAACCTCTGGCTGCTGCACTACAAGCTCCCGATCCTCGGTGAGTATCTGGGCCGCAACGTCACGATCATCCGCCTGTCGTCCGGCGAACTGGTAATTCACTCCACGGGACCGTTCTCGCCCGAGGATGTCGCTGCGATCAACGCGCTGGGCAAGCCCGCCTACTTGGTGGAAGCCATCACGTTGCACGACACGTTCGCCAAGGAAGGCCGGGCGGCGTTTCCAAATCTCCCGTTCCTCGCGCCGGATGGATTTTCGGAGACGGTCGGCTTTCCCACCGAAACGCTGGGTCACGCGCCCGCCGCCTGGGAAGGCGAGCTGGACGTGCTCGAACTGGCGGGCAAGTCCGCCGCGAAGGAATTCGTTTTTTTGCACCGGCCGTCGCGCACGTTGATCGTCACGGATCTGCTCTTCAACGTGGAAGCCGACGCGCCGCTGGGCGTGCGGATGGCGTCCTTGCTCCAGGTCGGGTTGCAGCATAGCCCGGGAGTGCCGCGGCCGGAGAAACTCACGGTCGGGGATGAGGATGCTTTCACGGGATCGTTGGACACGATCATGAGGTGGGATTTCGACCGGGTGATCGTCGGCCACGGCGAACCCATCGAGACCGGCGGCAAGGCACGGCTGAACGAGGCGTTCAAGGCGGCGGGGTATCAGGACAGCGACTGAGGCATTTTCGCTTGGAGGATTCCTTCAATTCCTAGCCCCGGCAGGGGCGTAAGAATTTAGCCCGCGGCGTGAGCCGTGGGAGAAGCCGCCCAGAGGCTCAAAGCCCCGGCAGGGGCGGAAGAAAGAAGGCGGGCCAGCAAGGAACGCCACGCTGATTTTCTTACGCCCCTGCCGGGGCTATTCCACTCGGCACGTGTTCCCCACGGCTCGCGCCGTGGGCTATTCTCTTGCGCCCCTGCCGGGGCTCGGAGCTTTACAAGCGACTGAAAAATGCTGCGGCACGAACCGTACGCGCAAGCGCAAGTCCGCACTACCGCTTCGTCGGCTTCGGCGTCGCTGGTTTGTCCTCGTCGCCGTCCACCGCCAGACGGTCCCGGAAAGATTTCCAGGTGTCGCTCGTGATGGATTCGAGTTCGGTAAGCTTGCGGTCGGCTTCCGCGCGCTGGGATTCGAGGCTGGAGAGTTCCTGCCGCAAGTTGCGCAACGCGTCGCCGGACTGCCCTTCGGCCTTCGTGAGCTGATCGCGCAGTCGGGTAATCTTTGGCTGGAGGTCGCGCTGGCGGCCCGCCAGCCGCTCGCGCCACTTGTCCTTGTCCTTGACGAACTTCGAGGCTGCCTTTTGCAGGTGCTCCCGCAGGTCGGGGTCCTGGTCCTTGAGGTAAGCACTGACGGCGGAGTACGCGCTCAACGCCTTGCGTCCCACCCGGTCCGAACCCGGCGCGGCCGGCGCGGGCGTCGGCGTCGCCTCCACCCGCGGACCTGACGCGGCCACGTCTTCCTCGTCGACGGATTTTTCGCAGCCCGAAAGCAGCGCCAGCGCGAAGGACGCGGCGGCCAGCAACGAAAACGACCGGCGGGGGAAAGACGGCGTCATGGTTACATGGGGTTGGCGAGGTCGGTCAAACGACGATGTTAACAAGTTTTCCGGGCACGACGATCACTTTCTTCGGGGAATTTTCTCCGAGATGTTCAAGCACCTTTGGTGCCGCGAGCGCGGCGGATTCGATCTGGGCGAGGGCGGCATCTTTTTTGACGCTGATCCGGTCGCGCAGCTTGCCGTTGATCTGGACGGGCATCTCGATTTCGTCCTCGATGAGCAGGGCCGCATCGAACTCGGGCCACGGGCGGGCCGCGAGCAGTCCTCCGCCGGTGGGAAACTTCGCTTCCAGGGTTTCGTTGAGTTCCTCCGTCAGGTGCGGCGCGAACGGATTCAACAGTTGCAAGAGCACGCGCAACCCCGGAACGGGTCGTTCCGGGGCGGCGGTGAACTCGTTGGTGCAAACCATCATCTGCGCGATGGCGGTGTTGAAGCTCAGCGCGTCGATGTCGGCCGTCACCTTCTTGATCGTGGCGTGGACGACCTTGTTCTGCGCGGGCGTCGGCGGCAGGTCGCGCACGGCGTCGCTCAGGTGCCAGCGGCCTTCTTGGTCTTCCTCCATGAAGAGACGCCACACGCGCGCGAGGAACCGGGCGACCCCCTGCACGCCGGTCGTGCTCCAAGGTTTGGTCTGTTCCAGCGGCCCCATGAACATCTCGTAGAGCCGCAGGGCGTCCGCGCCGTAGTCGTTGATCACGTCGAGGGGGTCGATCACGTTGCCCCAACGCTTCGACATCTTGCGTCCGTCTTCGGCCAGGATCAGACCCTGGTTGACCAGCCGCTGGAACGGCTCCGGCGTGGAAACGTAGCCGCGGTCAAAGAGTACCTTGTGCCAGAAGCGCGCGTACAACAGGTGCAGCACGGCGTGCTCGGTGCCGCCGACGTAAAGATCGACGCCGCCCGGCTTGCCGCCGCTCATCCAATACTGCTCGGGTTCCTCGCCGACGAAGCGGCCGGCGTTGTGCGGGTCGCAGTAGCGCAGGTAATACCAGCACGAACCCGCCCACTGCGGCATCGTGTTGGTCTCGCGGGTGGCGGCGTCGGAGTAGCGCACCCAATTGGTCGCGCGCGCCAGCGGCGGCTCGCCGGTACCGGTGGGCTTGAAGTCGTCGAGATCGGGCGGCAGCAGCGGGAGCTCGCTTTCGGGCAAGGCGGAGTGCTTGCCGTCCTGCCAGATGACGGGGAACGGTTCGCCCCAGTAACGCTGCCGCGAGAACAGCCAGTCACGCAGCTTGTAGTTGATCTTGCGCTGGCCGCCGCCGTTTCCTTCGAGCCATTCGATGATCTTCGCCTTCGCCTGATCGGTCGGCAAACCATCCAGCGAGACGGCGGCGTTGTGCGAGTGGATTGCCGTGCCGTAACCGGCCAGGCAAACGTCGGCGGCGTTGTCCATGCCGGGGACTTCCACGACCTTGCGGATCGGCAAGTCGTACTTCTTGGCAAATTCCCAGTCGCGTTCGTCGTGTGCGGGCACGGCCATGATCGCCCCCGTGCCGTAGCCCATCAGCACGTAGTCGGCGATCCAGACGGGGATGCGCTCGCCGTTGACCGGATTGACCGCGTACGCCCCGGTGAACACGCCCGTTTTTTCCTTGGCAAGTTCGGTGCGTTCGAGGTCGGACTTGCCGGCGATGTTAGCGCGGTACGTGGCGATGGCATCCCGGTGCTCGTCGGCGGCGAACACGTCCACCAACGGATGCTCGGGCGAGAGCACCATGTACGTCGCGCCGAAGAGCGTGTCAGGCCGCGTCGTGAACACGGTCAATTCCGCCGTCCGATGGACGCGGTGGCCCTCCGGCACGGCGTCCTGCGCGGGGTGGTCGGCCTGGTCCGTGTCGAGGGCCAAGGCGACGAGGCTCGTCGGCCGGTTCTCGAAGTTTTCCAAGATGAAGGTGACGTGCGCGCCCTCGCTGCGACCGATCCAGTTGCGTTGGAGCAGCTTGATGGACTCGGGCCAATCAAGGCCGTCCAGTTCGTTGATGAGCCGTTCGGCGAACGCGGTGATGCGCAGCATCCACTGGCGCATCGGGCGGCGCTCGACCGGGAAGCCGCCGACCTCGCTCTTGCCGTCGATGACCTCCTCGTTCGCCAGCACCGTGCCCAGCCCGGGGCACCAGTTCACCGGTGCCTCCGAGACGAACGCCAGGCGCACCGCGTCCGGCTCGCGGCCGGCGTACGTGGTGATCGGTTCGGCCTTGCCCGTCGCCGGGTTGAACCACGATTCGTACAGCAGCCGGAAAATCCACTGCGTCCAGCGGAAGTAACCCGGGTCGGTCGTATTGACCTCGCGTTCCCAGTCGTAGTTGAACCCGATGCGGTTGAGCTGGTTCTTGAAGTTGGCGATGTTGCGCGCGGTGTTCTCGCGCGGATGCTCGCCGGTCTTGATGGCGTGCTGTTCGGCGGGGAGGCCGAACGCGTCCCAGCCCATCGGGTGCAGGACGTTGAAGCCTTTCATGCGCCGGAAGCGTGCGATGATGTCCGTCGCGGTGTAACCCTCCGGGTGCCCGACGTGCAGCCCCGAGCCGCTCGGGTAAGGGAACATGTCGAGCACGTAGAACTTTGGCTTGGCCGGGTCGAAGTCCGCGTCGCCGGGATTGGGCGTGCGGAAGGTTTTGCGTTCCGCCCAGAGGCCCTGCCATTTCGGCTCGATCTGGTCAAAAGGGTAGGGTTTTCGCTTCTCGTTCATATCGACAAAGTGGTAGGAGCGGGGTGCCTGCGGCACGGTGGGAGCGCCTGCGGCGCGTTGCGGTGTGGCTTCGCCACGTTGCGGTGCACGCTGCGCGTGCGTTGCGGGTGATCGGTGGTATGTCTTGCCGAACTTCGGGGAAGCAGGCAATCCTTTGCAGATAGTCGCGCAACCCGCAACCCGCAACCCGCAACGCGCCGCAGGCGCACCGCAACGCAGGCGCAGCCTGCACCGCCACGGCGCGCCGCGCGCCTTCCCCATGCCCCGGAAAATCCTCCTCGCCACCCGCAACCTCCACAAGACGCTCGAAGTCCGCGCCATCCTCGGGCCGGGCTGGAACGTCGTCGATCTCTTGGGCTACCCCGATTTGCCGGAGGTGGACGAAACCGGCCTGACCTTCGCCGATAACGCCGCGCTCAAGGCAATTTTCGGCTCGAAAAACTTCCCCGGCGGCTGGGTGCTCGCCGATGACTCGGGCCTGGAAGTGGACGCGCTCGGGGGCGCGCCGGGGGTGTTTTCCGCGCGCTACGCCGGGCCGGGCGCGGACGACGAGGCCAACCGACAGCACCTCGCGCGCGAACTCCAGCGCGTCGTCGGCCCGACCTACGCGCAACCGCAGACCGCGCGGTTCCGCTGCTGCATCGTCGTGGCCTGGGACGGGGAAGTGGCGAAGAGGTTCGACGGCACGGTCGAGGGTGCGGTCGTCCATCCGGCGCGGGGAAAGGGCGGGTTCGGCTACGACCCGGTGTTCGTGCCGGCCGGGTACAAAGAAACGTTTTCCGAACTGCCCGCCGAGGTGAAGAACCGGCTCAGCCACCGGGGCGAGGCGATGCGCAAGGCGGCGGAGTTTCTGCGCAAGATCGCGGCGTGAACCGGCGGCGGAGATTCAGGCCGCTTTCGTTACCTTGCCGACGCCCGCCGCGCTCAGATGATGCTGGATGCACGCGTAGACCTTGGCGGAAGCGGCGGGCAGTCCCGTGAAGTCGAGCCGGAAGCACACGTCCTCGGTCTCGCGCTCGACCATCAGCCCGGCCTGCACGGCGCTGGGCAGGCGTCGCAGGTACTTGTCGGCGTCACGGAGCACCACCAGAACCGGCCGCCGGCCATCCTCCGAATGGTAGACGAGGCCGTCGACGGTCGGTTCGACCATCGGAGCACGGTCCACCCCGGCCACGTCCGCCCAGCCGATCCGTGGCAACGAACGCGGATGGTAGGCCACGCCTCGCTGATCGACGCGGATGATCGGCTTGCGCAACGCGACGATGAGCAGGGCGGCCAGCAGCGACGGACCGGCAAAAATCCCGGCCGTCAGCCGGAGGTCTGCCTGGAACACAAACCAGGCAGCCGCGGCGGCGAGCGCCGACACGAGGAGCAACAGCAGCGAGAAAGGCTTGGAAGCGTAGATGGAACAGGTCATCAGGACAGGGGGGCTGCGGTGGATATTATTCGAGCCGTGGGGCGGTTTCCATGCAGAAATGTCAGGTCGATGCAGCCGCCGGTGCGTCGACGGCTGCGGCGGGCGCGGGGAAAGGGCTGGTAATCACGCGCGAACATCCCCCACCGGACAATCCTCCGCGCGCGTCTCGTGCCGTCTTGCGGACCGACGGTCCCGGGGTATCTATGCCGCATGATCCGTTACCTCATCACCGGGGCCAACCGCGGCCTCGGTCTCGAATTTACCCGTCAGCTCCTCGCACGCGGCGATTCCGTCATTGCCTGCTGCCGCGAACCGGACGCCGCCAAGGCGCTCCAGGAACTGGCCGGCGCGGCCGACGAACGGCTGACGGTGCGCGAACTCGACGTGACCGACGCCGACGCCATCGCCGAGCTGCCCCGCGACCTGCCGGCCATCGACGTGCTGATCAACAACGCCGGCATCGCCGCGGCGGAGGAGAGGTTCGGCGCGTTCGACGCGGGGACGATGACGCGCGTGCTTTTCGTCAACTCGGTTGCGCCGCTGCTCGTCACTCAGGCGTTGACGCCGCTGCTCGAACACGAGGGCAAGCAGCCGAAGGTGGTGTGCGTCACGTCCATCCTCGGTTCGATCGCGAAGGCCGATGGGCTGAGTTTTGGCCTGAGCTATGGCATGAGCAAGGCCGCGTTGAACATGGGCGTCAAGAAGGTGGCGGCCGAGTTGAAGCGGCGCGGCATCGCCATCATCGCGCTGCATCCCGGTTGGGTGCAGACGGATATGGGCGGCAAGGGAGCGGACCTCCGGCCGGAGGAGTCGATCCGCGGGATGTTGAAGGTCATCGACAAGCTGACGACCGCCGACAACGGCCGCTATTTGACGTACGCGGGCGAAGAGTTGCCGTGGTAGGTTTTAATCGGTCCGCACGGGCGGAGATTTCCGGCGAGGCAGCCGTTCGTCACCTCGGGTAGGGATGGCTCTCCGAGCCGGTCCCTATTTTGGATTGGAATGACCGTGCACGTCCGTAGACGTTCCCCCAACCAGAAAATTTAGGGAGCGGCTCGGAGAGCCATCCCTACCCGAGGTGACGACGCCGCTACGCGGCGGGAACGTCACGAACCGCGCAAGGTGTCGTAGCCGAGTTTGCCGATGATGGCCGTGACCACCACGAGAAAGAACCACCGCACGAACCGGTTGCCGCGCAGGACCGCCAGCCGCGTGCCGACGAGGGAACCGAGGATGTTGCACACTGCCATCGGCACCGCCAGCCAGTAGTAGACGTGGCCGGTCAAGGCGAAGTAAGCGACGGTTGAGAGGTTCGTGGCCGTGTTAACCACCTTCGATGATGCCGAGGCCGCCAGGAACCCGAAGCCGAACACGCCGATGAACGTGAAGATCAGGAAGCTGCCCGTGCCCGGCCCGAAGAATCCGTCGTAGAAGCCGATCACGGCTCCAACACCCGCGCCGATCAACGGCACCCGCGCCGATTCCAGGCGCGGGGCGTGCAGGGAACCGAAGTCCTTGCGCACGAAAGTGTAGACCGCCACCGCCACCAGCAGCACGAGCACGAGCGGACGCAGCAGCGCCGGGTCGAGGTGGCTGACCGTGAGCGCACCGAACACCGAGAATACGAAGCCCGCCAGGGCCGTCGGCAGGGTCGCGCGCCAGTCGATCTCGACGTGCCGCGCGTAGTTCCACGCCGCGGCGGCCGTGCCGGTCACGCCGACGAATTTGTTCGTGCCCAGCACGTCGGCCACCGGCGTCCCGGGCGGCAGGAGGATCAGCAAGGCGGGGATTTGCACGAGGCCGCCGCCACCGACGACCGAGTCGATGAATCCTGCCAGGAAGGCGAAGCCGCACAAGGCGAGGAGTTCGGCGAGCATCGGGAGCAGAAGGGTCCACAGATTACGCAGATTAGCGCAGATTAAGAAAAAGGATTTTCGGCGGAACTCTCCGTCTTCCACCTTTCCTAAAATCTGCGTAAATCTGCGTAATCTGTGGACAAACTCACTCCCCGAGCACCTCGACGACAAGCGCGGTCGTGTTGTCGCGGCCGGAGCGTTCCAACGCCTCTTTGACCAGCCGCTCCGCCGGGTCCTCGCCGACGGCGAACTCCGCGACCTGCGCATCGAAAAGTCCGTCCACCAGCCCGTCCGTGCAGAGCACGAAGCGGTCGCCCGGTTCGCACGCGACGCTGCCGACGTGCGGGTCGACGAACTGGTGCCCCGCGCCGAGCGCCTTTTGCAGGACGTGGCGCCGGGGATGGGTGCGGGCCTCGCGCTCGTTGAGCTTGCCGTTGCGAAACAGCCACCCGACGTACGTGTCGTCGTGCGTGACCTGCCGGATGCCACCCTCGCGCGTCGGCAGATGATAAATCCGGCTGTCGCCGATGTGCGCGAAATGCATCCAGCCGCCCGTGAACCAGCCCAGGCTCAGGGTCGCGCCCATGCCCTCGGTTTCCTCGTAGGAACCGCCGACAAACATCAGCGCGCGGTGAATCTGGGCAAAAAGCTTCTCCAACACGTCCGCGTGCCCGGTTTCCAGCCCGACCGCCGGCCGCCGGAACACCCCCGGCAGCACGCGCGCGATCTTTTCCACCGTGATCCGGCTGGCGAATTCCCCGGCCATTGCGCCCCCCATGCCGTCGCTGACCGCGAACACGAAGTCGGCGTCCGCCGTGACGGCGTCGCCGATTTTCCCGAGGTAATGGACCTCCTGGGCGTCGAACCAAAGGCCCAGGAAATGGTCCTCGTTGTTCTTGCGCACCTTGCCGCGGTCCGTGCGGCCGGACCAGCGCAGGCGCGGGGCGGAGGGCGAGCTAGCCGAGGGGGTGGGCATGGTTGTGGACGGGCGGCAGGTCTTGCGGAACGGCGTCGGGGTCGACCGTGCCGGGCCTGATGAGCGTGGCAAACTCGAAGTCGATCACGCAGAAGCGGCCGGTGCGCTGGTTGTAGGTGATGTTGCGTGCCTCGGCGTCGTCGTGGCGAACGCCGTAGGCGAGGAGTTCGGCAAAAATCTCCCGCAGGCGGTCGGCGTCGAGGTGTTCGACGCGGCTGCCACAGTTCGTCGTGACGAGGCGGAGTGCCTCCGCGTCGCTCTCCAGCAGGCGCGGCACGAACGGACAGGCGCGGGCCTCCAGGTGCCGCAGCACGCGGGTTTCGTTGTCAAAACGCTCGGCCGCCTGCGGACCGCGAAAGGTCTTGGTGACGCGTCCATCGTAACCGATGCGCACCAGCGCGCGGAGCGTGTCTTTGACCTCGTGCGGCACCCGATAACAAACGGGCAAAACGGGCGAAAGGCAAAACGGCTGGAGGGTGACGGAAATTTTACGTTTCCTTCACTGGCACCGCTCGTGCTAAAAGTGGCGGTGGCGCGTGCGAACCCGGCAAAAACAGGGAAAATCTACCGGCAGGGTGGTTCAAATCTGCGCACTCCGTTCAAAAAACGACAAACCTCATCCACCAACGTCCCATGTCGAAGTACAAACTCGAATACATCTGGCTGGACGGCTACGAGCCGACCCCGAACCTCCGCAGCAAGACCAAGATCGTCGACTTCGACGCCTTCCCTACGCTCGAACAGTTGCCCATGTGGAACTTCGACGGCTCCTCGACCCAGCAGGCCGAAGGGCGCAGTTCGGATTGTTTGCTCAAGCCCGTGGCGGTGTTCCCGGACACCACGCGCAAGAACGGCGCGCTGGTGATGTGCGAGGTGCTGTTGCCCGATGGCACGCCGCACCCGACCAACGCGCGCGCGACCATCGTGGACGACCCCGGCGCGTGGTTCGGCTTTGAGCAGGAGTATTTCCTCTACCAGAACGGCAAGCCGCTCGGTTTCCCGAAGGAAGGTTATCCCGGGCCGCAGGGGCCGTACTACACGGGCGTCGGCTTCTCCAACGTCGGCGATCTCGCGCGGGAGATCGTGGAAGAACATCTCGACCTCTGCCTCGACGCGGGCATCAACCACGAGGGCATCAACGCCGAAGTGGCGAAGGGCCAATGGGAGTTCCAGATCTTCGGCAAAGGCTCGAAGGCCGCCGCCGACCAGGTGTGGGTGGCGCGCTACCTCCTCGCGCGTCTGGGCGAGAAGTACCAGGTGGACGTGGAGATGCACTGCAAGCCGATCCGCGGCGACTGGAACGGCTCGGGGATGCACTGCAATTTTTCGACCGAGTACATGCGCGAGACGGGCGGCAAGGAATATTTCGAGTCGTTGATGGGCGCGTTCGACAAGTACAAGAACGAGCACATCGCCGTTTACGGACCTGATAACCACCTGCGTCTGACGGGTCTGCACGAGACCCAGAGCATCGACAAGTTCAACTACGGCGTGGCCAACCGCGGTGCGTCGATCCGGGTGCCGCATTCGTTCGTGAACAGCGGTTACAAGGGCTACCTGGAAGACCGCCGTCCGAATTCCTCTGGCGACCCGTACAAGATCGCCAGCCGCATCTTGCAGACCGTCGCCACCGTGCCAACGGCCTGAGGGTAGGACAAGGTTCCAGGGTGAAAAGAAACCTGACCTGACTCGTATGAATGCCGCTGCTTCCTGCGGGTAGCGGCGTTTGTGCGTCATTATTTGGTAAGTAGACAACTTTGTCCTGACTCAAAATTGGGTAAGATTCCTCACGCACGGCGAATTTCTGAGGTGGCGTCACAAGGCCAAGAGTTTTCG
>CAXTOX010000103.1:10724-13822 GCA_964245885.1 uncultured Chthoniobacterales bacterium | reverse complement strand
CACGCGGCTGCGATGGAAGGAAGCGGCGGCAGCCTGGAAGCTCCTGCAACGCATCGACCAGGAGGGAGGGCGAATGAACATCGCCAACCTGCGCCAGGAAATCGATGATGAGAAGACCCTTCAACGGGTAATGTACGGATTGCAGATCGTGGGTTTGATCAGCCTGCGCGAAAGCCAGCAAGGTTGGTTCCTGTACCTGCAAAACCGGGACGCCTTCGCGGCGTTGCTTTCGCACGCGCACGGCGCGGCCTGAAAGGGAACGGGGATCAGGGCGCGAGTGCCTTGCGAATCCAATCGGTGGCCTGGTCGCCGCGCACGTTGAGGTCCAGGAGGTTTCCGTCCCGGTCGAGCACCCAGACGGTCGGCAGCGCATTGATCCCGAGCGAGCGCACGAGTTCGCCCTTCCAGCCGCGGCCGTCGCAGTGCACCGGCCAGCGCAGGTTCGCCGCCTCCATCGTGGCCGCCAGGGCTTTGCGTTCCTCGTCCAGGCTGACCGTCAAAAAATCCACCGGTTGCCCGGCGAACTCTGCCGCCTGGCGTTGCAGGAAGGCCAGTTCGTGCAGCGACGGCATGGACCAGGAGGCCCAGAAGAGCAGCACGGTCGCCCGGCCTCTTCGCATGGATAGATCGATCTCCGGACCGCCTTGCAGCGGCTGGAGACGCCCGGTCAGAGGATGGCGCAACAGGGCCAGCCGCCGCTGGTCGTCGGCGATGCGGTCGCGCAAGGCGGGGTCGGTCGCGCGGGCCGCCGCCTCGTCGAGCAACGCTTTTTTCTGGCTCGGCGCTTCGTCGTACAAGTTGGCGAGTTCCGCCAGCAGCGCGGCAACCCGCCGGTCGCCGGGATCATCCGCGTCGAACTGGCGGACCTCTTTGAGGAGACCGTCGCGGCCGGTGGTGTCGGCGCACGCCGAGAAATCTTGCATCGACTGGGAGACCTTGGCAAAACGCGCATCCGCCCGGACCGGCACGGGTGTGGCCGGGCTGGCTTCCAGTTCCGAGAGGATTTTCGCCGCTTCCGAGTTGAGCGCCGGCTGATTGAGGAACCGGCCCTTCGCCGACAGCACGGCAGCCAGCCGGATCCGCGCCGAATAACGGTGCGGATCGTCCGGGAACGATTTCACGAAGTCACGCAGGGTTTTTTCCTGCTTGTCGAGATGCTGACGGGCGGAGAGGACCGCCGCTTCCCGATCCGCGGGACGGCTACCCGGTCCCGAGGCCTGTTCGAGGATCGTCTGCCACGCGCGTTCGGCTTCCGGCGCATCCGTCGCGGCCAATGCAGGCACCCCGAAGCCGCCTGAGCCTGCCACCAGCAGGAGGGCAACGGCAAACCCTCGCATGTGGAACGTTCGCAGGATGGGAAAGTCGGAGCCAGACATCATCACAGGGCGAAGGTCGGCAAAAAACAAGCCGCTCCCACCAAAGGGAACGGCTTGTCGGTTCAATGGGAACGAAGGTCTAGCCGACGTTGGAAGGGTCTTTCTTCTGCTCCTCGATCGCACGCAGTTGGCTCTGCAACTGTTCGACCTGCTGGCGCAATGCTTCCGGCGACTGGTCCGGCTGCGCCGCCGGCTGCATCGGCGAGGCGTTATTGTAGGCAAGCGACTGGGCCGGCACCGCCGCCGGGGGCGGGGGGGTGTGCGCCTGCCGGTTGTCGGCCGCCCGCGCCTGCGGGTCCTGCTGGCCGGAACGCAGTTCGTGCTCGAAGTCGTCGCGCGCCTTCTTGAACTCGTTGAGGCTCTGGCCCAATCCGCGGGCGAGTTCCGGCAGCTTCTTTGCTCCGAAAAGCAGCAGGAGGACCATCAGGATGATGAGACCGTCCATTCCCATCAGGTTGCCGAATGCTGCCAGGGGAGTGATCATATTGCTTGGATAAGGCCGAAATTGCTAATTTGCAAAAAGTAATCGCTTTACCCGAGGCAGATGCGCTCCTCATTCTGAGGCGGGAGGCAATGGAAAGTTTTACTCGTCGGCGAGCAACGCCGGGTCGGGCAACCCCCACTGCCGCCACTTGCGCTGGTATTCTTCGCGCGGCAACAGCACGTACTCGGGATGGTCGGCAGCGTGCAACCAGGTGATGAGCTTGGCCAATTCCCCCTCGGCCATGGTCGTGCATCCGCTGGTAGGGCGGTTTTCGCCCCGGCGAATGTGGAAGAAAATCGCGCTGCCGGCCCCGGGTTGGGGCGCATCGGCGTTGTGCCGGATCTCCACGAGCCAGCGGTAGGCGAAGTCACCGTGGCGCATCTTCATCTTCTCGAACCAATCCGGTGGATGCGCCGGGTCCGGGATCGTCACGAACTGGTTGTAGTTCGGCAGCTTCGGGTCGTCCACCCACGCATCCGCCGCCGTGACCTGATGAAAGGGGTAGTCCGAACCGGCGGGAAGCGCCGCGTCGTAGGTGTAAACCTTGCCGATGTTGAAAATTCCGGCCGGAGCACGGCCATCACGTTCGGCCTTGTGGGTGCCCGGCTCGGCCGTGCCCTCGACGCCCCGACCCCAGGCAAGCCCGTTTTTGCCGAACAAGACCGGGACCGGCCCGAGCGCGGGTTTCCACGGACCGCCGGGCGCGCGCTCGAAGCATTGCAGCCTCCCGTGCAGCGAATCCCAGTCCGGTGCGATGCCAACCACCAACTGCCGCACCTCAGGCTCCACCGCCACCGCTGGAGGCGGGTCGGCGACGAGGAACGAGGAGAGCAGAAGACAGGCGGCAAAGAGTTTCATCGCGGAGGAGCGTTAACGGAGGTTCAGGATGGCTCGCACGGCGGCGGCGCGTTCGGCGTGCGCTTCGTCGTCGATCACGGGCGAAAAGCCCAGGTTCACCGGTGGCGGCAGATGGACCCACGAGCGGCAGCCACCGTAAGCCGGCCGGTCCGGGAACGACCACGGAGAGTCCAGCCGGTACACCCGCCCGAACGCGCATTGCAGACCCGCCGGCTCGTCGTACGCGAAACGGGCGCGCGCCACCTCCTCGCGCCAGACGTGGAGGGGTTCCAGACGCGCCACGGTCGCCCAGTCGTCGACCCACGCGGCGAACTCCAGCGCAAAAAAGTAGCGGATCTCCACCGTGCCGGCGGGTGCGGGAGGCGTTCGACCCGGCCATT
>CAXTOX010000103.1:0-10714 GCA_964245885.1 uncultured Chthoniobacterales bacterium | reverse complement strand
GGTGCGGGAGGCTCGGGACGCAGGCCGGCCAACTCCTCCGGCCTCACCATCTCTGTTTGCTGGTGATATTGCGTCGGGAACAGGAAAAACTCCTCGTGTTTGAACCGGAACCCGTCGCGTCCCTCGGCGATCCCGCCCTTGCGCAGGATGATGCTCTGGCGTCCGTGTCCGAGGGCGGCGCACACCAGAGCCCAATCCTTGAAGCCCACGGTGGTGGCATGGGCGGCGGTTGGTGAAGGGGTGGCGACAAGGCTCGACATGAGGTGGAATAGATAGCGTACCACACCCCGGAAGGCAAAATCTCCGGCGGGTGTTTGCGGGCGGAGGTGGCGAAATCGTTGCCCGCCGCGCTGTTTTCCAGTTTGCGATTCTCCGCCTCAAACCTACTGTGGGAGTCCTGTGCCGTACCACTTCGACTTGCACTGCCACTCGTACTTCAGCGCCGACGGCGTCGCGAGTCCCGAGGCCCTCATCGCCGCCGCCAAACGCAAGGGGCTGCACGGCTTTGCGATGACCGACCACAACACGTGCGAGGCGGTGGACTACATGATCGAGCGTGGCCTCATGCGCGCGGACGGCCAGCCGATAGACGGGTTACTCATCATCCCCGGCGTGGAAGTGACGACGGACGATGGCCACCTGCTCTGCCTCGGGGCCAAGCTGCCCAACCTGAAGGGCCGTCCCGCCGCCGAGGTCGTCGAGCGCATCCACGAGGCGGGCGGGCTCGCCGTCCCGCCGCATCCGTACGACATCTTTCGCGCCGGCATCCGGCGGGCTGTCCTAGATACCCTCGAAATTGACGCGCTGGAGGTCTTCAACGCGGCGACGACACTGCACCGCTACAATAAGAAAGCGTTCAAGTACGCGCAGGAGCGCAACCTGCCCATGACCGCTTCCAGCGACGCGCACCACGAGGACGCCATCGGCGCGGCCTACACGATCCTCGACACCGAGGATTTCACCGTGCGCGGCGTGCTGCAGCAGATCGTACGTCCCAACGACTTGAACCAGAGCTACCTCAAGCCCAAGGACAAGTTCAAAAAGACCTGGAACAACTGGCTGCGCCTGACCCGCAAGCGGCCCAAGCTGGTGCCGAAATCGTAACGGTTCAGGACGCCGCCACGATCCGGACCGACCGGATTTTGTCGAGCTTCAACACGCCGCCGGCCGCGAAGTCGGGCTTCACTTTGGCGTCAGACACTTTTTCGCCGCGCCACTGGATGCTGCCGCCCTCCACGAGCCGACGGGCGTCGCCGCGCGATTTTTTCATGGAAAATGCCTGCGCGTACGCGGCGACTACCACCGAGACGATATCGCCCTCGCCGGCGGGCAGCCCGATCGTCGGCAGATCGGCGTTGTCCGCGTCGTGCTTGCTGAACCGCTTCTCGAAATCCTCCCGGGCAGCCTGCGCGTCGGCTTCCGAGTAGAAGCGCGCGACCAGGCGGGCGGCGAGATGCTTCTTGGCTTCCATCGGATGTGATTGCTCTGGAAGCTCCTCGCCGAGCAGCACGGGATAATACCGCGCCATGAGTTCATCCGAGATGCTCATGGTCTTACCGAACATGTCCGTTGGCGGGTCGGTGACGCCGATGTAGTTGCCTAGGCTCTTGCTCATCTTCTGCACGCCGTCGAGCCCTTCGAGGATCGGCAGGACCATCACGACCTGTGGAGCCATGCCTTCCTCTTTTTGCAGGTCGCGTCCCACGAGGATGTTGAAAAGCTGGTCGGTCCCGCCGAGTTCCACGTCGGCCTGGATCATCACGGAATCCCAGCCCTGAAGCAGCGGATATTGCAGCTCGTGCAGGCTGATCGGCACGCCCTCGTCGAGCCGGGTGCGGAAGTCCTCCCGCTGGAGCATCTGCCCGAGCGTGACCCGGCTGTTGAGGCGGATCACCTGCTCGTAGTGCATCATCTCGAACCACTCGCCGTTGAAAACGATCTGCGTGCGGGCCGGGTCGAGCACCTTGAACGCCTGCCGCTGGTAGCTCTCGGCGTTGGCCATGACGGCGTCGTGCGTCAGTTGCGGCCGGGTGACAGAGCGCCCGCTCGGATCGCCGATCATGGCCGTAAAGTCGCCGATGATGATAATGCCTTGGTGCCCGAGGTCCTGGAACTGGCGCATTTTTTGCAACCCCATCGTGTGCCCGAGATGAATGTCGGGCGCGGTCGGGTCGAAGCCGAGCTTGACGCGCAAAGGTCGGTCGGAGCGCAGCTTTTCGAGCAACTCGGCCTCGCTGATGATCTGCGCCGCGCCGCGCTTGAGCAAAGCCAGGGCCTCTTCAGGGGACCGGGTGCCTTCAACGGGCGAGGAAGGAATGGGGTTGATCGTTCCCATGACGGGGGAAGAACGTGTGGAGGGGACGGGAACGTCCCGCCTACTTGCTTTTGTTGAGGATCTCGCGCACTTCGTCGATCGACAGGTTTTTCTGGGTGCGAAGCTCGTCGATGGCGTCCTGCCGCTTGCCGGGAACGAGGAAGGGTTTCGCCGGGTTCACGCTGTTCCGGCCGTCGAGCGCTGACCGGTTGGCCAGCCGGTCTGCACGCACGGCCACGGCGCTCGTGGAAAACGTGCGGTTGCCCTGCGCCAGTGCCGGTTCGTCCACTGCGGTGGCGCGCTTGACGGTGTAGTTCTCGGTGCGGAAGCTCCCGCGGCCGTCGTTGAAAGCGCGCGCGTGGAGAGCCCCGTCACCCCCTTTGGGGTCCGCCGTTCGTCCGCCGAAAGCAAAGGGATGCACGGCGGCCTGCTTGCCGCTGCCGGACGCCTTGGCCTCGAACGATTTCTCAAAACCTTCGGCGTGTAGTTCCATGTTGGGATGCTGGATCCGGTCAAGAAGTTTGCGTTCCTGTTCCTGGGCGCTCGCCCCGGCGGCGAAGACGCCCGATCCCGCGAGCGTCAAAGCAAGCGGGGCAAAGCGTCGCCAAAATGAAGGGTGGCCGGGGTGCAGCATGGGACAGGCCGCAGAGTGGCAGAGGTCGGGCGGTTGTGTAAAGGAAGTTTACCTCCCTTTCCCTCCATGCGGGTGGCTCAACGGCCGAGCAGATCGGACACGAGCGCTTTTTCCTCTTTGAGTTCGCTCACGGTGGCGTCGATGCGGGACCGGCTGAAATCGTTGACCGGCAGGCCGGGAACGATCTGCCAAGATTTGCCGTCGTCCGTCCGGATCGGGAACGAGGTGATCAAGTCCTTTTCCACCCCGTAGCCGTTCCCGGGCGAGCAAACCGCGACGCTGTTCCAGTCACCGGCCGGAGTGGGGAAAACCAACGAACGGACCGTATCCACCACGGCGTTGGCCGCCGACGCCGCCGAGGACAATCCGCGCGCCTTGATGATCGCCGCACCGCGCTGCTGCACGGTCGAGATGAACGAGCCTTCGAGCCACGCCTGGTCCGTGACCACGTCCGTGACGGGCTGCCCGCCGATCTTCGCGTTATAAAAATCCGGGTACTGCGTGGCCGAATGGTTCCCCCAGATCGCTAGGTTGGTCACGTCGGTGATGGGAACGCCGGCCTTCTGCGCGAGCTGCGCCTTGGCGCGGTTTTCGTCGAGCCGGGTCATGGCGAACCACCGGTCCGACGGCACGTCCTTCGCATTGTTCATGGCGATGAGGCAATTGGTGTTGCACGGGTTGCCCACGACGAGCACGCGTACGTCCGGGGCGGCGTTAGCGACGATGGCCCCGCCCTGGCCGGTAAAAATCTTCCCGTTGATACTCAGCAGGTCCTTGCGTTCCATCCCGGCTTTGCGCGGCACGCTGCCGACGAGCAGCGCCCAGTTCACGCCGCGAAAGCCTTCCGCCAGGTCGGCGGTCGGGAGGACGCCTTGCAGAAGGGGAAACGCGCAGTCGTCCAGTTCCATCTTGATGCCCTCCAACGCCGGGAGCGCCGGGGCAATCTCGATCAGGTGCAGCACCACGGGCTGGTCCGGGCCGAACATGGCACCCGAGGCGATGCGAAAAAGGAGCGAGTATCCGATCTGGCCGGCAGCGCCGGTGACAGCAACGTGGAGAGGGGCTTTCATGGGAAAAAGCCACGTTAGGCCAAAACGGCTGGCCGTCCAAAAAATTCCCGCGATCAGGCCGCACCCGATGGACGGAACCGCTGCACCGCTTCAGCAAGCGAGATGACCGCCCGGTTCTCACCGCTGGCCGAACCGTAACGCGAAGCCACGTACAGATCGGTGATGCGCCGGATCTCCGGCGCGTGACCGGGCAACGCCTCGCCGGCACGCTTCGCGAAGTCGAGCGGTCCCTCGTTCTCGCGCCGCACGACGCCCGCCGACCTGGCCAGACGGCGGCAGAACCTTCCGTAGATCCGCACCACGGGGTCGTCTTTTCCAGCCTTCGCGCGCGTGACGAACCGCGTCCCGGTCGTCACGAGCGCGAGCAAAGCGGTCACCGCCGCCACGGTCAGCGCCGTGCCGCCGAACGTGTCGAGATCGCCGAGGTTCAGGCGTTGGAGGACGTTCATTTGCTGTTCCTGGTCAAAGCCGAGCACCAGGAGGTTCCACTGCTGGTCGAGGCTGTCCCAGGCGAGGAGGGTATTGTGTCCCAACCATCGCAAAACACTAGGAGCGTTTAGTTTGCGTAGGCGTTCAAGGCGGGATCCGTCTCCTGACGACGCGTCCGAACCCAGCGCGGCGTAACCCTGCGCGCCGTAGCTGACACGGTCGGGCGCGATCACCGCCGTCGGGTCCTCGCGCTGCCAGCCTTTGCCCTCCAGCCAGACCTCGCACCACGCGTGCGCATCCGACTGGCGAACGGTGTAGTACCTCGGACTGCCCCAGGTGTTCAGTTCGCCACCCTGGTAACCCACGACGATCCGCGCGGGCACTCCCGCCGCGCGCATCAACGACGTGAAGGCCGCGGCGTAGTGCTCGCAGAAGCCTCGGCGCGACTCGAACAGGAAGTAATCCAGCGGGTGTTCCGGCGGCAGGGGACCCGGTGTCAGGGTGTAGGTGAACCCGCCGCCGCGCAGGTAGATCAGAGCGGCGTGGACCACGTCCTCGTCGCTGGCCCCGGGCGGGCGCCACCCGTGCGCGAGGGCCAGGGTGCGTTCGCCCAGATCGGCCGGGACCTTGGTGTAGAGGCGGCGGTGCTCGGGCGTCATCGTCTCGGCCGGTTCCGGCGCCAGGTCTGAGATGACCGTGTAGATGGTCTTGGAATAGACGGGCGAGTCGCTCCGCACGGAGGCGCTGGCGTTCAACTGCGCCTGGAAGTTCGAGCCGGCCTTGATATCGACCGGATGATCCAGGGCGTAGAGCCACCGCTCGCCGTGCGGCATGATCGTGATGCGCTGTTCCACCCGGTTCGCAACGTTCCCCGGGAGAGGTTGGCGGGGCTGCACACGCCTTTGTTCCGTGGCCCGCCAAGACATGCTGGAATCACCGATCTCCAGGACGAGCGCGCGCCAGTACAGGTCGTTTTGCGGCAGCGTCCCGCCCCCGTTGATCTGCGCGCGGAACGCCGGTTCATCGGATTGCACCAGCGAGCCAAACGTTCCCGGCTGGAGATGATCGCTCATCCCGGTGAGGCCGGCGTTTGGGTTGCTCATCCGCAGCAGCAAGGTGCCCTGCACGCGCGGGAAAATAATGAACATCAGCACGACCAACGGCAGCGCTTGCAGGATCATGCCCAGCCCGAGCCGCCACGACGGCCACGGCGAACGCCCCTGGCCCACGCCGTGGCAGCGGATCAGTGAGGTGACATTGGCGAACAGAGCGAGCGACAGATAAGCGAACAGCGCCAGCGATTGGCTGTAGAAAAACGCGCTCAGCGTCATGAAGAAGCCCAGGAGCGACACCACCGTGAAGTCGCGGGCGGAACGCAGCTCCAGGATCTTGAGCGACATCAAGGCCACCAGGAACGCCAGCATGCTGCCCGCGTCGACGTGGCCGCGGTAGGTGAAAACCAGCCCGAGCGCCATGGGCAGGAAAACGGCCAGCCGCAGGAGCAGAGACGGCAGCGCCCGCTCCCACCGGTCGGCCAGCAGCCTCCAGCCCACGCAAAGCACAAAGGCCAACAGCGTCCACGCTGGCACTTGGCCGACCAGCGTCACCATCGTGGCGGCGACGCTGCCCAGCAGCCAAGGCAGCGCCAGCCGGAAAGCCTGCTGCGGCGCGACGGGACGCGGCTGTAAACGCGCGCGGGCGGCGGTCCTGGATTTGGTCAACGTCGGCATGGTCGCACTCTCCCTACCGTTCAGGCACCGGCGTGAACCCCGGCCGGACCGCCGGGATCGTGCAGCGCCAGCGCCGCCAGGCAGCGGTGGAAATGGGCCGCGCCCCGCGCCGGTTCCGCCTCGAAGCCGGGCAGGCGCAGGCCAAACGCCAGCCCGTCGCGGTCGGCATCGACGATCCAGCGGCTCAGTTGACGCAGGCGGGCATCTTCGCCGGCCAGGGTGAGCGTGTTTTCATACTCGAACCACACCCGCCGGCTGCCCGCCCCGGAAAATTTCTTGACCATCAACGGCTGGCCCCGTGCGACTGCCCGCCAGTCGATGTGCCGCTGGCTCTCGCCCGTCTGGTAGGGCCGGACGCCGGAGTAGTCGTCGCCGCCCGCCCCGACGCCCGCGGGAACATCCGTCGTCAGCGCCGGACCGTCGGGCGAGGGCAGGGGGCCTTCCGGACGCGGATAGACCAGGTAAGCCGTGTCCGCCACCTCGTACCGCCAGGACCGCCAGAAACCCATCGGATATATGGTCGTGAAGGCCAGCCGGCCGAGCGGGTGGCGTCCGCGCTTGCCAGCCGGCAGGAACATCTCCACCGGTTCCGAACCGTTCGCGCCCAACGGGGCGACGCGCACGTGCGCGGCCTCCTTGAAGACAAAGCCGCGCGGCGCGAGCGCGAGCGCCACCCGCGGACGGCGGGAAAGATTGATCGCCTCGATGGTCACGCGGATGTTTTCGCCTTCGAACACCGGTTCGATCCGACCGACGCGCAATCGCAGATCAGCCAGCGCGAAGTGGGCGTGGACGGCGCTGACCATGACCAGGCTGCTCAGGAAAAACATCAGCAGGTAGGCCGGGCTGTTGCGCTGGCTGACGGCGGCGTACCACATCGCGGCCAGGACCGCCAGGAGCACCACCCAACTGCGCGTGGGCAGGATGTAGATGCGGCCCGGCGTCACGCGAATTCCTCGTCAGCCCACGGGCACGGTTTCCAACAGGTTGCGCGCGAGGTCGCGTCCGCCGAGTTGGCCAGGAGTGACCCCGGCCTCCAGCCGGTGGGCCATCACCGGGAGGGCCACGGACTGGATGTCCTCGGGCAACACCATGCTGCGCCCCTGCATGAGCGCGGAAGCCTGCGCCGCGTGCAGCAGTGACAGTCCCGCCCGGGGCGACAACCCGGTCGCATGCTGCCGGCGGCTGGCTTCAAGCAAGTCCTGTAGGTAGTCCAACACCGCCGGCGAAACGTGGATGGCCTGGACCTGTTCCTGAATTTCCTTGAGTTCCGCGCCACTCAGTACCTCCGGGAGAATGGCCAGCAGGTCGCGGCGGCTCTGGCCGGTAAGCATCTCGCGTTCGCTCGTGCGGTTGGGGTAGCCGAGTTCCAGCCGCATCAGGAAACGGTCGAGCTGACTTTCCGGCAGGGGGAACACCCCGATTTGCTGCCGGGGGTTTTGCGTGGCGATGACGAAGAACGGCTGCGGCAACGCCCGCGTCACCCCGTCCGTGGACACCTGGTATTCCTCCATCGCTTCGAGCAGGGCGCTCTGGGTTTTCGGCGTGGCGCGGTTGACCTCGTCGATCAAAACCACCGGGGCGAAGATCGGGCCGGGATGAAACACGAAGCGGCTGTGTTCCCGGTCGTAGATCGAGTTGCCGATGATGTCGGCCGGCAGCAGGTCGCTGGTGAACTGGATGCGCTTGAACGGCAGCCCCAACGAGCGCGCCATCGCCTGCGAGAGCGTGGTCTTTCCGACGCCCGGCACGTCCTCGATCAGGAGATGGCCGCGGGCGAGCAGGCAGACGACGGCCAGCCGGATGGTCTCGTCCTTGCCGACGATCACGTCGCCGAGTTGAGAGACGAGCTGCGTGAGGCGGTCGGTCACGGGCGGCGGGGAGGTTGCGGTGGTCCCGTTGGACCGGGCATGGGTCGCCGTCACAGTGGCATAAGATTCGGTGTCCGTCCTCACGATACCGGGAAAACCTAGCAGTTCGCGTTCCCCGCTAGATAAGATCAGCGCGGTGGCACGGCCCGACCGGAACGCTCCAGCATGGCGCGACAGGCGGCGGCGCGTGCGCGGTGGCCGGGGTCGTCCGCAAGCGTTTCTAGGGTGACGTGCATGCGCTGGCTCCAGTTGGAATTGGCCGACGTGCCGGGCACGTTGAAGCGTTCGTCGCGCGCGAGCAGATCGGTGATCATGCACACCGCGATCCAACTGTTCGAGCGGAAGAGGGCTTCGAGGAGCTGCCCGTGTGCGCGTTCGCCCAACTCGCCTTGCAGGTCTTCGGCCGAGATCCCGGCATATCGCGCGAGCTTGGCGAGTTCGTGGCGTTCGTGCGGCGGTGCCTGCTGCCACCGGTTCCAGAAAGCCAGCAGCGGCTCGTGGTCGTGCGTGCCGTAGGTCGCCAGGGACAGGCGCGCGTATTCGCTGCCGGGCAGTAGGCCGCCCGTCCGCGCGTCCGGTTCCCAAATGGGAATCTTGAACCCGGCGATGCCCAGCGAGGTGAGGTTGGGGCGCACATAGTCCGGCACCGTGCCGAGGTCCTCACCGATGAGCCGTGTTTCGCCGGCGGCCTCCAACACCATCCGCAGCAGTTCCTCGCCGCCGGTGCGGTTCGCTTCGCGCTCTTCTCCGGTGTCGTCGCCCCGCGGCAGGAAGTGCGGCAACCGGCCACCGGTGCGCGCTTGAGCCTCGTCGGCGGAAAGCGGCAGAAACTCCGCGTTCCTCTCCGGGCGCCACGGAAAACTGTAGATGCGGTAAAACCCGAGGATGTGGTCGATCCGGAAGACGTGGAAAATGTCGCGGACGCCGCCGACGCGCTGCCGCCACCAGGCGTAGTCGTCCCGGCGCATCGCCGCCCAGTTGTAAACCGGGATACCCCAGTTTTGACCCCATTTCTGGGTGAACGCATCGTCCTTGAAGTACGGCTCCGGGGGAGCACCGCCCGACCATCCTTGCTCAAAAAGCTCCGGGTTGGCGAAGTAATCCGCGCTGTAATAACTGACCCCGAGCGGGATGTCCCCCATCAGGGCCACGCCGCGCTCACCGGCGTGCGCTTTCACCGCTTCCCATTGGTCGTAAGCCGCCCATTGGACGTACGCGAAAAACGCTTTCGCTTTGGCGAAAGCGTCTCGCTCGGGGCCGGCCAACGATTGCTCCCACCGCTGCGCCACGGCGGCGGTTTGTTGTTCCGACGGCCAGCGGTCCCAGCACTCGGTGCCGCCATTTCGATCCATCAGCGCGCGAAACAGCGTGTAGTTGTCCAGCCACGCCGCGTGGCGGCGGCGAAACGCTTCGAACCCGGCGGACCGCTCCGCGGCCGAAGCGGTGAACTTTTGGAACGCGCGGCGCAGCAGGTCGAGCTTGAACGGCTTGACGCGGTCGTACTGCACGGGCTCCCCGCCGCCCGGGGGCGCTCCGGCGGCGGCGCGCGCGGCCGCGAAGTCCGCCTCCGTCAGGTCGGGCAAAACTCCGGGACTCAGTTCCAGGGTCGCGGGATCGAGCGCCATCGAGCTGATCGCGTTGTACGGGCTGTTGTCGCCGCCCGTTTCGTTGATCGGCAGCAGTTGCACCAGCGCGAAGCCCGCGTCTGCCGCCCAGTCGATGAACCGGCGCAGCGTGCCGGTGTCGCCGATGCCGGGGTCCTCCGCGGAACGCAGGGCGAAAATCGGGATCAAAACGCCGGCGATGCGTTGGTCCGGGGACAGGTTGGGGGAGGCAGGCATGGTAGGCACTGGAACAAAGCCGCAAAGCGAGTGGCGCGCAACTTCCGGCGGCTACCACCTGCCCGCGCGTTTACGGCCGAAACTCGGGGATGGAATCGCGCATCGTCTCCAGACAATGCGGGCAGATCCCGTGGGTAAAATCCGAGCCGGTTTCCCGGTGCAGATATTCCTCGATGTGGTGCCAGTAATCCTCGTCGTCGCGCACCCGCTTGCACCACGCGCAGATCGGGATGAGTTCCTTGAGTTGGCGGACGTGGTCGAGGCTTTCACGCAGTTGGACGACCTGCCGGGCGAGGGTGCGTTCCAGAGCGACCATGCGCTCGCCGACCCGGAGCCGGGCGCGCAGTTCCGTCAGGTCACACGGTTTGACGACATAATCGTCCGCTCCTGCCTCCAGGCCGGCGGCGACCGCCTCTTTGTCCGCCTTGGCCGTCAGCAGGATCAGGTACGTGTAGGGCCGGTCGGTCTGCTGGCGCACGAACGCGCACACCTCGATCCCCTCCATCCCGGGCATCATCCAGTCCACGAGCGCGATCGGCGGCGCGCCGTTCGCCGGCATATTCCTCGTCGTCGAAGAAATGGCCGAAGCGATCGGCGTAGCGCAGGTCGCCGCGAAACAACGCGCCCAGCGGGTTGAGCTTCAGGCTCGCTTCGTCGCTTTCGTGGAAGAAGCGCTTGAGCTTGGCGTCCTCTGGCCCGTCGCCCGGGGCCGCAACCGGCGGGGCGGCCTGCTGCGCGCTCGCCGGTAGCGCGGCGAGCAGGGTGGTGGCGAGAAGGGTCGTGGCGAGAAGCGCGGGGCGCAGCGGCGATATGGTCATGCAACAC
>CAXTOX010000102.1:0-13895 GCA_964245885.1 uncultured Chthoniobacterales bacterium | reverse complement strand
CGAACGGAAACAGGTGTGACCTCGCAAACCAAAGCGGAGAGGAAGAGCGCCTGACATTGTATTAGGTCTCGGTTTCGCCAGTTTACGCGGTTCATCTTGCCCTTGGCAAGCCCAGAAAACCCTTCACTTCTGCGGTAAAAGCAGATAAACACCGCATTTGTGACGCATAGCAACGACGCCTTCCCCTTGCGATGGCTGAGTTTTCCTGCACCATTTTGCTCCACCCACCCTCAAGCCGAGGCGGCGTACCCATGAGCCAGCCGGCTGCTCCCAAGCTACTGCAACAGTTGCGTGATCGCCTGCGCTACAAGCGCATGAGCCTACGCACCGAAGAAGCTTACTCGGGCTGGGCCCGGCGCTTCATCCTCTTTCACGGCAAGCGTCATCCCTCCAGCTTGGCCGAGAGGGAGGTCGTCGCCTTTTTGCAAGACCTGGCGGCCACCAACCAGGTGGCCGCCTCCACCCACAACCAGGCGCTCAACGCCTTGGTCTTCCTGTATGCCGAGGTGCTCCAGCGTCCCTTGGGCGAACTGCACGGGCTGGAACGGGTCAGGCGGCCCGCCCGGGTGCCGGTCGTCCTCAACCGGCAGGAGGTGGCGGCTTTGCTGGCTCAACTCGACGGCACTCCGTGGCTGGCGACGGCACTGCTATATGGCGCAGGGTTGCGGCTGATGGAGTGCCTGCGCCTGCGGGTGGGCGACCTCGACCTGGAGCGCCGGGTGGTCACGGTGCGGGCGGGCAAGGGAGGTGGGGACCGACGTACCTCGCTACCCGAGAAGACGGTGGAACCGCTACGCGCTCACCTAGATAGGTTGCACCTGCTTTGGCAAGGTGACCACGGAGCGCAATGCCCCGCCACGGCGGAGAAGCTCGCCGGGGTTTACCTCCCTAATGCGCTGGATGCGAAGTATCCGAACGCCGGACGTGAGTGGCCTTGGCAGTGGGTGTTTGCGGCCCGGGATTACTCGCGTGATCCCCGCAACGGCCTGCGCCGGCGTCACCACTGGCACGAACAGGCGCTCCAGCGCGTGGTCAAGAAAGCGGCCTTGGCGGCCGGGTTGTCCAAGGCCGTCAGTCCGCACACGCTGCGCCACTCCTTTGCCACCCACCTGCTGGAGGCAGGGACAGACATCCGCACCGTGCAGGAACTCCTCGGCCACAAGGACGTGGCCACCACCATGATCTACACCCACGTGCTCAACCGGCCCGGCGTGCTGCCGGTCAGAAGCCCGCTGGATTGAGAGTGTCTGTCTGCAAATGGCTGCTTCAGAGCGATCTGTTTCCTTGTTTGTCGCAAGGTGGAGCGTCTCGTTGCCGCACTTTTAAGCTCACCTCCCGCCATCGTTCCTCTGCTTTCGTCCCTCTGTCCATTGGACCCAAGCAGCCCCGAGACCCCTTTCCCCCTCGCGTCCCTCAGATTTCCGGCGTATAATCTTCTTCCCTGCCGCCTCCCGAGCGCAGCAGGGGGGGCAAAATGGGTGGACCACCCCGGTTTGTCGGTGAATGGCAACATCAACCCAAAGCCCACGCCCGCAGCCACTTTCGAGGTATTAGCTCAGTTGGTAGAGCGCCTCAATGGCATTTTTTGGCTACCCGGAAATGACTGGATTTGACCGATGTGGACACGAACTGCCACGATAGCCTGAACACTGAAATCCAGCTTCTGCTGAACTGTGGTCCTGAGTGGTCAACAATGGACCAAAGAAATTCCATGAGGGGGACCGAGCGGGGGAACTAACCCGCTGGTGCTCCTATATATAGGAGATCGTCTCAGATTTTCCGATAGTGAGCATTTCGCAATTTTACCCGTCTCCTCTAGCGACCCGTGCAATGGTATCCCCATCTTTGAAATGCTGTGCAGTTGCGGGCTTATGGGATGATTTTGCTTGGTCGTTCACTGACAGGTGGCAGATGTTTCTGGTTGCGCGACGCTTGCCTCAAGTGGGATTCAGGTTGGCGTGCTCCTCCGCAGATGCGGGGATCGATCATTCTAGAAAAAGAGGGTATTTTGTCGAGTCCTTGTGCATAGTGCAGTATTAGGCCTCGAAAGGTCATTTGCTCATCGAGATCGATGAAATCCTGACTCGTCACCCGGGAGGAACTTCTGGAACGGTATCACCCAGGTTTTTGAATCTCGCTTACTTTTCTCATGGCACGGTTGGATGAACTACGTTTGATGGTCAAAATCGCTCGCCTCTACCACGAGCGAGGAATCAAACAAAATCAGATTGCCCTGCAACTAGACGTTTCACAGGCAACCATCTCGCGCTTGCTCAAACGCGCTGAGGAAGAACAAATTGTGCAAGTTCAAGTCCGCGTGCCTGTGGGGGCATTTCCAGAGATTGAGGATGGCATCGAGCAACGATACGACCTCAAAGAAGCCATCGTGGTAGATTCCCTTGGTGGGGATGATCAGATCCTGCGCGACCTTGGGGCCGCTGCCGCCTATTACCTAGAGACAAGTCTACGCTCAGGTGAAATCATTGGCGTCTCCTCGTGGAGTTCGACGTTGCTGGCGATGGTTGAGGCTTTGCGTCCGTTTCCTAAACAATTCTCCGCTGAGGTAGTCCAAATCCTTGGCGGCAACGGTAATCCTGGGGCGGCCGAACATGCCGTGCAGCTCGTCAGGCGTCTATCGAGCATCGTGCATGGTCCGGCTTACTTTCTCCCTTCTCCTGGTATCACGGGTTCCAAGGAAGCCCAGCAGGCCTTTCTGCAAGACCCTTATGTGAGGGAAGCCCTAACGCGGTTTGCTCGGGTTAGTATCGCCCTCGTGGGGATCGGCGCTCTCGACCCATCGCAACTCCTATATTTGAGCGGCAATGTGTTCTCGGTCCAGGAACTGGACCAGTTGCGCAAGCAGCACGCGGTGGGTGACATCTGTCTGCGGTTCTTCGACGCAGACGGAAATGCCATCAAGACTTCCCTGGATGATCGGGTCATCGGCATGCAGCTCGACGCGTTGCGCGCGTTGAAGCGCTCGGTCGGCGTCGCCGGCGGGCAGGCCAAGCGGGAAGCCATCCGCGGCGCCCTCCGGGGAGGATTTATCAACGTCTTGATCACCGACCGCCGCACCGCAGACTGGCTGCTGGAGAAGGGATAGTTTTTCCACCCCTCTCCTTGTTCCAAGAACAGGCTTTCAGACGGACAGCGCGGCGCGCGCCACCGCGGCACGCCAGCCTTCCAAAAGCGCGGTGCGGCGGGCGGCGTCCATCCGCGGCTCGAACACTCTGCCGGAAGCGCGCGGCAGTGCCGCGATGGATTCCAAGTCACGCCAAAGTCCGACGCCCAAACCCGCCAGAAAACCCGCCCCGAGAGCCGAAACGTCGGGCGAGGCGTTCCGCTGCACGGGTACCCCGAGCAGGTCCGCCTGGAACTGCATCAGATCATCGTTGCTCGTCGCCCCACCATCGGCTAGCAAGGCGACCAGCGGCGCGCCGCTGTCCGCCTGCATGGCCGCGAAGACATCCTGGACCTGGTAGGCGATGGAATCCAACACGGCACGCGCCACGTGCGCGGGCGTGCTCCCCCGCGTCAGACCGCAGATCAACCCCCGCGCGGATTCGTTCCAGTGCGGGGCGCCGAGCCCGGCGAAGGTAGGAACGACATAGACGCCGCCCGTGTCGCCACCGGCATCCCTTGCCAGGTTTGCCACCGCCTCCACGGGATTGGTTGACGCCGGACCGCCAACGAACTGGCCGAACCATTGCACGGCCGCGCCGGTGACCGTGATGTTTCCCTCCAGCGCATAGATCGGCGGCCGGCCGGGCAGACTCCACGCCACCGTGGAAGACAGACCACGCGAGGACAGCCGCAGTTCGGGCAGCGGGGTCATCAGGGAAGACCCGGTCCCATAGGTCGCTTTGATCGAACCCGGCAGAAAACCGCGCTGGCCGAAGAGTGCCGCGTGCGAATCCCCGATCATGCTGGCAATCGGGATGCCGGCGTGCAATCGGCCCAACGCGACGGATTCGCCGACCACCCCGGAAGAAGGACGAACTTCCGGCAGAACGGTTTCCGGCACCTCGAAGAGCGCCAGAATTTCCGGGTCCCACGCGGCGGTGCGTAGGTTGAGCAGTTGCGTGCGCGCGGCGTTCGACACGTCGGTGGCGAAAGCCGCCCCGCCGGTGAGATTCCACAGCAGCCACGCATCGACCGTCCCCACGCAAACGTCGGCGCGCGGATCACGGCCGCGTTCGTCCGCGATCCGACGGAGCAGCCAGGAGGCTTTGGACGCCGAAAACAGGGGGTCCACCGTCAGGCCGGTGCGTTCCCGCAGCCAGGGTTCGAGCCCGCGCGCCCGCAGTTCCTCGCAAAAATCCGCCGTGCGGCGGCATTGCCAGATGATCGCCGGACCCAGCGGACGGCTGCCGGCGCGCTCCCAGGCCAGAACCGTCTCGCGCTGGTTGGAAATGCCGATGGCGGCCGGCTGGGCCGGAGCCATTTTTTTGAGGCAGCCGTCCACCACCTGGAGGACGCTGCTCCAGAGCGCGCGGGGGTCCTGCTCCACCCAACCCGGTTGAGGAAAGGAGACCGGCATCGGCACGGAGGCCCGTGCCCGGACCGTGCCGTCGTCCGCCAGGGCGATGGCCTTCGTATTGGTCGTGCCCTGGTCAATCGCCAGGATCCAGTCGTTCGCCATGGGCCGCGGAAAAGGAGACGCCGCTCAGGACATGAAGAGGCCGCCGTCCACGTTGACGGTTTGCCCCGTGATGTAGGCCGCGTCCTCCGAGGCCAGGAAGGCCACCAGGCCCGCCACGTCGCCGGGCGTGCCCACGCGCTTCATCGGGATGTTGCCCGTCCATTCCTTCATCAACTCCCCGGGCTGGTAGTCCCCCAGTAATTTGCCCCAGGCCGCGTCGTTGTACGCCCACATGTCCGTGTCGATGATCCCCGGGCAGAAAGCGTTGACCGTTACCCCGTGCGGCGCCAGTTCCTTGGCGAGGCTTTGCGTGATTCCCACCACCCCGAACTTGCTCGCGGCGTAGTGCGGCGTGTAGATGAATCCTTGGCGGGCCTGACCCGACGCCGTGTTGATGATCCTCCCCCGCCCCGCAGCCACCATCAACCGCGCCGCGGCCTGGCAGCAGAGGAAAACGCCCTTGGTGTTCACGGCCATGACCCTGTCCCAGTCGCTTTCGGGCAACTCGTCCAGCTTGGCGATGGTGATCACCCCGGCGTTCTGGATGGACACGTCCACCCGGCCGAAAGTTTCCATGGCCCGGCGGAAGAGTCGCTCGACATCGTCCTTGCTTGTCACGTCGCAGCGTTCCG
The DNA here is from genome assembly GCA_964245885.1 of uncultured Chthoniobacterales bacterium. Lineage (GTDB taxonomy): Bacteria > Verrucomicrobiota > Verrucomicrobiia > Chthoniobacterales > SZAS-18 > CAHJWO01. Next base: position 8,621 of record CAXTOX010000102.1, on the reverse strand, counting down.
CGACGGCCTTGACGCCGCCTTTGTCCAGGGCTGCGGCCACGTCGAAGACGGCGTCCTCGTTGGCGGAAAGAACCAGGTTGGCCCCCTCGGCCGCGAAACGCTCCGCGAGTCCCTTGCCGATGCCCCGGCTTGCTCCCGTGATGAGGACGGTTTGTCCGGTGAAACGTGTCAGGTTCATAGGAATCATTGGTAACCGAAGTCACCAGCAAACGAAGCCGCCGTCCACCAGGAGGTCCACCCCGGTGCAAAACGCCGCCGCCTCGCTGCACAGGAAAATGGCCGGGCCGACCATCTCGTCCACGCTGGCGATCCGGCCCAGGGGAGTATCGGCGGCGAATTGCTTGAGCTGCTCCGCGACCTCGGGGCGGCGGTTCATGGGCGTCAGCGTGTACCCGGGACTAATCGAGTTGACCCGCACGCCCCGGTCACTCCACTCCATCGCCAGACTTTTGGAGAGATGGATAACTCCCGCTTTCGACGCGTTGTAGTGAGCCTGGGTGATTCCACGGTTTACGATGACGCCGGACATCGAGGCGATGTTGACGATGGCCCCCGCCTTCCGGGGGAGCATGACCCGCGCTTCCGCCTGGCAGGAAAGAAAGATGCCGGTCAGGTTCACGTCCAGCATCTTCTGCCACTGCGCGAGCGCCATGTCCTCGGCCGGGGCCGCGCTGGCGATCCCGGCGCAGTTGAGCGCCACAGCGACCGGGCCAAGCTCCTTCTCGGCCCCGGACACGGCGCGCTCCAGGTCGTCGGCGTTCGTGACATCCCCGGTGCAGGCGACCGCCCGGCGGCCGAGCTTCTCGATGCTCGCCACCGTTTCCTCAAGGCCGGCGCTGGCGGCCAGGTCGAAGACGGCGATGTCCGCGCCCGCCTCCGCCAGGCCGAGCGCGAGTCGCTGACCGATGCCGCTTCCGCCACCGGTCACGAAGGCGGTTTTACCCGCGAGATCAAATAGGTTCATAGAAGATTCGGTGCCGAGAAAAGCGTTCAGGCGGTGGCCAGTTCCATGACGGCGACGCTGCTGGCCTCCGCCGCGTCGAGGATGCCCTGGTTGCGGCCGCGGGCGAGGACGAGGATGCGGTGCGACAAGCCGAGCACTTCCTCCAGATCGGAACTGACGACCACCACCGCCATCCCGGCGCGGGCCAGGTTGGCGATGGTCTCGTAGATGGAGGCACGCGCCCCGACATCGATGCCGCGCGTGGGTTCGTCCAGGATGAACACCTTCGGCGAACGGGCCACCCAACGCGCGAGCACGACCTTTTGCTGGTTGCCGCCGGAGAGGAAGCGCGTCAACTGGCCGCCGCGCCCCTTGACGCCGAGACGCTCGATGCCGGCCGCCGCGAAAGCGTTGACGGCGCGCGGCCAGAGCCAGCCGCCGGGGGCCAGCGTCGGATAGTTGCCCAGCGCGATGTTGCTGGCGACGGTGTGGTCCAGCACCACGCCCTGCGCCTTGCGATCCTCGGGCACCAGGGTCAGTCCGGCCTCGATGGCGTCGCTCGGGTTTTGCAGCCGCAACTTTTTGCCGTCCACGGTCACCGTACCAGCCGCGAGCGGATCAGCCCCCGCGATGGCGCGGACCAGTTCCGTGCGGCCCGCGCCGACGATCCCGGCGATGCCGAAAATTTCGCCCGCGCGCACGCTGAACGAAACGTCCTGGAAAGCGCGATCCCGGCCGGTGAGATTTTCGACTCGCAGCATTTCCGCGCTCTCGGCGGGCACATCCACCTTGGGGAAAAGGCGGTCCACGCTGCGGCCCACCATGTTTTCAAGCAGGGTGCTGACCGGCACCTGGGCGGAACGGTGCTGGCCCACGAGGCGGCCGTCGCGCAGGACGATCACCCGATCCGCGATGCGCGCGATTTCCTCCAGGCGATGGGAGATGTAAATGAAAGTGACCCCCTGCCGCTTCAACGCGTCGATCTGCGCGAAAAGCCGGTTGGTCTCCTCGCCGCCGAGCGCCGCCGTGGGTTCATCCAGGATCAGCAGCTTGACGTTGAGCGTGAGAGCCTTGGCGATTTCCACCTGCTGCTGCGCGGCCACGCGCAGGGTCCGCACCAGGCGCGTCGGCGCGATGTCAAGCCCGAGGCGTTGCAGTTGTTCCGCCGCGCGCCGGTTCATCGTGTCACGGTCCACCTTCCCGGCGCGCATCGGCAGACGGCCGACGAAGACGTTCTCCGCGACGGAGAGGTCCGGCAGGAGCCGCATCTCTTGGTGGATGAGGCCGACCCCGCGGTCGATGGCCTCCCCGGGAGAAGCGGGTGCGTAGGGCGCACCTTCCCAGGTCATGCTGCCCTCGGAGGGTCGGACCGACCCGGCGATAATAGAAGACAGCGTGGATTTGCCCGCGCCGTTTTCGCCGAGCAGCGCGACGACCTCACCCCGGTACAAATCCAGGTCGATCCCGGAAAGGACCACGTTCCCCTCGTAGTTCTTGCCGATGCCGCGGACGGACAGCCGTGACGTTGCGGCAGGGGGCCTTCCTTCCGGAGGGTCGTTGAGGGTGGGTGAGATCATCGCGCGTCGGAGCAACGGACGTGGCGCCGCTTTACGGATGTTTCTCGATGAACGGATCGACGTTTTCCTTAGTTGCCAGCGTGGCCTCTTGGAGCTGTTCCTTGGGCACGGTCTTACCCGCGATCAGGTCGAGCGCCGATTGGAACGCCAGGCGGCCCATGGCCTGGGTGCGCTGGGCCATGGTCGCATCCAGGGTGCCGCTTTTGACGGCCTTCAGACCGGCCACGTCGCCGTCAAAACCCACCACCACGACCTTGTGGTCCACGTTGGCCACTTTCACCGCTTGGGCCGCGCCCAGCGCCAGCGCATCCGCGCGGCCGAAGAAGACGGAAATGTCGGGATGACGCTGGAGCATGTCCTGCGCGATGGCGAAACCCTCGTCCTGCGCCCAGGCCTTGCTGGCCTGCTTGCCAATCACCTTCAGACCGGGGCTTTTGCTCAGCGCTTCGCTGAAACCCTTGTCGCGGTCGATCTCCGGCGTGGTGCCGAGCTGGCCCTGGATGATGGCGACACTGCCTTTGCCATTGGTAATTTTGGTGACGTACTCACCCAGGGTGCGGGCCGCCGACACGCTGTCGGTGGCGATGAAGGTGTCGCCGGGCGCGTCGGGCGCGTTGCGGTCAACCGCCACCACGGGGATTCCCGCCGCTTTGGCAGCCTTCACGGGAACACTGGCCGCCGTGGCTCCGGCCGGGATGTAGATCAACGCCTTGATGCCGCGCGTCAACAGGTCCTGGACCTGGCTGACCTGGGTGGCGGAGTCGCCCTTGGCATCGACCGTGATGACTTGGATCCCCTTGGCTTTGCCCTCGGCTTCGACGGATTGCTTGATTTGATTGAAGAAGTCGGCCTGCAAGTTGGCGACCGCCAGGCCGATGGGGCCCTCGGATTTCTCCTGGGCTTGGAGGGTGAAAGGCGTGGCGACAACAGCGCTCAGGCTGAATGCCGCCGCGACGGTGAGACAGGTGGTTCGGAGGGACATGATGTATGGTTTGTTTTTAGGTTTTTACTGCGACTGACAGGGATCAAAACGGGCAAGGCTGGAGGCGGCGGGCAAATGAACCCATCATCCCCCCCGCCGCCTGAGGGTGTCGGAGGTCACGGCGAGCGCGATGACCACGCCGATGACCACCTGCTGGATGAAAGGAGAGACTCCGGTGAGGTTTAGCCCGTTGTGAAGCACGCCGATGATGAACACGCCCACCACCGTTCCTCCCATCCCGCCGACGCCGCCGTTGAGGCTGGCCCCGCCGATTACCACGGCCGCGATGGTGTCCAGCTCGTAGCCCAACCCCGCGCTAGGCTGGGAGGAGTCCAGCCGGCTGGCCAAGGCCACGCCGGCCAGTCCCGAGAGCACCCCCGAAGCCGTGTAAACCCAGACCGTCAGGGGTCGGACATGAATCCCCGCCAGGCGCGCGACCTCCGCGCTGCCGCCGATGGCGTAAAGCGACCGTCCGGTGGCACGGTAACGCAGAAAGGTCCACGTCGCCGCGACGAGCGCCAGGAACAACCCGACGGTGACGGAAAAGAATCCGAAGTGACGGATGGTGGCCAACCGGGTGAACCAATCGGGATAACCTACGATCTGCCGTCCATCGGTGACGATGTTCGCCAAGCCCCGCGCGACGGACATCATGGTCAAAGTCGCGATGAAGGGCGGTAGTTTCGCGCGGGTCACCAGCAAGCCGTTCGTGAGCCCGCAGAGCGCCCCGACGAGTAGCGCGATGGGAATCCCGAGTGACAACGGCACGTTGTAGGTCTCGTGCAGCCAACCCATCACCATCATCGACAGGGCGAGGATGGAACCCACGGAAAGATCAATGCCGCCGATGATGATCACCGCCGTCATCCCGACCGCCAAGATCCCCAGTACCGTCACCTGATCGAGGACGTTGAGGCCATTGCGCACCGTCAGGAAAACGTCCGAGGCGAGGGTAAACGCCACGCCCAGAACCAGCAGCCCGATCAAAGGACCCTGCACGCCGATCAGCCAACCAGCGAGCCGGGCGACCCGGCGTCGCACGGAGTTGCCCGGCGGTGCGTCGGCTGGGGTGACCGCAGCCGTGGCTCCGGCTTCGATGTTGTCCGCGCTCATGGGTGGACAGGAGCGGATGGCCGAAGGCGGCGGACACCAGCGGTGGTTTGCGATCCGCGACCGGCCCCGCCGAAGGAAGACGGGGAAGGAGCAGCCGCGCAGCCGCCGGGAGGAAGATGGATCTGGGGGGATCCCATAAATGGAGGTGATTACATTCTATCGTTTCGTCAGCAAGCGCCGGGCGGTTTGCGCGAGGCCCGCACCATCAATGCCATAATGCTTGAAAATTTCCGTCTGGCTACCAGTCACGGTGTGTTCATCCGGAAACCCGACGATGTGGAAAGGGACGGCTCGACGGTGTTGGAGGAGCAGGGAAGCGCAAGCCTCGCCGAGTCCTCCGTGCATGCTGTGTTCCTCCACCGTGATGATGGCACCGGTCTCCGCCGCGGCGCGCAGAACCGCGGCTTCGTCCAAAGGCTTGATCGTGTGCATGCTCAGTACGCGGCAACGCAACCCGGAACCGGCGTCCGCCGCGAGCTGCTCCGCTGCCGCGACGGCCGCCGCCACCGTCTCGCCGTTGGCGATGAACGTCAGATCGCTACCCTCACAGACCAGGCGCGCCTTGCCCAATTGAAATCCCCCCGTCCCCTCGACCGCAGGCAGGAAGGGCATCTTCTTTTTGCCGAAGCGCAGATAAAACGGGCTTCGGGTCGTCGCCGCCGAGCGCACCGCCTGCTCGGTCTCGTCATTGTCGGCCGGAGCAACGATCGTGATGTTGTGGATGGCCCGGAGGGCCGCGAAATCATGCAGGGAATGATGCGTGGTACCGAGCGCGCCGTAGGAAACGCCCGCGCTGATGCCAACGGCTTTCACCGGCCGATCCGAGTAACACACGTCGTTCTTGATTTGCTCCAGCGCACGCGCCGTCAGGAAACACGCCGGGGAGATTGCAAAAACGGTTTTCCCCGCGGACGCCAATCCGGCGGCAACTCCGACGAGGTTCTGCTCGGCGATGCCGACCTCAACGATCTGGGCGGGCAGGATTTTTCCGAATGTCACGAGCTTCCCCGAGCCGCGCGAATCGCTGGTGACCACGAGCACATCCCGGTTTCCTCGCGCTAATTCCAGCACGGTATCAGCGAAGACTTCTTGGTTGGATTTTGCTTCGGCGTTCATCGTGCCAAGCTGGCTTCCACCGCCTCCAGTTCGCTCATTCCGAGCTGATATTCTTCCTCGCTCGGTACATGATGGTGCCACTTCGGAGTATCCTCCATGAAGCTGATGCCACTGCCTTTGCGCGTGTGGGCTAGTACCAAGTTAGGTTTGCCCGGCACGAAGGGGAGTTCTCCCAACGTCGCTAGCAATTCGGGGATGCTGTTGCCGTCACATTCACGCACGGCAAAACCGAAGGCTTCGAATTTGGAGGTCAGCGGTTCCAATCCAGCTACTTCTTCTGTCCGGCCAGTGATCTGCAAACCATTGCGATCCACGATCACGGTCAAATTATCGAGCTTGTAGTGCGCCGCGGTCATTGCCGCCTCCCAATTGGATCCTTCAGCCAGCTCGCCGTCACCCAACAAAGTAAAAACGCGAAACGTACGTTGATCCAGTTTGGCAGCGAGCGCGGCTCCTACTGCGAAGGACAAACCGTGCCCAAGGGCACCCGTGTTCTGCTCGATGCCGTTTATCTCGCGTGTTGGGTGGCCGATATAATGTGAACCGTATTGGTTGACAGTGTGCAGCTTCTCTTGGGGAAAAAACTCTTTGTCGGCTAGGACCACGTAAAGTGCCTCGACACAGTGCCCCTTGCTCTGCACGTAGCGATCGCGGTCGAGGTCTTGGAAGTTCGTCGGATCAATCCGCAAGAAGCGGTTGTACAGCACGTTGAGAATGTCGACGGCGGACAAACTACCGCCCATGTGCCCGGCACCACACTCCTTGATCAGGGATAGGACGCCCTTCCGGTAGAGAACTGATCTGTATTGGAGTTCGCGCTCAGTCATGGGGGGAGCACCCAATCTGAATAATTATCCAGCCTTGGATAAAGACACATTAGATGTTCGGGCCATTTTCCGTCAAACAATTTTTCGGTTTTTTTGAAATGTTAATGCTGAAGCCAACAAAACGTCGAAAGCCGAAACAAACAACCCTGTCCAGACGTCTGCCCGGGCAATTGGGTGCGTGACCAAGCCAAATCTTCTTGGCTACTTGTCAAAACAGGGAGACTGACGTAGCAGAAGCATCTGATGACTGCCGCGACCTCCTCCACTGAACATGCCGGAGTTTCTGATTCTATCGAAGATGTTCTGGCAGAGCTGCGTGCGGGCCGAATGGTCATCGTCACCGACGACATCGACCGTGAAAACGAAGGGGACCTGATCTTCGCCGCGGAGAAAGCGACTCCTGAGCTGGTAGCTTTCATGGTAAGATACACAAGCGGAGTAGTTTGCGTTCCCATGGAAGGAAGTGAACTTGACCGACTGTCAATCCCGTTGATGACCCCGCCTGCAGCCAACGCTGAGCGGATGCGCACAGCGTACACTGTCAGTATCGACGCGGCTCAGAATATCACCACGGGCATCTCCGCTGCCGATCGCGCGCAGACCATTCGCTTGCTCTCACAGCCCTCGACCATGCCTAGTGACTTTGTGCGACCTGGACATGTGTTTCCTTTGCGTTACTGCCAAGGCGGCGTGTTGCGTCGGGCTGGCCACACTGAAGCGGCGGTCGATCTCGTCCGACTTGCCGGGTTGAGGCCCGCGGGCGTGCTAGCGGAGATCGCTAACGACGATGGAACAATGGCACGGATGCCCGAACTAATGGGTTTCAAGCAACGACACGGATTGAAACTCTGCACTATTCGTGATCTGATCGCCTATCGCCGTCGGCGAGAACAACTCGTGGAGCGCTTGGAAGTGATCGATCTGGCCACTGATTACGGCGATTTTGTACTCCATCTTTACCGCAATCAGCTAAACGGGACAGACCATGTTGCGTTAGTCAAAGGCCAGATCGACCCTCAAGCTCCCGTGTTGGTCAGAGTTCACACCGAGTGTTTAGTTGGCGATGTTCTCGCCTCAAGACGGTGCGACTGCGCGAGCCAACTTCATGCAGCCCTCAGGCAGATTGAATCAGAAGGAGCAGGTGTTTTGGTCTACTTAAAGCAAAATGGGAACGGGGCAAAGTTTGCCTCCAGCATCCATGCTTATACGCCAGGGGACGAAGATTCTGGGAATGACACAACAGAACAGTCTAAAGGTTCTTTACCTGATTTGCGTGACTATGGTCTAGGCGCTCAGATCCTGTGGGCCACCGGAGTACGCGAGTTCCGGTTGTTGACGAACAATCCACGCAAGGTCGTCGGCTTGGAAGGCTATGGCATGAAAATGACCGACCAAGTCCCTTTGAAAACTCTGCTGTCGTCGTCACGCTCACTCTCAGAAAGCGTGTGAGAAGCGGGTTTTCAGCCCGGTTTGAGGCGGTGGAGCATGAGGTTGGTCATGGCAAGATAGACCATCGTTTCGCTGCTCTGAGGTAGCTGCTCGTAGTCTTTGCTGAGTCGTTGGTAGTTGTCCAGCCAGGCAAAAGTACGTTCAACCACCCAGCGGCGTGGAAGCAGGATAAAGCCCGCTTTCTTTTGCGCGTTGATCTCGGGCCGCCGGATGACCTCCACCTGCCAGCCAAGCAGGGTTTTGACCCAGGCGCAGAAGTTCTTGCCTGCCTGGTAGCCCGCGCCCACCCATAGCAAGCGCAGGCGCTTGAAGAACGCGGTGCCTGCCGCTTTGGCGGCGGCCACTCTTTCCATGGTCTGTCTGGCCCCGGCCTGTTCGCTCACGCTGGCAGCATGAACGATGACCATCAGCAGCAACCCCATGGTGGTCGCTGCTGCCCGGTGCAGGAACTGAGGGGAAGCTGGACGATAGAGAAAGCTGCTTGGCCGTGATGCCACCGCGTCGCGTTGAGACCCTGCTCACGCTCGGATGCTTTCCTGGCCTCGACCCACTCAGCTACCTCTAGAGGGTGTCCTGCACTTTTCTGAGCTAAGTTGGCGGCTATGCGCCAGCCC
>CAXTOX010000101.1:11676-14289 GCA_964245885.1 uncultured Chthoniobacterales bacterium | reverse complement strand
CGCTTACTTCTCTCACTGCGGCTACTGTAGCTTACCGAAATGATCTATGCTCTAGGGTCTCCGCAGCCCCGGCAGGGGTGTGAGAGTCTAGCCCATGGCGTAAGCCGTGGGTCAACCACGTTGAACGCACGAGCCCCGGCAGGGGCGTAAGAAAAGACGGCTGCCATGCACGAACACCGCGCTGGTTTTCTTACACCCCTGCCGGGGCTGTGAAGCTTTTGGGCAACCTTTCCCACGGCTTGCGCCGTGGGCTAAACTCTTGCGCCCCTGCCGGGGCTACCAGATCCACAAAGCCGATCGAGATACACTGTCGGGCTGGTTCGGCATGCTGATTTTCTCGCAGAAGCTTACGCCCGCTGCTTGTTCTTCAGCTCCAGTTTGCGGTACAGCGTCGCCATGCTGATGCCCAGCATGCTGGCCGTCTTCTCGCGCGAACCGTTGTTGTGCCGCAACGTCTGCTCGATGTACGCCCTCTCCTCGTTGGCGATGAACTCCTCCAAGCGCAGTCCGATGGGCATCTCAATGATGTTGTTCTCGCCCGCCGCTCCGCCCTGCCGGCCCTGGATGTGCGGCGGCAGGTCCGCCACGCGGATGAGACCGTCCTCGCACAACGCGCACGCGCGCTCGATGGAGTTTTCCAATTCGCGCACGTTGCCGGGCCACGCGTAGCGGCCCAGCGTTTCGAGCGAGTCGGCCTCGATCTTCTTCGGTTCCGTGTTGGTCTGGTTGGAATTCTTCTGGAGGAAATAATTCACCAGCAGCGGGATGTCTTCCACGCGCTCGCGCAACGACGGCAGATCCATCGGGATCACCGCCAGCCGGTAGAACAAATCCTCGCGGAAGCTACCGTTGCGCATCTTCGCCTGCAACTGCTCGTTGGAAGCCGCCACCACGCGCACGTTGATCGGCACCGTCTTGGTGTCGCCCACGCGCCGGATCATGCGTTCCTGGAGCACCCGCAACAGCTTGGTCTGCAAGGACAGCGCCATGGAGTTGACCTCGTCCAAAAAGATCGTCCCGCCCTCGGCCTCCTCGAACAAACCGATCTTGTCCTGAAACGCCCCTGTGAACGCCCCCTTCTTGTGGCCGAACAGCTCGCTCTCCAGCAGGTTCTCGGGCAGCGCCGAGCAATTCACGGCGACGAACGGCGCGTTGGAACGCTTGCTGTTGAAGTGCAATGCGCGCGCGACGAGTTCCTTGCCTGTGCCGCTCTCGCCCTGGATCAGGATCGTGCTGTCCGTGTCGGCGACCTTGTTAATGAGGTTGAACACCTCCGTCATCGCGCGGCTGGTGCCGACGATGTTCTCGAAGCGATACCGGTTCTTGACCTCCTTCTTGAGGTACACGTTCTCGCGCACGGCCGACTGGTAGTCGAGCGCCCGCTGCACGGTGAACTTCAACTCATCGATCTTGAAGGGCTTGGTGATGAAGTCGTAAGCACCTAGTTTCATCGCCTCGACCGCTTTCTCCACCGAAGCATACGCGGTGATGAGAATGACGGCGGTCTGCGGCAGGGTTCGGCGGCATTCCTGGAGCACGTCAAAGCCGGTGACTTTCTCCATTTTGATATCCGCGATGACAACTTGCGGATTGATTCCGGGAAGTTCCTCCAAGGCCTTTTCGGCCGAGTTGAAGGGGGAGACCGTGTGACCGTTTTCGCGGCATAAGGTCGAGATGACTTCGACCATCGTCGGTTCGTCGTCGATAATGACAATCTTGGCCATAGTTAGGGCGGCGAGAGGAGCGTTTCTAGCGAGAGTTCAAATTGAACAACGAGCGTCTACCTATCGCAAATGTGAGAACATGGGAAGGAAAAATTCTTAAATACGACATTTTTCAGGCGCGCGACTCGTTCAAGATCTGTCCGTTTACCATTCCCCACTCCGTTGGCCGTCGACAAGCTAGGATCTCGGCATGAATTTTGCCCACGTCGCCATCGCCGCAAGGCAGGACGATCAGATCGGCGAACGCACCCGGCCGGATGCAGCCCAAGCAGCCGTCCAAGCTCAAGGCACGGGCAGGCGCACGGGTGATGGTCTCCAGCAGTACGGGCGGCGAAAGCGACGGCACGACGGCCGACAAAGCACGCAACTCGTCGAGCAGAGAAAACGAACCATCGCTGGCCGGGCTGTCGGTGCCGACGCACAGGTTGACCGCCAGTTCGCGCAGACGTGCTAATGGAAACGCGTGGTGCCGAAAGTACCGGTGGCTCAACGGGCAGTGGACAATCGTCATCCCCGCCAGCGGACCGCCGGGAGCGACCAACGCGAAATCTTCCTCCTCCCACTCGTTGAGGTGTACGGCGATGCAATCCGGCCCCAGGCAGCCGGCGGCGGTGAGCGTCGCCAAGGCAGATTTCCCCCGACCGCAATCTTCCATGGGCCGCCCCATTCCGGCGAGGAAATCGTGCAGCGGACCACGCCCGCGCACAAACATGTCCTGTTCGTCGCGTGATTCGCCGAGGTGCGTGGTCCAAGGCATCCCGGTGCGGGCAGCGCAATCGCGGGCCAGCCGGTACATCTCGGCCGAGGCGGTGTACGGCGCGTGCGGGCTCAATCCCCGGCCGCCGAGCCAGCCGGGATAGTGTTCCTGCGCTTCTTCCTGGAAGAAGAG
>CAXTOX010000101.1:8367-11666 GCA_964245885.1 uncultured Chthoniobacterales bacterium | reverse complement strand
GACAGCCGGCTTGCCAAGGAGCGTGACGCTCTCACCCGCGAGTTGACCCGCACCGCTCAAGCGGAAGCCTCCCGCGTCAACGCGGGTCGCTTGGCTGAACTGGAGGCTGCGGCCACCGAACGTGAAACCGCTGTCAAGCGGCTCCAGACTCAGCTTGAAACGACGCGCCGTGAAGCAGCTCAGCGCGCCCGTGACGAGTTCTTCCGTCGGAATGACGCGGCGGACATCGATCATCTCGTAGAACCACCACGTCCGCAGCGGCGGCGCGGGCATCTTCCACATCAGTTCGGGGAAGGACTCGACGTTGAGCAGCGTCGTGGCCCCCCATCGGCCGTATTCGCGGAACCCTCGCGCGATGGCTTGCAGATAGTCGTCTGCGTCCAGCGAACGCTTCACGGCGTTGATGCGGCCGACCCACTCCGCGAAGCCGTTCGGCGGCAGGATGGCGTGGCGCAGGCCGGAATAGTCGAGGTGGCAGTGCGCGTTGATGAACCCCGGCAGCAACGTGTTCTCGCCGAGATCGGTGACCTCCTCGCCGGAGAACTCACCCCGCAGATCCTCCCAGCGGCCGACCGCCGCCACCGTGTTGCCCCGTACGAGCACCGCGCCGTCGGCGACGGGCGGTCCGTCCATGGTCACGAGGGTGCGGGCGCGCAGGAGCATGGCCAAAGCAAGTAACACGGGACCTACCCTCCGGGTGGATGGATGATCCCCCTGAAAAAGCGATCTATCCCTCGCCCGCTGCACGCTCGCCCTTGACCACCGCCCGCGCCTCGGCCACCAGGAGATTGCACGCTTCTTGGCAAAGCAGAGGCACGAAGTTTGCCGTGGTCCTTTCGCCGGGCGTCTGGTCGTACCCAGGGTCGAACTTCTCCGGCGGCAGCCGCGTGGATGCCACCACACCTGCCGCATCCCTGCGCCAGAGGATCGTCCGCAGACAGCCGCCGTCCGAGCGGCAGAAGCGTCCCACGAGCGCGTCGGCCTGATCGTCGGTGAGCTTTTGCGTGACGCGGTACATGCCGGTCTGCCGACCGAGCGTTTCGCGCAAGGGCGTCGCCTCTAACCGTCTCGCTTGGAACGCCCGCCAAGCTCCCATCCGTGCCGGGTAGAACAGGTCCAACGCCAGCCGCAGTCCCGCTTCATCGGGGACGACCAGGCGCCAGCCATGGCGCAGGTTCGGCGCGGTCTTCAGCGGACGGTAGCCTCCGGCGTCGTCGTACAGGGCAAGCACCCCGGCATCCTCGGGGTCGGTGTGCAGACGGAGATCGGCCGTTGGCCGGTCGGCATCTTCCACATGGCGCAACTCGTGGTCGCCATCGTCAAGCGCCGTCACCGTAATTTGGCCGAGCAGCAAAGGCTGTTTCACACCAGGGGAACCCTCACCGCCCGGCACCGATGGCGACCGGTTCGTTCTCGACGGTTTCGAGTGAGCGGATGGCTTGTTCGACGATGATGTCCGCGAAGTGCGCCTCGGTGCCGATGGCGCTCGCGTAGTACAACGACCGCCCGTGCAGATGGCGCGGATTTTGCGCGAACACCTCACCGCCCCGGAGCCGTTCGCTGGCGCTGGCGGTGGGTTCCGCCTCGATGCCGAGCAGCACCGGGATGTCCTGGTAGCTGTGCAGGCCGTCGGAGATGAAGAAGGGCACCACCACGACGTTGGGCGTGTCGGTGATCTTTACCCAATCGGCGATCAGCGGCGGTTCCTCCATGTAGGTGCTCAGGACGGCGGCGTAGCGGGAGCGTTCGCGCAGGAGTCCGGCTTGATGCTTGGCGGCGAGGGCGGAGTTGTCGTTGAGGCCGGTGCCGTGGCCGACGATGAGCAGGCTCGTCTGTTCCTCGGGCACGCCGGGAGCAACCTCGCGGGCGCGTCCGAGCAGCAGGTCGGTCATGGTCGGATGATTACCTACCGGGGGGCAGTAAACCCAGTCTTGTCCCGTGGCAACGCGGTGGGTGACGGGAGCGTCGTCAAGATCCAGCTCGCGCGGGATGACCGTGCGCGTGAAATACCCTTCGCTAATAAAATTGGGCACCACGCACACCGACCGGATGCGGGGATCGTCGTCGAACAACAACGGCCAGTCGCGCATGGCAGGTTCTTCTTTCCAGAAGACGCAAGCCACGCGGGCGAAGAGGTTGCGCTTCCGGATGGCGGCGGCGTGCGCGAGGCTGGGCGCGCCGGAGTCAGGATTTACGGTCGAACCGTGGCCAATGATGAGCAGCGCGGTGTCCGGGTGTTGTAGTGCGATTGCCATACCAAACTCCATCGCACGCGCCGCCCTGGCTGCCAGCACTTCTTTTCATTCCGGCGAAGATAGCCTCTCGCAAAAGCCGCTAAGGCCGCTAAGGCCGCGAAGGGCAGAAAGGGGAACAGGAAAGAAGCCTCGCACAGAGGACGCAGAGGTCACGGAGAAGAGGGGATTACAAGGAAGGGTCAGAAATTTCCCGTTTTCTTCCTCTTCCCTCCGTGACCTCTGTGCGAGGCTTCTTCTGGCTGGATGGTCTGGAACCACCCCCTTCTTCCTCCCTTTACGTCCTTCGCAGCCTTTGCGAGAGGCCTTTCCGGAACCGAAAAAACGAGGGTGGACGTTATCATCCACCCTCGCCCTTGTGAACTGGGACTTACCTCAAGCCGCTTTCGGCGCGCTCGGGGTCAAGGCCACGGCGGCGATCTGCGCGTCGCCACCAAGTTGAACGGTCGACACGTCGAACGCCGGCGGCAGGTCCAGCGCAGCCGGCCGCGAGGACGGGGCGAGACGCAGCATCACCTGGTTGGACGTGGGTTCCAGCCGGAGCGAACCGATCTCAAAGGACGGCGTGAAATCCATCGCCGCAATCGTGAAGGTCGCCAGCAGTTGCACCGCCGTGGAGGTCTGGTCCGAAGGCGTGATCGAAATGGGCGCGCCTTCCGCCGCCTGGGAGAGTTCCACGGCGTTGACTTGCAGCTTCGGCTGCGGGGTGGTCGCAGCTTGTGCGCCGCCGAGCAACTTGAGCAAGATGGCCTTGATCTTCGAGCCATCGAGTTCGACGCGGTCGATCTGGAAGGAGATGCCCGCGGCGAGCGGGTTCTCCGGCTGTGCCCCGATGAGGTGCAGCGAGACGACGTTGGAGAGCGGGCGGAGTTGCACGGCACCCAGCTTGAAGAACGGCGTCAGTTGCAGCGACGTGATCTCGAAGCCGAGGGTCAATTGCGCGGAAGCGCGTCCGGTCGCGGACGGGCTGGTGGTGAGTTCGGTGGATGGCATAACAGGTTCGGGTGTGGTGATGAAATCTGCCGGAGTAAACGACGCGTGGGATGG
>CAXTOX010000101.1:5548-8357 GCA_964245885.1 uncultured Chthoniobacterales bacterium | reverse complement strand
CAGGCTCGGTTTTCGGAAGCAGCGGCACCGGCGGCGGCGTGAGGGGTTCGACTTCGGGGAGCTTCTCTTCCGGCTCGGCGGCTTCCGGCGACGAAGTCGGTGTGATGGCTGGCTCGGCGCGCTCCGTGACCGTCGTTGAAACGGACGGCGGTTCGGCTGCCAAGGGAATGGCGGCGACCGGTTCCACCGGTTCCGGGATGGGAGGCGGCACCACGGCGGCAGGCTCGGCGGGTGTCGATTCAGGTTCGGGCTTGGGAGCCACAGCCGCGGGAAGTTCGCTTTCCGCGGGCTTCTCTTCCGATTTGATTTCCTCGGCGCTTGGCTTCGGCTCGGGTTGCTCCTCGGTGACGGCTGGCTTCTCCTCCGCCTTGGGTGCGACGGGTTCCTTCTCGGGTTCCGGTTCGACCTTGGCTTCGGTCTCGGCAGGCAACGGCTCGAGCTTGTCCTCTGGCTTGACTTCGAGAGCGGGTTCCAGCTTTGCCTCGGGCTTGCTTTCCGGCACCTGGACGACTTCCAGCTCCTGAATGGCGGCGGACGACGGCTCCGGCGCAGGGGCGGCCGTCTCCTCGATGATCACAGCCGGAGCGGCAGGCTCGGGCGCGGGCTGGATGGCCACGGGTTCTTCCTTGGGAGTGCTGGCGACAGGGGAATTTGCGGGCAGGAAAATCCTCGGGCGGCCAAGCAGCCTGGTCGCGGGCGGCACCTTGGCAGGCGGCGTCGGCTCTTTCCTGTCCTCCGGGCCAGTCGGCTTGAGCGCGAATGCCCCCGTCGGCGGCTCGGCCTTGGCTTCGACCGCCGCGGGCACTTCGGCCGGAGCCGCAGCCGGAACCGGCTCGGCGGACGGCTTGGCGACCTCGCTCGCGGTGACAGGCGGGATGAGCACCAGACCGGCGCGCTCCGGCACCAGTTTGGGGGTCTTGGGGGTCTTGCGTTTTTTCACATCGTCCGATTCTTCGGCATCGGTGGTCGCGGAAGGTTCCACGGGGACTTCCAGCGGTGCCGGCCCGCTCACGGCCACAATCCCCTCGCCAGCCGGTTCGATGGTCGGTGCAGCCGACGCCGTCGCAGGCGTTTCTTCCGCCTTGGTTTCCTTGGGGGCGGTCGATTTTGCGAAGGGGTTGACGAAAAAGCGCCTCGGAATGGCGGAAACCGGCACCACGTCGGCCGGAGCAGGTGCGATGGGCGCGGGTTGCGACGGTGGTTCTTCTTTCTTGGACTCGGGCGGCGCGTTGCCGCCGCCAGCGGGCACCGCGTCCGGATTTGTCTCGGGAGTTTGGACGAGCGAGGCGGAGGCGATCGCGGGCACGGGGAGAGCCGCCATCGGTTGAAGGGCCGGCACCGGTTTCTCCGTCGCCAGAGGCGGCAGCGGAATTTTCTCGACCGGAGCTTTGGTCGCAGGCGGCTCCACCGGCGCAGCCGAAAGATTGGCGGTGGCCACCACAGGCTCGGGCGTCTTGGCTTCGGCCACAGGCATGGACAACGGCTTCTCTGGCGCAGGTTCCGGCTTGGGTAGGCTGGTCAGCACCGGCACCGGCACCACCTCCTTGGGAAGTGGAGCAGGTTTCTCGCTGGCCGCCATCGGCAGAGGAGTGTACGGATCGGGCATCTTCTCTGGCGGGAGGTCGGCTTTGTCAGTAGAAATCTTTTCCACCGGAACCGCGTCCGAAGTTCTCTTGGCGCTGGCGGATGGTTCAGAAGTCGCCGCAGAAACACCGGTCCTGGGGGATGGCTGCAAACGGCGCAAGCGCGGCGTACCAACCGCACTGCGCATCGGCTGGTCGCCGAGGATTTCGGATTCCCGGTCGTCCGCCGCCCTTTCCGGCGGCTCGGCCGGATCGGAGTTCAACCGCCCCATCATGTAGCGGAAGAACACCATTTGGGCGACGAAGAGCAGACCGAGTCCTATGAAGAGCTGGATGAAACTGAACTGGTCCGCAATACCGATCATCATGGTGCGTTGAATAGCTAAAGGTTGCGACCTAGCGTGGAGTTTTCACCTCGTCGTTCCGCTCCGCCTCCGGCTGGTCGGCGTAAAGAGGGGAGCGTTTGACGGGCAACGTCCGGCGTGGCTTGTGACTTATCATCGCCGCGTAGAGCCGGATCGAGTTGAAGAGCATCGTGATCACCACGAACCCAATCAGCAGCACGCGTGCAAGGTTTTCGTTCCGCGACAGTTTGGCGTGCCGCACGTCCGCCGGTGTTGCCAACGGCGCGGGCGTGGCAGCCGCGACCTCAGCCGGGGTGGCAGCAACGGTCGGCGCGGGCGTGATCGGCGCCGCGGATGGTTGGACCACCGCCAAGGGCGATGGGTTGGCCGTGGCCACGGCGACGACCGGCGTCGGCTCAACGGTGGGCACCGGGGTTTCCATGGCGACCGCCGGGGTGCTGGACGGCGTGGACACAATGGACGGAGCCGGGGTCGCCTCCGCCGTCATCACGCCGGGCGAAAGGGCGGTGGGGGCCGGGCCGGTGGCCGGGTTGCCCGGGTCGTTGAGCCAGCCGATGCGGTAGAAAGATTCCTTGAAAATGTCCACCAGCTTCGGCTGGGCCTGGAAGTCCTTGCCCGCCGAGTCAATCTCTATTTGCGCCTTGTCGGCGCTGCCGCCGTAGAACTCCAGCGCCGCCTGACAGAAATACCGCGCGGGGGTCTTGCCGGTGAAAGCCAGGTGCTGCATGAACGAGCGGGCTCCGTCCACTTTCCCCTCCAGCAGCAGCGTCAGGAAGATCTTGAACTGCGTCAACTCCACCTCGCGCGGCTGCTTGGAGGCATCGGTCTGCGCGCTCAGTTCCTCGAACCGGGAGCGGGCCG
>CAXTOX010000101.1:0-5538 GCA_964245885.1 uncultured Chthoniobacterales bacterium | reverse complement strand
GGCACGTGCCTCGACCGGCGAGCAGAAGGCGCTGCTGGTAGGGCTCGTGCTGGCGCATGCGCGGCTCGTCGCCACCGTCAGCGGCATCGCCGGCCGCGCTCAGTTCCTCGAACCGGGAGCGGGCCGCGGTGTAGTTGCGGTAGTTGAACGGCAGTTCGGCGTAGTTGAACCGCGCCGCCCAGAACTGCGGGTCGGCCGTGATCGCGCGCTTGAAGGCCGCTTCCGCGTGTTCGTAATCTTTCAGCTTGGAGTAGGTCAACCCACGCAGGTTCAACGCGTCGGGCTGGTTGGGCTGCGTCGTCTCGGCCTCGTCGAGTTGAGCGATGGCCCCGGGATAGTCCGAACGCTGCTTGTAGGCCGCGTAGGCTGACTCGTAGAAGTGTTTGAAGATCTGCGAGCGCAGGTTCACGGAAGTGGTCTGGCCCGGCTGAATGGCATCGGCATCGTCCAGCAGCTTGCGGGCGTCCGGGTAGTTCTTTTGCAGGAACTGGATGTAGGCCTGCTCGTACTTGGCGGTGAACTCCGGCTTGGGCGGTGCGCTCGAAGCCGGCGAGGCAGACGACACAGGCGTGGCGGTCGCCGTCACCGCCGGCGTGGCCGCGCTCGTGTCCGCCGGAGCGGGCGCCGGCGTGGCCTTGGGTTTGCTGCCCGCGCCGCCCGGGCGGCCCAGGACGATCGGCTGCGCGTACACCGCGCGCGGGTCTGCCGGAGCGTTGTTCACGGCGGCATCCCGCACGGGATCGGCGTCGGCGGTCTGACGGGCCACGGCACCATCCGACGATTGATTTTCAGGCAGGTCGTTCAGACCGACGTCCGGCGGCGGCATCTGCAAGGCTTCCCGGTTTTCGGTCGGGAGGAGCGGCGCGGAAGGGGCCGTGGTCCGGAAGGCCGGCATCGCCGCGGATGGAGGGGCCGGGGCAGCGGAGTTTTTCGTCGGGACCTCGGCGGAGTGCGGCGCGGGCGTCGGGTCGGGGATCAGCTCGACGACCGCCATCGCGGCCGCGGTCGTGGGCGAGGCATCGCGACGATGCGCCGCGGCGATCAGGCGCTCGGAACGTTGCGTGTCCCAGTTCAAGGAACGGAACGACTCGGCGAAAACCTGTTCGTTGGCCGGCGTGTAGTGCGCGTCCGCCTGCGCCAGCCAGGCCTCGGCCTGCTTGCCGTGCCTGCGGTGATGCTCCACCGCCGCGTTCAAATAGTAATACATCAGCGGCGGCGTGCGGTCGCCGCGGTGTTCGTCGATGTACGCCTGCGCCGGTTTGTTCTCGCCGGCGAGCAACCGGGTCAACAGCAGCTTGTATTGCAGAAACCCGTGTTCGTCGGAATGCGTCCAGCGGCTCGTGCGGCCCATCAGTTCCTCGAACTGCTTGCTGCTTTCGGCATACTTGCCCTGGCGAAAATCGATCTCGGCGAGGTTGAACCTCGCCGCCCACAGCCCGGAATCCTTTTCGACGGCTTTGGTGAAGGCCGCCCGCGCCTTGTCGTAGCGGCGCTGGTGCAGGTAAATCGCGCCGCGCAAATTCCAAACGTCGGCCTGTTCGCCGGGCCTGCCCGCTTCCGGCGCGTGGTCCAGGAGATCGAGCGCACGGGCGAAATCCTCCCGGTTGAAACTCTCGGACGCCTGCCGGTAGGCGGTGGCGGCCGCGGCCGCGGGATCGGACGCCGCCGCCGCGGCGTGGGAAAACCCGGACGACGCCCAAAGGCAAAGGCAGGCCACCGTTCCGAACCGCATTTTGCCCAGCGAAAAGCGTGGCTTCGGCAAGACCGGTTGATGAAAGGCGTTACCCATGGGGAGAAATCAAAGTGAAGCGGGCATCGAGCCTCAGCCGGGCAAACTACCGGAAGGGTCTTTTTTTGACAATCAACAAAAGCATACCGGTCTCGCCGACCTGCGGCAACCATCGGGATTCTCATTTTCTTGCCGGCCCTTCGGACGGGCAAGAAGCTGGTCCCTGTCGAGGCTTATACCGGGATGGCTTCCGTTCCGTCAAGCGCCGCCGCCGGAAATTTCACTCGCCGTCACTTTTCGTCGGACGCGTCGTCGTCTGCCTCGTTCGCCTCGCCGTCCGCCGCTTCATCGGTGGCAGCCGGTGGCAGCGGGGCGGCCTCGGAGTCCTCGTCGCCCCCCTGATTGACAACGCGAGCGATGTCCTGGAGCTTCTCGTTGCGGGCTAGGTCGATCAGTTTGACGCCCATCGTGTTGCGGCCGGCCTCGCGGATTTCACCCACGCGCGTGCGAACCGTCTTGCCCCGGTTGGTGGTGAGCATCAATTCGTCCGCATCCATGACGGTCAAGGCCCCCACGACGCCGCCGGTCTTGTCGCCGGTCTTCATCGTGATGATGCCCTTGCCGCCGCGCGTCTGCTCCCGGTATTCCTCGAAGCTCGTGCGCTTGCCGACGCCGTTCGCGCCGGCGACCAGCAGCGTGGCCTCGGGTTTGACCACGACCATCGCCACCAGGAAGTCGCCGTCCTCCGGCCGGATGCCCCACACCCCGGTGGCGGTGCGGCCCATCGAACGCACGTCCTCCTCGTTAAAGCGCAGGCTCATGCCGTCGTGGGTGATGAGCACGAGGCTGTCGTTGCCGTTGGTCAACTCGGCCTCGATCAGCTCGTCGCCGTCCTCGATGTTGATGGCGATGATGCCGCCCTTGCGCACGTTGCCGTAGTCGGAAAGCTCCGTCTTCTTGACGATGCCGGCCCGCGTGGCGAACAGGACGTGCAAGGTCGGGTCGGTCCACGTCATGTCCTCGGGGCCTTCGTCCGTGGGGACGATGCGCCGCTGCACGCGGATGGTCGCAGCGATTTTCTCGTCGGGGCGCAGCTCCAGGAAATTAACGATGCTCCGGCCCTTGGAGGTCCGGCTGCCCTCGGGCAGTTCGTAGACCTTGGTGACGTAGCAGCGCCCGGTCTTCGTGAAGAACATGAGGAAGTCGTGCGTGCTGGCCGTGAAGAGGTGTTCGATAAAATCGCCCTTGTCCCCGTCGCCGCCCGCGTCGTCGCGCGTGCCCATGCCGATGACGCCCTTGCCACCGCGCCGCTGCGAACGGTACTCGCTGGCCGGGGTGCGCTTGATGAACCCGCCGTGCGTGATCGTGATGATCTCACCCTCGTTGGCGAGCAGGTCTTCCATGTTGATCTCGCCCGCGTCGGGCACGATCTGGGTCAGGCGCGGCGTCGCGTACTTCCCTTTGATCGTCTGCAACTCCTCCTTGATGATCGTCAGCACGCGGGACTCGCGCGCCAGGATGTCCATGAGGTCGCGGATCGTGACCATCAGCTCGGTGTACTCGGCGATCGTCTTGTCGCGTTCCAGGCCGGTCAGTTGATAGAGGCGCAGGTCGAGGATGGCGTTGGCCTGCCGCTCGCTGAGTTCGTAGCGGCCTTCCGTGAGGCGGGGGGGCTCGCGCAGTTCGATGCCGAAGGCCGCGATCTGGCGTTCGTTCCACTGCAAGGCGAGCAGCTTGACGCGCGCCTCGTCGCGGTTGGCCGACTCGCGGATGATGCGGATGAAGTCGTCCATGTTCGCCAGCGCGACCAGGAAACCGTCGAGCACTTCGGCGCGTTCCTCGGCGGCGCGGAGTTCGAAGCGCGTGCGGCGCAGGATGACCTCGCGGCGGTGTTCGATGAACGCCCCAAGCGCGTCCTTGATCGACAGCAGCTTCGGGCGGCCGTGGTCGATGGCGAGCATGTTGACCGAGAACGTCGTCTCCAGCGCGGTGTGCTGGTAGAGGTTGTTGACGACGATCTGGGGGATGGCCTCGCGCTTGAGTTCGATGACGACGCGCGTGTTCTCGTCCGACTCGTCGCGCACGGCGGTGATGTCGGTGATGACCTTGGTGTTGACCAGTTCCGCGATGCGCTCGACGAGCACGGCACGGTTCACCGCGTAGGGAATGGCGGTAATGATGATTTGCTCCTTGCCGCCGCGGGTTTCCTCGATGGTCGTCGTGCCGCGGATCTTGAGCGAACCGCGTCCGGTCGCCGCGTAGGAACGGATGCCGGAAAGCCCGAGTAGATTGCAACCCGTCGGGAAGTCGGGTCCCTTGATGTGGGTGAGGATTTCCTCGGTGGTGATGTCCGGGTTGTCCACCTGCGCGCACACGGCGTCGATGACCTCGCCGAGGTTGTGCGTGGGGATGTTGGTGGCCATGCCGACGGCGATCCCGGTGCCGCCGTTGACCAGGAGGTTCGGGAACGCCGCCGGGAAGACCGCGGGCTCGGTGGTCGTCTCGTCGTAGTTGGTGACGAAGTTGACCGTGTCCTTGCCCATGTCGTCCATCAGCGCCGCGCCGAGGTGCGTCAGCCGCGCCTCGGTGTAACGCATGGCCGCCGGCGGATCGCCCTCGACGCTGCCGAAGTTGCCCTGGCCGTCGACGAGCCGTTCGCGCATCGCCCAAGGTTGGGCCATGTGGACCAGCGTCGGGTAGATCACCGCCTCGCCGTGCGGATGGTAGTTGCCCGAGGTGTCGCCGCAGATTTTGGCGCATTTGCGGTGCTGCCGGCCGGGGAACAGCGACAGGTCGTGCATCGCGTAGAGGATGCGCCGCTGGGAAGGTTTCAGGCCGTCGCGCGCGTCGGGCAAAGCGCGGGAGATGATGACGGACATCGAGTAATCCAGGAAGGACCTGGACATTTCCACGGACACGTCGATGGGCTCGATTTTTTCGTTCGGATTGGGCATGGCAAAAACTTCGGCGGAAGACTCTCTCGCGCAGACATAGAAAATACCATTTCTAGCGGTTGTCGGCAACGGAAAACGCTAGGGGTTGCACAAACCTCGCACCCGTTGCAAAACACGCCTGCATCCAGGCTTGCGCGGGAAGCGGAAAGGGGGCAGTCTGCGTCCGTATGGTCGTGTCCACTCCAATCCAGGGACTCACGGTCGAAGAGTTTTGTCGTCTGGCGGACGAGGGCGCGTTTGGCCCCGACGCCCGGGTGGAACTAGTCGATGGAGAAGTGATCGAGATGCTCCCCGCCGGCCCATTCCACTCACACGCCGGGAGATACCTAGGTAATTATTTCGCCTGGATAGGGGAAGGACGCTGGCTAGTGGACAGGAAGAGCCCGATCCTGCTGAACAACCGCTCCCAGCCGCAGCCTGATTTCACGCTGCTGCGCCCATTGCTCGAAGAATACAAGACCCGGCATCCCGGCCCCAAGGACATCATCCTGCTGGTTGAGGTATCGGAGAGTTCCCTGCGCTTTGACCAGGGCCGTAAGCTGGTGGCCTACGCGAAGGCCGGCATCAAGGAATATTGGATCGTCAATCTGGTAAGACGCTGGGTGGAGATCTACCGCGAGCCTTCGCCGGATGGCTCCTACGGGTCAGTCACCCGAAAGCAGAATGACGACCTGATTGCACCGGAGGAGTTCCCGGATGCGACGATGCGGGTGGCGGATTTGTTATAGGTTCAAAGCGGTTGGAGGACGGGGTGGTGGTACAGTTTGATGTCTAGGCAGCCCCGGCAGGGGCGGCAGAACTTAGCCCACGGCGTGAGCCGTGGGAAAAGAACAAAACACGGGTCAGCCCCGGCAG
>CAXTOX010000100.1:0-14326 GCA_964245885.1 uncultured Chthoniobacterales bacterium | reverse complement strand
ATCGGCAAACATCGCCTTGATCACCTCAAACTCAACATCTGCTTGAACACTACCCAAGGAGTATCTTGCCAGGGCCATTATTCGCGCGCTGTCCGGCGAGCAACCGAAGGCGTAGCATCAACTTTGTAGTATAACACCGAAGCACGCTTCGGGTGTTTGGTAGGCATGTCTTCTTGAGAGGCTCACGTTGAGCGTTTCGGCGATGGCATCGTCAGAGTTCCCGCAAGAATTCCCCCACCAACCCGAGCGCCGTCTTGATCTTCGGCAGGCCTGTCGCGTACGCGCAACGCACGAAACCCTCCCCGCCCGCGCCGAACGCCGTCCCCGGCACGACCGCGACCTTCTTTTCCTTCAGCAGCCGCAGCGAGAACTCCCGGCTCGTCAACCCGCTCGGCCGGATGTCCGGGAACACGTAGAACGCCCCGCGCGGCTGGTGGCACGGCAGCCCGAGGTCGTTGAACGCGCCCACGATGAAGTTGCGCCGCGCCTCGTACTCGCGCCGCATCGCCGCCACGTCGGGTTCGCCGTGGCGGAGCGCCTCGACCGCCGCCTCCTGACTGGTGATCGACGCGCATAGGATGCCGTATTGATGAATCTTCATCATCGCCTCGATCAACGCCGACGGCGCGCACGCGTAGCCGATCCGAAAACCCGTCATTGCGAACGCCTTGGAAAAGCCGTGCAGGAACACCGTGCGTTCCTTCATGCCCGGCAGCGCGGCGATGGAGGTGTGTTCGCCGCCGTCGTAGGTCAGTTCGCTGTAGATCTCGTCGGTGAGCACGACGAGGTTGTGCCGCTGGCAGAGCGCGGCGAGGCCTTCTAGTTCGGCCCGGGGCATGGTCGCGCCGGTGGGGTTGGTGGGGAAGTTGAGCATCAGCACCTTGGAGCGCGGCGTGATGGCGGCGGCGACCGCCTCGGCGCGCAACGCGAACCCGTCCGCCGCTTCCGTCTGCACCGCCACCGGCACCCCGTGGGCGAGCGCGATGCTCGGGCTGTACGACACGTAGCAGGGTTCGTGGTAAATCACCTCGTCGCCCGGGTCGAGCAGCGCGCGCAGGGCGAGGTCCAATGCCTCGCTGACGCCCACCGAGACCAGCACCTCCGTCTGGCCGTCGTACGCGATGCCGAAGTGCTTAGCGACGTAGCCCGCGATGGCGTCGCGCAGTTTCGGCAGGCCGAGGTTGGAAGTGTAGCCGGTGTGGCCGCGTTCCAGGGAATAAACCGCCGCCTCGCGGATGTGCCAGGGAGTGACGAAGTCGGGTTCACCGATGCCGAGGCTGATCACGCCGCTCATGCTCTGGACGACCTCGAAGAAATCGCGGATGCCAGAACGAGGGATATCACGGACGTGGCGTGCGACGGGCGAAGAGAGCATGGGTTGCGGGGTGCCTGCGGCACGTTGCGGTGGCGCAGGAGCGCCGTTGCGGGGTGGCTTGCGGCCACGTTGCGGTGCGCCTGCGGTGCGTTGTGGGTGATCAAGGAGGCAGAAGTTACGGGTATTTAACGCAGCCAGCAACCCGCAACGCACGCGAAGCGTGCACCGCAACGCAGGCGCAGCCGGCCCCGCAACGGCGCTCCTGCGCCATCGCAACGCGGCCTCTGGACGCAACATCTTGTGGCCCCGACGCAATTTCTTGACACGTTCTCCCCCAAAGATGCTACATTCGCGTAACTGTCGTATTGTAGACAAATTTACTCCCCGGGCTGCCCCAACCGTTTTTCCGTCCCCGTATGAAATTCCATCTCAGCAAAGAAAAGCTTCTCGAGGGCCTCCAGCAGGTCCAAAGCGTGGTTAGCACCCGTACGACCCTGCCGATTCTCTCCAACGTACTGCTGCAAACCAACGGCAAGGGGATCAACATGACCACGACCGACCTTGACGTGGGCGTGCGCTGCAACGTGGAAGCGGAGATCATGGAACCGGGCGCGACGACCCTGCCCGCGCGGCGGTTGTTCACCATCATCCGGGAATTGCCCAGCAGCGACGTGCAATTCGAGAGCGACGGCAAGAACGTGGCCTGCATCAACTCGGGCCAGAGCTTTTTCAAAATCCTCGGGCTGCCGGAGGAGGAATTCCCACCGCTGCCGAAGTTCGAGGGTGCGAAGTCCTACACGCTCAAGCAAGCCGAACTACGCGACGCGCTCAAGAAGACCAGCTACGCGATCTCCACCGACGAGACGCGCTACGTGCTCAACGGCATCTTGTGTTCTTTCAAGGAAGGCAAGCTCGCGCTCGTGGCCACGGACGGCCGCCGCTTGGCGATGGTCGACCTCGAAGTGGAAATCGCCCCCGGCCAGGAAGCCAGCGTCATCATCCCGGCCAAGGCCGTCAACGAACTTCAGCGCCTGCTCAAGGACGAGGGCTCCATCGAAATTCGTCTCGGCGAGAACCAGGTAGCCTTTGAACTCAACGGCACGCTGCTCGTTTCCAAGCTGATCGAGGGGAACTACCCGAACTACCGCCAAGTGATTCCCAACGAGACCAAGGAGCGCATCGAACTGGAGCGCGAGACGTTCCTGAACGCCGTGCGCCGCGTGTCGCTGCTCACCAGTGAGAAGAGCAACAGCATCAAGCTGATCTTCACCAAGAACAACATCGACATCGCCGCCAACAGCCCCGAGATCGGCGAGGCGAAGGAGTCGCTGCCGGTCAAGTACGGCGGCAAGGAATTCACCATCGCGTTCAACCCGGAGTTTTTGATGGCTCCGTTGCGTGCGTTGACCGACGACACGGTTTACCTCGACCTGATCGACGAGATGAGCCCGGGTGTGGTGAAGATCAAGACGAGCTTCCTGTACGTGCTGATGCCCATGCGTATCAGTTATTGAGTGATCGGTACCGGCCGGGTGTTCAGGAGACTTCCGAGGTGAACCCCGTCGGGGTATCCTTGGCTGTACCGGGCACGACCACGGCCTCAGCCGGTAAGTTGGAACCCTCCGGCACCATCGCGGACACGGTAGTCTGACCCGGCAACGGCCGTCCGACTACCCACGCCACCGCTAGCCCGGCGAGCACCAACGCCGCCGACAACAGAAACGGCGCACCCGGCACGCTCACCCCGCGCCGGCCCATCCAACCCGCCGCCGTGAAAGCCGCGAAGGTCGTCGTGAACAATCCCGGCCCCATCATTCCCGTGATTCCCCGCAACGAGCCGATGGCCCCCTGGAGCCGGCCCTGCTCGGTCGGGTTCACCCGGCGCGACATGATCGACTGCGTCGGCGGACTCGCCAGCCCCCACAAGGAACCCAACGGCACCGCCAGCCAGAACATCCACGGCTGCGTCGCCAGCCCGTACAGCAGAAAACCCGCCGCTCCAAACACTGAGCCGGCCAGGATCGCCCCGCGTTCGCCCACCTGGGCGAGCACCTTCTTGATGAGCACCGTCTGCACCAGCGCCGAGCAGACGCCCGCGCTGCCCAGCATCAGGCCGACCGTCCGGTTGTCCAGGCCAAACCGGCTGTCTGCGTAGAGCACGTACACGCTCGGGAAAATCTCGTGCGCGAGGTAAAAAGAAAACAGCACCGCCGTCAGGCCGAGCAGTTCGCGGTGCGAACGTAGGAAGCCCAGCGCCGCCACCGGGTTCGCGCGCCGCCAGAAAAACGCCGTGCGCCGCTCCGGCGGCAGCGATTCCGGCAGCACGAACAGGCCGTAGCCGGCGTTGGCCAAGCACAAGCCCGCCGACACCCAGAACGGCAGCCGCACGTCGACCTGCCCGAGCACGCCGCCCAGCGCCGGACCCGCGATGAACCCCATTCCGAACGCCGCGCCAACCGCCCCGAAAGCCTGGGAACGTTTCTCGGGCGGGGTCACGTCCGCGAGGTAGGCGTATGCGGTCGGGATGCTGCCGGTCGTGAAACCCGAGACGAGCCGCCCGACGAAGAGCCAGCCCAAGTTCGGCGCGAGCGCCATGATGAGGTAGTCCAATCCCGACCCGAAATTGGACAACAGCACCACCGGCCGGCGTCCGAAACGGTCGCTCAGTGCGCCGAGCACCGGGCCGGCGACGAACTGCATCCCCGCCCACGCCGTGCCGAAAATTCCGATGTATTTGGCGGTGGTTTCTGCGCTGCCTCCGACCATGGACAGGACCAGTGGCGTCAGCACGGGCACGATGATGCCCAGCGCCAGCACGTCGAGCATGACCGTGACGAAAATAAACACCAGCGCGGCCCGCCGGACCGGACGGGTCGGTGGGCCGGCGGCGGGTTCGTTGGCCGGGAAGTGAAAGTCGTTCATGCAGAACGACAGCGTAATCGGACGCCTTCCCCGGCGGCAACGCAAAACCGGCCTTCAGCGATTTACCCGCCCGCCGCAGGCGTCGTCAACCATGGTAGGGATGGCTCTCCGAGCCGCTCCCTATTTTGGCTTGGGTTGAACGTGCCCATCTTACAACGCTCCTTTTCAGAAGAATCTGGGGAGCGGCTCGGAGAGCCATCCCTACCATGGTTGACGACGCCTGCGGCGAAGTGCCTCATCACGCGCCGGTCTCAAGCCGGCACCGCGTCGATGCTCATCGCTCCGCGTTGGGACGCCCGCTTTCCTGCCGCCGCAACGTGGACAAAAGCCGTGTAAGCCACCAACCGGGCGCGGTTGATGCCGCCCAGCGGGCGGTGCGCGGCGAGCGTATGCGCCGGCGAGAAGGAAAAATCATTGTCCACGATATCCGCGCGGGCTTCGCCAAAGGCGTTCTGCGCCGGGATGACGATGCGCGCGACGGGCCGGTACGGCGACTCTTCCTCGGACCAGGGAGCCTGCGCGTCCTCGATGGGCATGGTCTTTGGATCGGTGTTGAGTTGGACGACGAAATTGAACTCGGCGGAATGCGTCCGGAAGAACTCCACCGTGGCCTCACGCAAGGCGTCGGGCGTCTGCGGATCGAAGGGTAGCGCCTCCAGTTCCTTGAACCCGGGCGTGACCGGCACCACGCCGAATTCCGCCACGTAGTTGCCGTAGCGGAAGGGCACCTGCGAATAATATTCCTCCGCCAGCGGATGCCGTTTCGGATGGCCGAAGAACCCGAGCTTCTCGGAGTTCATCCCCATCGTGTTGAGCGCGGCGTTGGCGATGCGCGCGCCGTCGGAGACGAGGCCCTTGGTGGTGTCGGAAAGATGCGTGGCGATCTCGGCGTTGGGTTTGAACGCTTGGACCCCGCCGGTGAAAAACTGTTTGGTGGTGTCGAAGACGAAATCCTGCGTGGTGATGTCCTCGAACGGCGCGAGGTGTTCTCCTTCGACGTTGAAGACCTTGATGGCGATTCCGCGGTCCGTGGAGACCTTGGAATCATCGAGCAGTTCCCCGGGAGCCAAGGCGAGGCGCACCACGACCGGGTGGGTGCCCGGCGTGGCAAAGAGACCCTGCGCCAACTCGGACGTCAACCCCGCATTCACCGTCAGTTCACCCTTGAGGAGGCCGTGGGCCTTGGCGTGGGAGATGCGCACGACCTTGCCGTATTTTTGGCGGGTGACGTTTTGGCCGTAGGTCATCACTTCGACGATCTTGGCGAAAGTTTCCTTTTCGTCGGGGGCAATGGTTTCGAGGTCGTCGCGGTAGGCAAGATAATTTGGCATAAAGATACTCGGGTGAGAGACCCTATTCGCCCGATCAGGCGTAGAAGGTTTGGCCAAGAAAGGGGCTTGGCTTCCCCTGCTGCATGTGGTCACGGCGCCGCGTCGCCGTGTCTGCCAAGGAAGTGCCCCAGGCACAACCACGGCGACGCGGCGCCGTGACCACATGCAGCAGGGATGAGAAGGCCTGACACAGCAGCACCTTGGCCCGTCCTCTTATCGCAGTTCCCGCGACAACGCCGCCCGCGCCGCGAGGTGGCCGCACATGCCGTGGACCCCGCCGCCGGGCGGGGTGGACGACGAGCACAGATACAGCCCCTCGCCGCCGGGCATCCGGTAGGGATTGGCGCTGAGGACCGGCCGGGCCAGCAGGTGCCAGAGATCGTTGCCGCCGCCGCTGATGTCCCCGCCGACGAGGTTGGCGTTGATCGTTTCGAGTTGCGCCGGACCGCTGGAATAACGAGCCAGGATTTTTCCGCGGAAGCCCGGCGCGAACCGCTCGATCTGCGACTCGATGGCCGCCGTGCGGTCCTCCTGACAGCCGCGCGGCACGTGGCAATACGCCCAGACCGTGTGCTTGCCCGCCGGGGCGCGGGTGGCGTCGAAAAGACTCTGCTGCGCCAGCAGCACGAAGGGATGCTCCGACACCTTGCCGCGCGCCTGGTCACGTTCGCTGGCGGCCACCTCGTCCAGACTGCCGCCGAGGTGTACCGTGCCCGCGCGCCGGCATTCGTCCGCCATCCACGGGATCGGTCCGTCGATGGCGTAATCAACCTTGAAGACCCCCGGACCGTGCGGGAAACGCGCCAGGTGCCGCCGGTACGACGACGGCAACATGGAACCGGCCACCTCCGCCGCGCGCCACACGCTCAGGTCCAGCATCGTCGCGCGGGTGGCGGGGAGTTCGCGCAGGTCGGTCACGGGATGGTTCGTCTCGATCTCGCCGCCGAGTTCGCGCAACACGCCCGCCAGCGCGTCGCTGATGCGCTGCGACCCGCCTTCGGGCAAGGGCCAGCCGACCGCGTGCCCGGCCACGCCCAGCACCAGCGCGAACGCCGACGTGCCCGGCGCTTCCAGCGGCAGGAACGAGTGCGCCGCCAACCCGGCGAACAACCCGCGCGCGTGTTCACCCCGGAACAGCCGCCGGGAGAGGAACGTCGCCGGCTGCAGCGCGGCCAGCCCGAAGCCCGCCAGCAAGAACGGGTGCCGCGGGAAGTGCAGCATCGGCTGAAGAAATTCGGTGGAAAGCGCCTGCCAGCGTTTGACCAGCGGCCCCATGAACTTGCGGTACGCGCCGCCATCCTCGCCGAGCGCGTCGCAGGTCCGGTCCAAAGATGGGTAAAGCGCCGCCGCCGTACCGTCGTCAAAGGGGTGCGCGACGGCGACCTCCGGCTGAATCCACTTCAAGCCATGGCATTTCAAAGGCAGGGTGTTGAAAAACGGCGAGCCGAAGCCGAGCGGGTGGATCGCGGAGCCGAGATCGTGGACGAAGCCGGGCAGGGTCAGTTCGGCCGAGCGCGCCCCGCCGCCGATGGTCGGCTGCGCTTCGAGCACGCGGACGCTGCGGCCGGCCCGCGCGAGGGTAACGGCGGCGGCGAGGCCATTCGGGCCGGAGCCGACGACGATGGCGTCAGGGGAGATAGGCATGGGGGAAGCGCCTGCGGCGCGTTACGGGTTGCGGAGGCGCTGCGCGCTGTTGCGGGTTGCGGCGCGTTGCGGGTGGCAGGGTCAGACTCAACGGACCCAGCACGGCTTCTTCTGGCAAGCGGCCGGTGATGTTGCGCACAGTGGTGTCACCGCACCCGACACGCAACCCGCAACGGCGCGCGGCGCCTCCGCAACGCGCCGCAGGCACCCTCACCCCAGCCGCCGTGCCTCCCAGATTTGCTCGAAGGTAATGCCCGCCTCACGGTTGAGCGAGCGCGTGCCGCTGGCGGCGATCTTGTGCAAAAGCGCGAGGCGTTCGTGGTCTTCGAGGTTTTGCCACACGGGCTTCTCGCGCAGCTCCAACCGGTCGGCGCGGCGCACCAGCAAACCCCAGCCGAGCGGAATCTCGTGCGGCTCGAAGATCCCGTCCTCCGCCACGACGTAGAACAGATTCCCGCAGCGATACCGCACCAGCGTGTCGAACTTTGTCTGCTTGAAGAGCCGGTTTTGCAGCAGCGCGATGCGCGCGAGGCACTTCTGGTAACTCTCGTGCCGCAGCTCGCCGAAGTCGTGGCTCTGGTAATCCTGGAACAGCGAATCGCTCACGCGCAACGACGGGTAATGCACCCGCAACGCGCGTTCGAGTTCGACGCGGCGCACGCGCAGGTCTTTCAACTCCGCCAGCGTCTCGCGGGTGTTGCGCGAATCCTTCAGGAAGTCCGACCGCGCCTGCTTGCACTCGAAGATCGCCGTGCTGCCGAGCGTGTGGCAGACCATGACCTTGTGCGTGAGCGCGGGCAGGGCGGGGTCGTACGCGCGGACCTTGACCTTGCCCCGGCTGGGCATGTACGCGGCGAGGTCGGCGCGGTAGCGGCAGTTGGGCAGGCTGACCTCGTACGCGCACGAGTGGTAACCCTGTTTCTGCGCCCAGAAGAGGGCCAGCCGCTTGAGCAGCAGGTGCGCGGCCGTCTCGCCCCGGCGCGGCGGCGGAGCCAGCGGGGCGGGTAGCTCGTCGGAGGTTTCGCCGACCTCCTCGCACGCGGCCGTCAGCGCCTCCTCGGCGGCGGCCTCGACGCGGTCGGTCTCGTTCTGGGTCAGTCCCCCGCCGTCCTCCACCGCCGCCGCTTGTCGCTTGCTCGTCTTCTTCACTCGCGCAGCCATGTCGCCACCTCGCGTGCCCAGTAGGTAATGATCAGATCCGCGCCCGCGCGCTTGAAGCCGGTCATCATTTCCATGACCGCCGCGCGTTCGTCGAGCCAGCCTTTTTCGGCGGCGGCTTTGACCATCGCGTACTCGCCGCTGACGTTGTAGACCGCCGTCGGCAGCCCGAACGCCTCTTTCACCCGCCAGAGAATGTCCAGGTAGGGCAGGCCGGGTTTGACGATGAGCAGGTCGGCGGATTCGTCCACGTCGGCCGCGGTCTCGCGCAGGGCTTCGCGGGCGTTGCCGCTGTCCATCTGGTAGGTGCGACGGTCGCCGTACCGGGGCGCGCCTTCCGCCGCGTCGCGGAACGGCCCGTAAAACGCGCTCGCGAACTTCGACGCGTAGCTCATGATCGGCGTGTGCTGAAACCCGCGTTCGTCCAGCGCCGCGCGGATCGCGCCGACGCGTCCGTCCATCATGTCGCTGGGGGCGACGATGTCCGCGCCCGCCGCCGCGAGCGAAACCGCCGTGCGGGCCAGGAGGGCCACCGAGGCGTCGTTGTGGACGTGGAAATGTCCGTTCTCGCCGTGCTCGGTGACCCCGCAATGCCCGTGGCTGGTGTATTCGCACAAACACACGTCGGCGATGATGACCAGGTCCGGGTCGGCGGCCTTCAACGCGCGCGCGGCCTGCTGGACCACGCCGCCGTCGTCGTACGCGCCGCTGCCGAGGTCATCCTTGTGCGCGGGGATGCCAAAGAGCAGCACCGCGCGCACCCCGGCGTCGCGGGCGGCGAGGGCTTCGGTGACGGCGTCGGCGACGGGGAGTTGGAACACCCCCGGCATGCTGGCGACCGGCTGGCGGGCGTCGATCCTGGCGCTGACGAACAGCGGCAGGATCAGGTCGGAGGCGCGCAGGGTGGTCTCGCGCACGATCTCGCGCAGGGTGGCGGAAGCGCGCAGGCGGCGCGGGCGGCGGGCGAGGCGGAGGTCGGTGGTGGCCGCGGCGCGGAGCATGGCGGCGCGGTGGCGCAGCAGCTCGACGGCGGGCGGCGTCATCGGGCGGGGACGGGGAGCATACGCTCTCGTGGCGGCCGGCCGCAAGCGGGTGTTCCGGCCGGTGGACGGCTAGACCTAACGGCCGGGCAGCGGCCGGTGGTGGGTCATGGTGGTGGTCTGGCGTTGGACCGCGTGGTAGAAGGGAGCGCTGACACCGATCTCCAACTCGAAGCTCGCCGGCAACGTCCCGCCCGCGCCGGGCGCAAGAAGCGTCTGGTAGCGAAAACGCAGCCGTTCTACCGAGGCCACCCAGGCGACGGACACCGCTTGCACCAACTCGCCTTCGCTCTGCACGATGGCGAGGTCTTCCTTGGCCAGCCAGAAGTGTCCGGCCAGTTGGCTGACCACGCGCTCCTCCTTGGTCCCGGAGGCGGGCGGTGCCTGCGCACGCGGCCGGAACGCGACCACGTAGCAGGCGCGGCCGTCGCGGCTGAGGCTGTCGGCCTCGCGCCGCATCTCGAAGCGGTTGGCCAGACGCCCCAGGTTCACGGTCACGTCGAAGCGGCCGCCGGGTTCCGGCTCTTTGGAGGACTGACCCCCGGCCGGCAAGGTGCCGCTGGCACCGGGCGGCGAGCCGAGCGCCACGGTCGAGTGGGACTCGCGGCGCGTGTCCAGCGGGCGGTTCTGTGCGTCGACCTTCACGGTCACCACCTCGTCGTCGTAGACCCAGTCCGCGCGTCGGTGGCGCTCGGCTTCGTCGTGCTCCAGGGCGAGTTGCATCAGGGTGGAGCCATCCAGATCCTTCGTCGGCGGCGGGGCGGATCGTCCCGCCGGCGCGCCGGCGCGCCAGAGCAGGCCAGCCAGCAGGATCTGGCGCGCCGCGCCCGGACGGATGCCCCGGAGGGTGGAAAGAAGCGATTTCATCTCGGGGCGAAGGAGACCGCCGCCGCGAGGTTCGCGCGCCGCTCCACCCGCGAGCATGGCCCAGAGACGCGGCCATGCAAGCGGCCAGAGAAGGACGGAAGCCGACTTCTGTCCTGAAACCTGGGGGTTCGCCAGATTTTGCCCCGGGTTCACTCGCGCGGCGGGTGGAAACAAAGCATGGTCCGGCACGGGATGATGACGACATGACCACGGCGGACTTTCTGCTCGTCGATCTGGGCAACACGGCGGCCAAGCTGCGGCTGGCCGGCCCCACGCGGCTGCTCGGGCAGACACGGCGCATCCCCACGGCGGCGTTGCTCGCGCCGGGCGGGGCGAGGGCGCTGGAAGAAACGCTCGCCGGCTGGCGGTACGGACACGCGGTCATGTCCTCGGTCGTGCCGGCGGCCGCGCGGGTGTTGGCGCGTGGACTGCCGGGCGCGCTGTCCGTCGATGCGCGCATGGACACGGGCGTCGACCTGCGCGGCTATCCCGGAAGGAAGACCCTCGGCGCGGACCGCCTCGCCAACCTGGCCGGCGCGCTCGCCCGGCACGGTCCGGGGCCGCTGGTCGTGGTGGATTTCGGCACGGCGGCCACGTTCAACGCGCTCGACGCGCGTGGGCGTTTCCTGGGCGGGGTCATCGCGCCGGGGTGGGCGGCGGTGCGTGATTATCTGCCCGCGCGGGGGGCGCAGTTGCCGCCGGTGCGAATGGCGGGGGCGAGGCCGGCGGCGATCGGGCGTTCGACGGTGGCGGCGATCCGGGCAGGGACGTTGATCGGCTACCGGGGACTGGTGCGGGAAATCCTCGCCGGGCTGCGCTCGGAACTCGACGGCGAGGCGCGGGTCGTGGCGACCGGCGGGGACGCGCGCTTCCTGGCGGCGCGGGGGTGGGGGTTGTTTGATGTCGTGGACCCGGCGCTGACGTTCCACGGGTTGCGGGTGATCGCGGCGCGCGTCGTGAAGTGAAGGCGGCACTTGAACACAGAGACACGCAGAACACGGAGACCAGAGGAGAAGACGAGCGGAAGGAAATGACAAACCCCTGCCCCTTCTTCTCTGTGTCCCTCCGTGCCTCCGTGTCTACTACTTCCCGGTCGTCGGTAGAAGGACGCCAGATCCTATTCCAGCCGCGCTGTAGAAGCAGCGGATACCTGCCCGTTCATGGATCAAAGATCAGGCAGTCGGGCGTCCAGGCTGGGGTGCAGGTCACGATCATCCGGAGGTCGTTCTTGGTCGGATTGCTGATGCTGTGCACATCCCCCGGACGAATGACGACCGCGTCGCCCACCGCGACCTTTTGGGTGACGCCGTTCAGCCACATGATCCCTTCTCCCGCCGTGACGTAGTAAATTTCTTCGATGACCGCGTGATGATGCTTTCGGATCGTCACCCCGGCGGGCACGATGATGTCCGCGATGCTGACCTGCTTCGCGCGCGAGTTGGACGGGCTGACAATTTGCCGGGCGACGGCGTGGTCGTCGGCGGTTAGCCAAGGTTGTTTCTCGATGTTGATGACTTCCATGGGGTTCGGATCAACCGTGGCGGGTGGTTCGGCTTCGAGCCAGAGGGGAACCGCCAGGAGCAGAAGAAAGGAGGCAAAGTGGCGGCGGAAAAAGGAATTCGCGCGGTTCACGACTGGAGGATTAGCCAAACTCAGCCCGGCAGGAAAGGAATTTTCTACCAGAAGGTGAAGAGAGAGCAATAGGAGAGGCGATGCGCCCGCTCCATGATTCTGGAAAACGCTGTAAAGTGCCGCTTCCGGTTCCTCCTCGCGCGCCTTTTGCTTTGATTAGGCTTTCGGTTTCGCCGTTTGCCGTTACGATGCCCGAGACACGACCACCCCATGCCCCGGCTCGCCGCCAAGCCTTCCTCTCCCTCCCACGCCGCCGCGTGGAGCGACATTCCCGCCCTGCTCATGCTCGGCACGGGCATGCTGCTCTACCTCGCGCTGATCTCCTACGTGCCCCGCGACCTGCCGACCTGGGTGCCCTTCAGCCAGTACGCCACGCCCAATGCTCCGGCGCAGAACTTCATCGGCCCCGTCGGCGCGGTCGTCGCCGGGCTGCACTTCTTTTTCTTCGGCGCGGCGTCGTTCCTCGTGGCCGCGCTCCTGCTGGGCTTCGGCGGGGCAAAACTCTTCCTGCCCGGCCTCGCGGTCGCAAAGCGGGTCGGCTGGATGGCCGCGTTCGTGCTCTGCGGGGCGTGCCTGGCGCAGCTCCAGCCCTGGTTCCTGCACGGCTGGAACCGCGAATTCAACGCCCACGGCCCCGGCGGCCTGGCCGGTTCGTGGCTCGTCGGCGAGAAGGGACACGAAGGGCTGTTTCGCCTGACGCTCGGCTCGGCGGGCTCGGCGATCTTCCTGTTCATCGCCTACCTCTGCACGCTGATCCTCATGACCGGCCTGCACCCGGTCACGCAGTTCTCCCGCGCCTGCCACGCCTTGCGCCAGGGCATCATCGTCTGGCGCGAACGCCGCGCCGCCGCCCGCATCGCCCGCGCCAGCCAGCAGGAACTCCTGGAAATGGACCACGCCCGGCTCCTCAAGGAGCAGCGGCGCATCGAAAAGCAACTCCGCAAACAGGGCGTCGCCGTGCCGCCGCCCGACCTCGCCGCAGAGGACGAGGATGCCGCTCCCAGCCCCGCCGTCGCGTTCGCACCGCCCGCGGCGACGCCGGACGAGTTCGCCGACCTGCCCGCGCCCAAGATCACGGACAACTCCGTGCCCAACCCGGTCGTCCAGCCGCCCAAGAAAAAGCCCACGCTCTCCGAACTCTTCGCCAACAAGGCTTCCGCCAAACCCCGGGGCGGTGACGCCGCGCTCGGCGCGCTCGGCGGCGGCAGGGACCACGCCGCCGGCGGTGACGTGCGCTTCGCCGATTACCACTTGCCCGAGTTGGACCTCCTCGACACCGCCGACGCGCTGAACCGCCCGGTGGCCGACCCCGCCGAGTTGCGCCGCGTGCAGACGCAGATCATCGAGACCCTGGAACAGTTCGGCATCCGCGTCAGTCCGGGCGACATCACCAAGGGGCCGACGATCACACGCTACGAGGTCTATCCCGCCAAGGGCGTGCGCGTGGACAAGATTGTCTCGTTGGAACGAGACATCGCCCGCGCCACCCGCGCCGAACGCATCAATATTCTCGCCCCCATCCCCGGCAAGGACACCGTCGGCATCGAGATCGCCAACAGCAAGAAGGTGAAGGTCACCCTGCGCGAACTCCTCGAAGGCTCCGACTGGGCCGAAACCAAGGCGAAAATCCCCATCGCGCTGGGCAAGGACGTTTACGGGAAAACGATCATCGCCGACCTCGCCGCGATGCCCCATTGCCTCGTGGCGGGAGCCACGGGTTCGGGCAAGAGCGTCTGCATCAACTCCATCATTTCCAGCATCCTGTACCGATTCACGCCGGAGCAGCTCCGCTTCGTGATGATCGACCCGAAGGTGGTCGAGATGCAGATTTACAACAAGCTGCCGCACCTCGTCGTCCCCGTCGTCACTGATCCCAAAAAGGTGTTGCTCGCCCTGCGCTGGGTCATCGACGAGATGGAGAAGCGTTACAAGATGTTCGCCAAGACCGGCACGCGCAACATCGCGAGCTTCAACGCCCGGCCCAAGCCCAAGACCCAGGCCGAACTCGACGCCGAGGAGGAAGCCAAGACCAGCCGTTCGCTCGCCGCCGCCAGGAACGCCGCGCCGCCGGCCGACCGCATCGACCCTGCCGGCGCGACCGTGGCGATCCTGGAGGAGCTGTCCCGGCCCGAACCCGAGGCGGCGGCGGCTCCCACCGGGATGCGACTGGACTCCATCCTCGGCGAAGGCGGCTTCGGCGGGGAAGAAGACGACGGGGAGGGCACCAAGCACGCCGCGAACCTGCCCCCGATATCGACCCACGCCCGGCCCGCGCCGCGCAACCAGCGCGACGACGACCTCATCCTGCCCGACGTGCTGCCGTACATCGTCGTGATCGTGGACGAGTTGGCCGACCTCATGCAGACCGCCCCGGCCGACGTGGAAAGCGCCATCGCGCGCATCACCCAGATGGCCCG
>CAXTOX010000099.1:0-14487 GCA_964245885.1 uncultured Chthoniobacterales bacterium | reverse complement strand
ATCGTTTCTGCGGCAAAGAGGAAGGCGAGACCAACCACGCCGAACGCTTCTTTGGCATCTTGCGGGCACGTGTTGGCCGCTTGGTGCGCCGAGCCTACTCCTTCTCAAAAAGCGCCGAGCGCCACCTGGACGCCCTCCACCTCTTCATCGTTGCTTACAACCTACGCGCCAAGCACTCAACACCGACTTGAACATTACCGAGCAAAGGGCTTAGATGCGGATAGATCGGCACTGCGAACCCCTGACAGGTCTTGTGCCGGAACGTGATCATCTGCTCATTCGGCCAGTCTACGTCGCACCAGCGCAACGCTCCCGCTTCTGCTTGGCCCAGACCGGCCAAGTCCAAGGAACTCGATGAAATCTGCGCTGTCGCCATGGTCGGCATTGTAGCGTTGTGCCCGCGCGTCGGCAACGATCAGTCGGAACTCCTCGAAAGTCGGAGTGCGACGGATGGGCTTCTCGCGCTTGCGCTGCACGAGCCCAATCGCAGGCGAGTGCGCCAGCAGCTTATCATCCACCGCCATCTGGAACGCCGCTCTGATGAACAACAGGTGATGGTTGTGGCTGGAGGCACCAAACCGGCAACTGGCCAGCCAGGTGGAGATGCTCGAAGGCGTGACCTTGCCAATGGCGACATGCGAGCCGCCGGGCCATTCGGTTTTGATGCGGGTGGCGATCTGCGTCTTTTGCTCGCGAGTGCTCGCGGATTGGTTGGCAATGGTCGCACAGGTCGGCCAGAGAAAGCCTTCCTGCCCCTACGTCCACCCGAAGGAGGTCGCGCTGTAGGTCGGTGAGCCTCGGTTTGGCCAGCGGCCGGTCGTCCATCTCCAAAGAGCGGCACACTTGTCGGCCCTTGACTTTTACCAGCGCGTAGTATGTTCCTGTTGCCGTGTAGCGGTATGGCACGGCCCAACTTTCTCAAATACTCTCTTCGGTTCTGTAACCTTCCTCATATATTAAAGAGTATACGGGTTATAAAATCAGGTGACAAATGGGAAAAAGTCAGCAAACTATTATCCATGCAAGTATCTGCAAGACAGCGAGTCCGGGGTGTAGCTTAGCTTGGTAGAGCGCCTGGTTTGGGACCAGGAGGTCGCAGGTTCAAATCCTGTCACCCCGATCGTTTTCTCTGGAGCAACGTCTGAACGACTTCTACATCATGTGCACACGACTTCACGCTACAGCCATCCCGATTTAAAAGCGATGATGCCGTTTCCTGTACATATACGCGCGATTGCTACGTTGGCGATGGCGACTTCCCTGATCGCTCCGGCCTACGGAGAAGAGCTTTCGCCCAAG
This sequence comes from uncultured Chthoniobacterales bacterium, assembly GCA_964245885.1. Classification (GTDB taxonomy): domain Bacteria; phylum Verrucomicrobiota; class Verrucomicrobiia; order Chthoniobacterales; family SZAS-18; genus CAHJWO01. The sequence goes on along the minus strand of CAXTOX010000099.1, from coordinate 13,188 downwards.
CGTGCGGATGATGGCCTGACTCGTGAGACTTTCACCGAGCCGGGCACGCCTCCGCCCCAGCCGATGCCGACACGTTCCGTTTCTCGCGCCCACACGAAGCGGACGCGCTTGCATTCGAGAAGTTACGTTTCCGCGCATCACAGCCGGCGGCATCATCGCATGGCGAAGAAACGCTCGCACGCCGCCGCTGCCCCCGCACCGGCTCCGCGTCGCCGGAATCCGGTCGTCGGGTTCGTCTACTGGTGGAATGGATGGGTCGTGAGGACGTTCCACACCAAAGTGGGGACGGTAATGCTCGGCACCATCGGGGCCAAGTCGTAGCTCGGCACGGCTTCCATGCAGTCGCGGTTTCGGCGCAAGAAAGTCGAGTGATCGACTCTTTCTGATACCCCGCCCACCCGCTTCTCGTAGCGTGGCGGCATGAAGAAATCGTCAGCCTGCGCGAACCCCCGTACAGTCTGGGGCTTTGTTGCGGCGGGTCAGCCGGCGCAAACGTTCCGGCCCGGCGTGGCAGGGTGGAGGTCGAACGGACCACGCACGAATCGAAAATGCTGGCGCTCCTGCACGGGCATTGCGGCAACGTGGTTTCCCGCAGAACGTCTTCGGCGAGATCTGGGGCATGGAATACCACGGGACCACGCGCACCCTGGATCAGTTGATGGTGAAGCTGCGCCAGAGAATCGAGACGACGCCCGGCGAACCGAGGCATCTGCTGACCGTGCATGGCTTCGGTGATCGCTTGAAGGAGTGAGGCCCCAAGGCATCACGAAGCAGATCTCCAGCCTCGGGGAAGACCCGGGCCGATCGCCTACGGCGATGGCCGGACGCTCCTGGCTTGCATCCGCGCACCAGACAGGGCATGCTTCCACCGCTCGAGAGCCTACCGCGGAAGCACCCCTCCAAAGACTTCTTTTAACTCCCGCCAGCCTGTTATTCATGAAAAAACTGCTCGCTGCCCTTTGCCTGTTCTCCTCGACAGGTGCCGCCTTCCTCCAAGCGGCTGGACCCGTCGTTCGCTTCCATACCTCGCTCGGGGACATCGACGTGCAGTTGGATCAAACCGACGCGCCGAAGACCGTGGCGAATTTTTTGGGTTACGTGAACCGGGGAGATTACGGCAACAGCATTTTTCACCGCTCGGTGCCGGGGTTTGTCATCCAAGGCGGAGGCTACTATGTGGCCAACGGAAAGCTTTTGTTGATCACCGCGCAATCTGCCGTCGCCAACGAGTACAAGGTGTCGAACACGCGCGGGACGATCGCGATGGCCAAGCTCGGCAATGACGCCAACAGCGCCACGGACGAGTGGTTTTTCAACCTGGCCGATAACTCTTCCCAACTGAACAACCAGAACGGCGGCTTCACGGTGTTTGGCACGATCATCAACAGCCAGGGGTTGGCGGTCATGGATGCGATTGCCGCGTTGGAAACGGTCGATGCCTCCAGCAGTCTCGGAAGCGCTTTCACAAATCTGCCCGTGATCGACTACAGCGGAAACCTGGCGGCGAACAATCTAGTCTACGTCACCTCGATCACCATCCAGCCGGCCCCGGAGTTCTTCAGCGGGGAAACGGCGCTGAGTGACGGGGTGTATTACCTGGCCTTCCCGAACAAGAACATCTTCGGGTACTTCAGCTACCTGTCGGACCCGCATTACATCTACCACTTCGACCTGGGCTACGAATACGTCTTCGACGCCAACGACGGCAACAGCGGCGTGTATCTTTACGACTTCAAGAGCAACGGCTTTTTCTACACAAGTCCGGTGTTCCCGTTCCCGTACCTGTATGATTTTACTCTGAAGACCGTGCTGTACTACTATCCGGACCCGAAAAACGCCGGGCACTACAACACGAACGGCGTGCGCTACTTCTATCGTTTCGACAGTGGGCAGATTATCCAGAAGTAAGTACCCTCCCCGGGTTGAACCAACGTTATCCCAGCGGTGTCCAGCGGGGTCTTTGCTAGAACGTCCCACGCGGCCGGCGCGGGACCCGGGGGGCTGAAGCCCTGCGCCGCGTGTCCAAAAAAACGTTTGCTTAACCTGTTAGGCGACGGCCAATTACCGCTCGTTGCATGTCCTCCGTTTCCGCTTCCCCCGCCTCCCGGCAGCGCGCCCGGGTCACGGTCATCACCCGCACCAAGGACCGCCCGGTGCTGCTGCGCCGCTGCCTCCAGTCCGTCCTGAGCCAGACCCTGCCCGACTGGCTCCACGTCATCGTCAACGACGGCGGCAACCCGCACGTCCTGCGGCTGCTCGTCAACGAATACGCCGCGCAGTACGGCGGGCGGGTGGAGATCATCGACCACGCCGTCAGCCAGGGGATGCAGAACGCTTCCAACCGTGGGCTGGAGGCGGCGGCGGGTGACTACGTGGTCATCCACGACGACGACGATTCGTGGGAACCGGATTTCCTGCGCGCGTGCGTCGAGTTCCTCGACGCGGAAGGAACGGACAGCCCGGTGCAGGGTGTCATCACCCAGACGACGCGCATCCTGGAGGAAATCACTGACCAGGGGGGCATCCACGAGGACAGTCGGGAACACTACCTGCCGATCAAGGCCATCGACCTTTTCTCGGCGGGATCGGACAACCCTTTTGCGCCGATTTCTTTCGTCTACCGGCGCGCCGTCCACGCCCGCGTCGGCAATTTTGACGAACGCTTCACGGTGCTCGGCGACTGGGATTTCAACCTGCGCTTCCTCGTCCAGCACGACATCGGCGTGATCGACCGCCGGCTGGCGAACTACCACTGGCGCCATCGGTCCGGCGGCACGGTGTACGCCAACACGGTGACCGACGGCCTCGAAGAGCACCTGCGCAAGACGACCGCCCTGCGCAACCACTACCTGCGCCGGGACCTGCAAGCCGGGCACCTGGGCCTAGGCTACCTGATGCACACGTCCAGGATGTTCCGCAGCAACGAGGGCTTGTTGTGGTCCGTGCGCCACCAGACCGAGCAGGGCATCCACGAGGTGCGCAAGGTCCAGAATCGCCTCGTACACTGGCAGTGGTTCATCACGCGCAACCGCCGACTTAAAGCCACGCTCGACCAGGGTAAACCCGCCGCCCCGGCGCGCCTCAAAGCTCCCGCCAGGAAGAAGGCGTTGGCTCCCGGGCAGAGTTGCCAGGACGCGCTGGCCTCTTATTTCGACGGGCGGCAGCCCCGGCCGCGGGTGTTGTCACTGGATGTTTTCGACACCGCGCTGCTGCGTCTCGTCCGCAAGCCGGTCGACGTGTTCCATCTCCTGGCCCCCGGCATCCGACGGCAGATCGGCACGGACAACGGGCTGCCGATTGCCACCCTGCGGGCGACAGCCGAGCGCGCCGCCCGCGCCCGCCGCCTGGCCGAGGCAGGGCACGAAGAGATCAGCCTGTTTGATATCTACGACGAGTTTTGCACTCAGGCCGGGGTCGATCCCACCGTGCATCGCGACCCGCTGGCGGCGCTCGAAGCGGAGACGGAAGCCGGCCTCCTGTACCCCCATCCCGCCGTGCTGGCGGCCGCCGCGAAGGCCGAACAGTTCGGGACACGTGTCGTCTTCGTGTCGGACATGTACCTGCCGCGCGGGTTCATCGTGGACCAGTTGCGGCGCGTCGGCTTTGCCGTGGACAAAGGGGCGCTTTTCCTGTCGGCAGAACTCGGCACGAGCAAACACGTCGGCGGTCTCTACGACGTGGTGTTGCGCGAACTCGGGGTCGAGCCAAACGAGGTCCTGCACGTCGGCGACAACCTCCACTCCGATGTCGTGCGCGCGGGCGAGCGCGGTCTGCGCACCGTACACTGGAACTCCGTTGGCCCCGGGGCGGCGGCGGACCCGCTGCCCTTTGTGGACCAGCCCCCGGAAAGCGGTTCCAGCACGCCCTTCGAGGAAGACGATCTCCTTTCCTCCGTTTGCACCGGGCTGGTCCGTCGTGCCCGCACGCCGCACTCCCCCGCCCTGCCCGCGGCTTCGACCAACGGCCACGCGGACACAGGCAGCCGGGAGTGGTGGGAACGGGTGGGCTACGAGATTGGCGGACCGCTGTATTTCACTTTCTCCCATTGGTTGTTGCGGCAGGCGCGCCAGGAAAAGCTGGATCGGTTGTTCTTCCTCGCGCGGGACGGCCACTATCTGCGCGGGGCGTGCGAGGCGTTGGCCGAGCGCACCGGCTGCCAGGTCGAGTCGGTGGAAATGGCCGCGTCGCGGCGGTTGTTGAACCTGCCGCAGGTGACGGCGCTCAACCACAGTTCGATGCCGTTCCTGCTCACGCCGAACCCGCACTTGCGCGTCCGCCACTTCCTGACCCGGCTGGGGATCGACCCGGAACCCTTGGCGGAAAAGATCCGGCACGCCGGCTTCGCCTCGCTCGATGACGTGATCACGACGCCCGGCGGCGTCTTCCGCACGGACAAGGATCATCAGGCGATGCACCGGCTGATGGTGTCGCTCAAGGACACGATCCTCGCGCGCGCCACCGCCGAACGCGAGCGGCTGGAAAAATACCTCGACCAGATCGGCTTCAAAGTGGACGAGGCGAAGAAATTCGCCGTGGTCGATCTCGGCTGGCAGGCTTCTTCCGCCCGTTCGTTGCAGATGTGGTTCAACTTCCAAGCGGCCGCGGCCGGGAAACAACCGCAGATCCTGCGTGCGCTGTATTTCGGCACCTGGCACTTCGCCCAGACCGCCATCGAGGCGGGCTGCCGGTTGTCGTCCTTCTTCTTTCACCTCGACAAGCCGCCGGGCCGCCGCGCGCTGGTCTCGGAATCGGTGGAGTTGATCGAGATGTTCTTCGGCGCGCCGCATCCGACCATCGTCGGCCTGCGCGAAGGGGCGGAGGGCCGCATGGAACCCATCTTTGGCTCGGCCGAACACAACGACGAACACAGCGCGCACCTCGCCCGCCTGCGGGAACGCGCGGTGGATTTCTGCCGCGACGCCGCGGCGCTCACGCGTCCCGGTGAACTCCTCGACTGGACCGGCCAAGGCTTCGGTTATCTCGACGCGGCGCTGGAGCGTTTCCTGCGCCGGCCGACGTCGGAGGAGGGACGCGTGCTCGGTGCGCTGCCCGCGCGGGACTCCTTTGGAGGTGCCACCCCGACGCGTCCGCTGGCACTGGTGCCCACTTCGTGGGAACGCGTTCTCCATCCCTCCCGGTTGCGCGAAGCGTTCCAGCACGCGTTCTGGAAAAAGGGGTTCCTCGCCCAGCTCACCCCGCGCGAAACGATCCGCGCCCAGGCCGCCGGATGACGACCCAGCCGGAACCCGTCGCGATCCGCCTGGAGCGGGTGTCGAAAATCTACCGCGTCAGCGAGGCCACGATGGCGGCGGCGAGCCGTGCGGTGGTCGGCGCGCTGTTCGGCCGCAAGGGGCGCAAGCTCGCGGCCGAAGTGACCGCTCTGCGCGACGTTTCCCTCACGATCCGGCGCGGCGAACAGGTCGGCCTCATCGGACGCAATGGCAGCGGCAAGAGCACGCTCCTGAAGCTCATCGCCTCCGTCCTCCGACCCACCGGCGGGACGGTGCGTGTGGAGGGCAGCGTGCAGTCGATGCTGGAACTCAGCGTCGGGTTCAATCCGGATTTCACCGGCCGCGAGAACGTGCTCATCCAGGGCTCGCTGCTCGGGTTGTCGCAACGCGAAGTCCTGGATCGTTACCCGGAGATCGAGGCGTTCGCGGAGATCGGCGATTTCATCGAGCGCCCGCTGCGGCAGTATTCCTCCGGCATGGTGCTGCGGCTGGCCTTCGCCGCGCTGGTGCTCGCGCGGCCGGACATTCTCATCATCGACGAGGCGATGGCGGTGGGAGACATTTTCTTCCAGCAGCGGTGCTACGATCTGTTGCGCGGGCCGTTGGGTGACACGACGAAGATCATCGTCAGCCACGGCCCCGACCAGCTCTCGGCCCTTTGCCAGCGGTTGATCATCCTCGACGGCGGGGAACTCGACTACGACGGCCCCATCGGGCCGGGGATCGAGCGTTACCTGAAATCCCTGCACAACGAGGGCGCGCGCAGCGGGGTACGCACGGCCGCGGCCGCGGCCGAGACGCCGAAGGAGATTCCCTGGACCACGCTGCCGGACGACCAACTCAGCGGCCAGGGAGCCTTGCGGATCGTCCAGGCGGCCGTGACGGACCACGACGGGAACGCGGTCGCCGTGCGCGCCCCCGGCCAGCGCGTGGTCGTGCATCTGATCGTGCGGGTCCACGAACCACGCGGCCAACTCATCTTCGGGTATTTGTTGCGCGACGGTGCCGGGCAGCAGGTGTGCGGGCAAAACTCGCTCGTGCTCCGTGACAAGGCCGGACAGCCGGTGCCGTTCGACCTGCCGGAGCCGGGCGACTGGCACGCGACCATGGAGTTCGACTGGCCGGCACTCAAGCCGCAGCCGTACACGCTCACGCTGGGCATTGGCGAAGGCATCGACGCGCATCAACACGTCGTCCAATGCTGGGCGCACGATTGTTTCCAAATCCTCGGGCAAGACCCGGACAAGGTGATCCACGGGCTGTTCGGCAGCGGACTGGCGGCGTTTCACCGTCGCAAGCTCTGACCCCCACGCCGGCCCCGTTCCCCGTGCCACCCTCCTTCTTCGGTGGTGATCGTTGGTCCTTGACGCTGCCGTCGGGTCTTCGTAGCCTCCGGGCAAAAGCAGGCGGTCTCCCCGGTCAGATGGCGACGGCCTTGACGTTGGCGACGGCCGGACCGCCGTTCCATCGACTCCTCCATGTGGTTGTCCGAACTTCGCGCGCGCTTCTCCGATGGGCGCGCCCGGCTGATCAGGTGTCTGGATGGCTTCCCCGACAACCGGGAGCAAAGCGGGAAAGCCCGCTTCCGTTGGTGGTGGTTTGCGCTGTTGGTGGTGGCCGTCTTTTTACTGCTCGCCTTCCGGGAACCCGGCGCCATCAGGAAACCCTCGTTTGTGGCGGAGGACGGTTTCACCTTCTTCAAGCAAAGCTACGAGGAACCTTTTTGGCGCATCGTTTTGCGTCCCCACGCCGGGTACATCCAGTTGGTTCAACGGCTCATCGCGGAGCTGGCAAGTTTCGCTCCGTTGGAATACCTCCCCCTCGTGTACGCCTTGGCCGCGTTGCTCGTGGCGGCCATGTCGATGACGTTCTTCGCGCTGCCGTCTTTTCGTTCCGTCGTCCGGAGCGACCCCTTGCGCGCGGTCGTCATCCTCGCCCTGCCGTTCATGCCCAACGCCGATAGCCTGGCGCGGGTCGCCGCGGTGCATTGGTATCATGTGTTCTTCCTCGCTTTGGTTTCCATCATGACGATCCCGAGGGGGCGTTTCGCGGCTGGGTTGCTTTGGTTGGCGGCGGCACTGGCATTCTGGTCGCAGCCGGTAGCCATCGTCTGTGTGCCGGTCTTGGTCTGTCGCATCTGGCTGGCGGAACCCGGCCCGGAACGCCGTTGGTGGCTCGCCCTCACGGTGGTGGCCACCGTGTATCCGTTTACCACGGAGAGCCGGATGGCGCTCGCCACCCTGTGGCACACGCCGGGGGTGCTGCTCTCGCTGCGGCACGCCGTCGGCTACCGGGTATTCTGCTTTTTCGTTCTCGGGGATGACATCTCTCGCCTGGTCCTGACGCAAGGTTGGTACATGACAACGCGCCTTTCGCTGTTTTGCCTCGGCCTCTGCGCGGCGGCGGCGTGGTGGCCGCGGGCAGCGCGTTCTCCGCGGACGGGCTTCACGTTGGCCCTGCTGTCCTATTACGTGCTCCTGCTGCCTGTCCCGTACATCCTGTGCGCCGAGATCATCCCGGACTTCCTGACGATCAACGAGAACACGTCCATCGCCCATCAAAGATACTTCTATGTGTCCGTGCTGCTGTTGTGCGTCCTCGGCGCGGCCGCGTACCAGGAGGCGGGTTCGGCGTGGAGACGCCATGCGGCGGCCGGTCTCCCCCTGCTTGGCTGGCTGGGCCTGCATACGACCACCTACCGGTTGTGGGATTTTCAATCGCACCCTGGCTGGCCGCACTTCGCACGCCACATCCGGCAGGCCGAGGCGCGGGCCAGGCAAACCGGCGTCGGGGAACGCATCGCCATTGAGACGACCCCGTACATCTTCGTGCTCGACATGGGTTTCCCCTCCCCCTCCGCGCAGCCGCAATGGTAGGACGTAAGTCAGGTCGTGCCGCACACCGGCCGGGAAGATATGGACATCATTTTGATGGGAACAACGGGCCTTTTCTCTTTCCTCCCACTGGACATTTTGGAGACCCTGCACCACATTCCGCCGCTTCCCGTTGTGAACCGGGAGGCAAATCAAACTTCACCCCCCCCTTCGTAGTCATTATGATCGTATCGCTCCTCCGCGCTCGTTCCATCCTCGCCCGCTTCCGGTCCGCCGTCTTGTCGGCTGCGCTGTTGGCGGTTGTCGCACCACTCGCCACCATCCAGGCGGCTCCCTACAGCCAAGTCATCATCTTCGGTGACAGCCTTTCCGACGTGGGGAACTTCGCCCACGTCACCCAGGACGATTACAACGTTGCTTATCCTGGCAGTGCGTTCAACTACAGCGATCACCGGTTCACCAACTCCAGCGACACGGACCCCGGCAGCGGTACCTACGCCGGCGTCTGGCACGAACAACTCACGCGCCGATTCCTCGGCCTGAAGCCGGCCACCAACAGTCTCGACGGCGGGCTGGACTACGCTTACGGCGACGCGAAAACGACGGGCGGCACCACGACGATCGAAGAAGATGGGCTGAGCATCACCATCGAAAACATGGGCCAGCAGGTGAACGAATTCCTCAACGAGGCTCACAACGTCGCGGACGGCAACGCTCTCTACATCGTCTGGGGCGGCGCGAACGACCTGTTCGCGGACTCCAGCGCGGCTTCCGTGCAGACGACGGCCAACAACGTCGGCGCGCTCGTCATCCAACTGGCGAACGCGGGCGCGCGCAACTTTATCGTGCCCAACGTCCCACCGCTGGGCGACACGCCGGAGTACAACACCAGCGCGACAACCTCGGCGAGCCTGAACCAGGCGTCGTCGGACTACCGCACCGCCCTCAACACGGAACTCGACTCCGTGGTCTCGACGCTGGGCGCGCAGGGCATCACCGTGAACATCACCCGGCTCGACGTTTACTCGCTCTTCCAGACGGTGATCGCGAACTTCAGCTCCTTCGGGTTCACCGACGTGCGCAACTCCGCCCAAGGACAATCCGTCAACGTGGACCAGTCCCTTTTCTGGGACAACGTGCATCCGACGACGGCCGGCCACAACCAGATCGCGCAATTCGCCGCCGACATCCTGCCGGGCGGCCACCCCGCGTTCTTCGACGGTGAGGCCATCCTCGACCAGGGCGACTTCGCGTACCTCGCGTTCCCGGACGGCCAGGTGTTCGGCTACTATACCTACCAGTTCTACCCGTACTTGTACCAGACAGACTTGGGCTTCGAGTACACCATCCCGTCCACCGGTACGGACAACGGGGTATACCTCTACGACTTCAAGCTGTCGCAGTTCCTCTACACGTCGCCCACGCTCTACCCGTACCTGTACAACTTCGGCGAGAGCGCCTTTTACTACTACTTCCCGGGCACGACGGCCCCGCGCGTTTTCTACGACTTCGCGACGAGTCAGTACGTTTACTCGAACTGATCTCCCGGCGGGGGCGGTTGCGGTGGGCTGACCTGCTCTCGCAACTGCTCGTAGGCCGCGAGCAGTTTTTGATACTCGCCCTCCAGCGCCTCGTTGTGGGCGAGTATTTTTTTGTACTCGTCCTCGATTGCGCGGTCGTGAACGAGGAGCTTGTCGTAGGCTGCCAGCGTGGTGTGGTGTCCGATGCGTTCGTTGGCCGCGGCATGTTGGTGATACTCGCCGTAGAGGTAGAGCCGCAGGAAATTTTGTTCGCACGCGTGCAGGAACGCGCCGCCGGTCGCCGCCATTTTCCGCAGGTCTGCCAGCCGTTCGCGAACCATGGCTGGCAAATCTGGGCCGGCGGGACGATGGAGCACGGCGAGCCCATATGCCACGGGCAGCCGCGTAATCTCCCACCCGGTTCCTTCGTCGCCGCAGAGAAAGTCTTCGACCGCCGTCAACACGCCGTTTCGTGGTCCGCCTGAACGGAAGGCGATGGCGTAGCGGCCCGGTTCGCGCAGACCGCCCTCGATTAATTCGTCGCCTTCCAACGCCACGCCGAGCGTTTCCGACCAGGCATGCCGCGCCTCCGCCGGCACGGTGGTCGGCAGATAGTACATGTCGCGGCGGCCCCACGGCCAGCCGACATCGTGCATGAAGATAATCGGATTCCGTGTAGACGGGCGCGCGCGGGTGATCCACTCCAACTCGCCGCGCACGGTGAAGTAATTGTGGTCGCCGTCGAGGAAGTAAACGTCGCATGGCTCGACGTTTGGCAGCGCCGCGTGCGAGGTTTGCAAAAGCAGACTTCGGGCGGACACGTCGCCGTCGGCCGGGAAGCGTTCTCTGATCGCCGCGTCCGGCGCGGGGTCGATGCCGACGTACGCGCAGTTCCGATGCTCCGTCCAGGTGAGCAGCCGTTCGGTCAAGGCTCCTGCCGCCACGCCGACCTCGCAGATGCGGCGCGGCTGGAGCGCGTCGAGGATGGGTTCGATCAACGGCCAGAAAATTTCGAGGCTGCCGATCTGCGCTGTGGGTGGTGCCGTCGACACCCGGTATTTTCAATGTGGCGACCGTCCCGCGCAACCTCCGGTCTTCGCCCGGTTGGCAACACCATGGAGCCGGCTCATTTCACAACGTGTGAGCGTGCCACTCGAAGCGCGCAGCTTTGGAGTGCGGTGACGTGCCACCGCACTCCAAAGCTGCGCAAGCTCAAGCGTTGTGAAAACGGCAGGTTCGCGGGGCTGAGCGGCAGGCTGCGGCCAGCAAGAAAGTTCTCGAAGTAGATCGCGTGCGGCGTCGGCAGCGCGTCCGCAGAGAACCAGCCAAGCTCCGCGATCTCGGCGGGATCGGAGATGACGGCCACGGATTCATCGGCATCGCCGCGCATCCAGATCGTGACGTAGTGCTTGCCCTGTTCTTCCATGGGATCGTCGGTGACCGCCACGAACTCCACAGCGCGCGCGCCAGTCTCCTAGAAGGCTTCGTGCGCGCAACATCATCCGGCCTCGCAAGAAAGTCTTTCGACAAAACCCTTCTTCGGGCATACTCGTTCGGAAGGGAGGCGCGGCAGAGCGTCATCATGAAAATCCTTGTCACCGCCGGACCGACGCGCGAGCCGCTCGATCCGGTGCGTTATCTGAGCAACCGTTCCTCCGGCAAGATGGGCTACGCCGTGGCGCAGGCGGCGCTCGAAGCCGGACACGAGGTCGTGCTCGTCAGCGGTCCCGTGGCGCTCCGACCGCCCGCCGGGGCGGAGACCGTGCAGGTGACCACAAGCGAGGAGATGTTCGATGCAGTACATCGGCGGGTCGGTTGTGCGGAGGTGTGCGTGCTGTGCGCGGCGGTGGCGGATTTCCGCCCTGCGACGATGGAACCGCGCAAGATTAAAAAGGGCGCGCGTTCCTCCCTCACGCTCGAACTCGTGCCCACGCGCGATATCCTTCGTTCCCTCCGCGATGTGCCGCGCGCGCCTGGTGACCCAAGACCGGTCGTGATCGGCTTCGCGGCGGAGACGAATGATCTGCTCGCACACGCACGCGAAAAGCTGCGGGCGAAAGGCTGCGCGCTCATCGTCGCCAACGACGTGAGTCAACAAGGGGTCGGGTTCGAGAGCGATGAAAATGAACTCACGCTGCTGTTCGCATCGGGCGAAATCCGCGTGCTCCCACGCGCACCGAAAAGCGAACTTGCGTCGAGCCTCGTGAAAATATTTGCAGAATTTTTGAAATTGTAGTTGACGATCCAGCAATGGCTAGCTAACTGCTACAACATGTGGTGCGCATACGCGCCACATACAACATATAGCGCCGCAACCTGCGGCAGAAAGGGGGTTGAGACTAATGCCTACGAAGAAAGCTCCTGCCAAGAAAGCTGCTCCCGCAGCCAAGGCCGCTCCGGTGAAGAAAGCGCCCGCCAAGAAATTGGCGGCGAAGAAAGCTCCGGCCGCGAAAGCCGCTCCGGTGAAAGCCGCTGCGAAAGCCGCCCCGGCGAAGAAGACTGCTGCAAAGAAGAAGTAATTATCTTTGCTGCGATCCTTCCCAAACCGATTCCCTAACCATCAACCGCTCAGGGGGAGAAAACTTTGTTTTCTCCCCCTGATTTTTTCGCGCGCGCGACGCGCCGCGTTTTCTGCATACACTTCCCCGATCATGTCTCCCTACCTGGATGCCGCCGTCGCCGCCGCTCGTGCCGCGGGTGCGTTGTTGAAGGATCACTTCCTTGTTGAACGGCGCGTCAACGAATTCGCCGCGCACGACATCAAACTCGAACTCGACGTTCGCGCGCAGGATCTCATCACCGCGATGATCCTCGCCCGCTTCCCTGATCACGCGATCTACGGGGAAGAAGGCGTCGGCGGCAACCAGGCGAGCGAGTTCCAGTGGATCGTCGATCCGCTCGACGGCACGGTGAATTATTTCTATGGCATCCCGCATTTCTGCACGTCGATTGCGGTGCGCCGGAACGAGAAGATTCTCGCGGGGGTCATCTACGATCCGATGCGCGACGAACTGTTCACCGCCGACAGCGAGGACGGCACCGCGCTGCTCAACGGCGCGCCGATCCTCGTCAGCGCGCGGACGCAACTCTCCGAAGCGATTCTGTCCATCGGGTTGGCAAAGGTGACCGAGACCATCGACCGCAACCTGCCCGTGCTCGAACAGATGATCCACCGCGTGCGCAAGTGCCGGATGATGGGCAGCGCGGCGCTCGATCTTGCATACGTCGCGTGCGGGCGGCTCGACGGTTACATCGAAGCGGGCATCAGCCTGTGGGACGTGGCGGCGGGCATCCTGCTCTGCGAAAACGCAGGCGGCAAAACCGAGATGCAGCCGCGCCGCGACAATCCGGACAAATATTCCATCATCGCGTCGAGCGGCCACATCGCCGAGGTCTCCGAAAGCGGGCAACGCATCACGGGTTGATGCTGACGACGAACGTTCCCGCACGATTCACACCTCGTTGACCAAAATCCCTCTCTTTATGGCGCGACAAACTTTCTCCGGCATCGGCTACGACGTACACGCTTTGATCGAGGGCCGTCCGCTGGTGCTCGGCGGCGTGGAGATTCCTCATGCCAAAGGATTGGAAGGACACTCCGAC
>CAXTOX010000098.1:0-14528 GCA_964245885.1 uncultured Chthoniobacterales bacterium | reverse complement strand
CAGGCGTGTTTGCGCAAATACCGCCGCCCGCGCTCGCGTTCTTCTTGTCGCGAACGTCGGCGGACCAGGTCCGTTTGCAGTCGTTCGAGCCAGCGTTCACGGAACAACCGCTGGTTGGCTTCCTCGTGGCGCGTCCGTCCGGGCGATGAACTGATGTAATGGTAGATGACGCTGCGGTTCGCCACGAAGTGCCGGTAGCCGTCCAGCCCGGCGCGCAGGCAGAAGTCCACGTCCTCGCTGCCGTTGCGGAAGGTCTCGTCGAAGCCGCCCAGCCGGGTGAACACCTCCCGCCGGACCACGCAGCAGGCGGCCGTCACCGCCGGCCATTCCAGGTAATCCTCCCGCGGGGGCGCGGACTCGTCCTTGGCGACGTGCCGCGCGTAGCCGTCGTGCTGGAAACACACGCCGGCGTGGTCGATCAACCCGCTGATCGGTTCCCGCTGCACGTTGCCCACGCACGCCACGTCGGGCAGCAGGCGGGCCAGCCGCGCCATCGGCTCCAGCCAGCCCGGCAGGAGCACGGTGTCGTTGTTCAGCAGGCAGAGCAGCGGCGCGCGATTTTGGCTCCGAGGTTGTTGTTCGCCGCAAACCCGCGCGGGGCCTCGTTCAGGATCACGCGGAACCGCCCGTCGTCCGGCAGGGTGCGCAGGAACTCCCGGGTGCCGTCGGTGCTGCCGTCGTCGACGAAGATCCATTCGTAACCTTCCTTGCCCGTTGTGCGCTCCAGGCTCTCGATGCAGGCGCGGGTGAGTTCCAGCCGATTGAAGAGCGGGGTGATGATGGAGATCTGCATCGGGGGTACTGACAACTTCTACACCAACAACTTGCGCGCCGAACAGGGCGGGTCAAACCACGTCGGCGAAGGCCGGCTTGACGTTCATGAAAATCTTGTAGCTGATCAGCATGGCCACGCCCCCGGTGAGGGTGACCCACCCGTACCCCTGCCAATCCATCGCCTCGCCCCAGACCACGAGGTTGCGGCTCTGCTCGGAGAAGAACGCGAGCGGATTCAGCCAGATGATCGTCTGGATCGGAGCTGGGACCTTGTCCAGGGATCCGAGCGTGTAGAAGATGGCGCTGGCGTACATGAGAATCTGTGTCAGCGCAGCCATGATCTCGCTGAGGTCGCGCAGGAACGCGCCCAGCGCGGTGGTCAGCCAGGCGATGCTCAAGGCCCAGAAGGTGACCGGCACCAGCAGCAGCGGCCACAGGAGAACGGTGGCGTGAAGATGGCCGCCGCGCGCGATCAGCACCGCCACCAGTAAGGGGAAGAAGCCGATGAACAGGTGCACCAGGCTGCCGAGCACCACCGTCAGCGGCAGCACTTCGAGCGGGAAGACAACCTTGGTCACGTAGTTGGCGTTGGTCAGGATCAGGCTCGCCGCGCGGTTCATGCACTCCGCGAACACGTTGAAAACGATCAGGGCGGCGAAGAGCGCCAGGGCAAAATCCACCGGCCCCTCGTCGGGGTGTCCCGAGGACCGGGCGTGGAAGATGTACCGGAAGACCAGGGTGTAAATGCACAGGAACAGCACGGGGTTGACGAACGACCAGACGATCCCCAGGTGCGAGCCGCGATAACGGCCGATGACCTCGCGCCGGGTCAACTGCGCGATGAGAAAGAAGTGCTGGCGCGGCGCTTCCAGCAAACTGGGATGGCGGACGGGCACGTGGGCGCGCGCCGGGGGCTTGAGAACGGGTGCAGGCATCGGCGTCAACTTACGGACGGTCCCGGCGGCGCGACAAGGGCGGTTTTTGCGGGGTCCCTTTTTTGCGCCTTGATGCCCCCGGGCCCCGCCCGTAGAGTTGGGTAGTCTCTCCCGGCCGGGTGCCCGACCGGGAATCTCCGTGCATGAGTTCGCCTACCCTCGAAGAAGCTCCCCCGGCTCCCGCCACCGTTCAGACAAAGGAAGATGAGGTTGTCCTGTCCGTCCAGAACGTCAGCAAGCACTACAAGCTCTGGACCTCGCCCGGCGAGCGTCTGCGTTATTCCCTGCTCAGCCAGGCCCACCGGACGCTGCGGCAGGTGCTGCCCGCAAACTCCGCCCCGTTGAACGCCATCGGGCGCAGGCGCGAGGCGCTCCACAAGGATTTCGCGGCGTTGCACGAACTCTCCTTCGAGGTACGGCGCGGCGAGAGCCTCGGCATCCTCGGGCGCAACGGCGCGGGCAAGAGCACCCTGCTGCAAATCATCGCCGGAACACTGCGGCCGAGCACCGGGCACGTCGAGGTGTACGGCCGCGTCGCGGCGCTGCTGGAACTCGGCAGCGGCTTCAACGTCGAGTACACCGGACGCGAGAACGTGTATCTCAACGCCGCCATCCTGGGATTTTCCAAGACGGAGGTGGACGCGAAGTTCGACGAGATCGCCGGCTTTGCCGACATCGGCCAGTTCCTCGACCAGCCGGTCAAGACGTACTCCAGCGGCATGATGGTGCGCCTGGCGTTTGCCGTGCAGATGGCGGTCGATCCGACGATGTTCATCATCGACGAGGCGCTGGCGGTCGGCGACATTTACTTCCAGAGCAAGTGCAACAAGATCTTGAAGCGCAAGATCGACGACGGCATGACGTTGCTGTTCGTGAGCCACAACCCGGCGGCGGTCCGCACGCTTTGCCGACACGGACTGGTGCTCAACCGGGGCCGCTGCGCCTTTCTCGGCCCGAGCGATCAGGCCGTCAACGTGTACCACGAACTCGGCGACCAGCGCGGCGAACCCGCCCCGCTCGAACCCGATCCCCTGCCCGGTGACGAACCCGCAGATGCCCCGGTGGAAACGATGCCCCCGCTCGGGCAGATCGAGGACCAGATCGGCAGCCGCGAGATCGTCATCACCGGCTGCGGCCTGTTCAACGCCCAGAATCAGCCCTGCCGGGATTTCGTGGTGGGCGAGACGATCCGCGCCGGGTTCTCCCTGCGCAGCGACATCAACGCCGAGGACCTCCTGGCAGGCTTCGTCATCCGGGACCGTTACGGCAACGCGGTGTCGGCCCTGACCACGGCGAACCAGCGGCTCGCGTTGCCGCCCGTCCGGCGGGGCGGCAAATACACGATTTTTCTGTCGGTGCCCGGCCGCTTGGGCCAGGGCGAGTACCTGCTGGATTTCGGGGTCGGCGGGCAGCCAGACCCCGGCGGCTCTCCGGGCCACCACTACCACCGCATCGGCGGCATCGCTTCGTTCACGGTGGCCTGGCAGGGGCGCGAAGTGACCTTCAAGGGCCTGTGCGACCTCGGCGCGGCGTTCCGCTGGCCCGGCCAGTGAACCGGCGGCGACGGGACGAACCGCGATGATTTTCCAGAACCATCACCTACCGCCCGGGGGCTGCTACCTGTTTTCCTACCCGCGTTCCGGGAGCAACTGGCTGTTCAGCGCGCTGACTTACCTGTTCGATGCCGTCAAGGCCGAGGCGCGCATCGGCCCGGAGATTTATCCCGTGACTTACGGCGAGATCGGACCGGAGACTTTCTGGATTCAGGCTGCCGCCGGGTGGTCCTGGGATCGGCCGCTGCTCATCAAGTCCCACGAAACCGTGGAGATCTTCCAATCGCTTTACCCCGCCGGCAAGGCGATTTACCTGTTGCGGGACGGACGCGACGCGCTGTTGAGCTATTATTTTTACCAGCAGGCGTTCATGGTCAATCCGGGTAACAAGACCGTTTTTCCAACCGGCCGCCGGCAGCAGGATCTCGGTGCCGTCAGCGACAACGAGGTGCGGTTCGACGCCGACCGGTATGTCGCATTTTTGCAAACGCACGCCCGCGACTGGGTGCGGCACGCGCAAACCTGGCCCTCCGTACCGGGCGTGCTCCTGGTCCGCTACGAGGCGTTGCAACAAAATTTCGAGCCGGAACTTACCCGCATCGTCGACTACCTGGCGCTGCCTGCGGTCCATCCCGTGCCGGAGGTGCGCGAGGAATACGTCGAGCACGCGCGCGGTCTGCTCACCGGCGACAACCGTGCTTTTCACCGCAAGGGAATCGTCGGCGATTGGAAAAACCATCTCGACGAGCGCATCTGCCAAGCACTGAAGGAGGAGCTGAGTGAAACGCTCGTCCAACTCGGCTACGAGAGCGGCGAGGATTGGTAGGAGCGTTTGTCCCGCGCTTACTCCCGGTAAAACAGCGTGCTGTAGCGCACCGGCCAGTCCGTCCGGGACCGGTCGATGTCCTCCAGTTCGAAATAGTGCTGCCCCCGGTTCACGCGGTAGTGCATCCGGTGGGTGGCAAACGCCTCGTGGATTTCTTCCAAACGGCCCGTCCACGGCCGGAAACCCGCCGCGGTGATCCGTGCCTTCAGGTCGAGGTCCACACCCGAACACACGAGAACGGCGCGTGCTTTCGCGCGGGCCAGCAGTTGCGCGAGCAGGGCCGTGGCCGTCGGCGGAGCCAGGTGGGTCAGCACATTCTGGCAGATCAGCAGGTCGAACTCCCGCGTGAGCGGCGTGGTGAGCAGGTCAAGGGTCTGGAACTCGGCGGCCGGCAACTCCGGTCTTGGCCGCCAGCAATCGTCCTCCGCGGCGGTGAACCAGCGTGCGCGCACGTCTGCCGGCATGCCGCCTTCCATGCCGTGGAACGGTACGAAGGTCTCCGGGCGGAACAGGCCAGTCCGACCCTGCGCCGTGATCGCCTCGGTGATGTCGATGCTCAATGCACCGGCGTGGATCGCGCCGGGGCCGTCCGGACCGAACTCGCGCAGGGCGATCAGAAAGGAATACACCTCGCAGCCGACGCTGCCGCCGCAGACGAGCATCTCCAGATCGGTCGCGCCGCCGGGCCAGACGCGCGGCAGCAGCGTCCCGGCCCATTCTTCGAGCTGCGGACGGTTGCGGAAGAAGACGGTCGTGTGGGAAAACTGCGGCCGATGCTCGGGAGAAACGATGGACATGACGGAGAAAAATAGGTGGCGTGAATGGGCAGTTTCGGCTAATTGATCCCGCCGCACGAACGATAAATCTCGTCCCCCACGAGCCGTCGGCAGGCTCCGGCGCGCGCCGCGCCGTGCGTGTTTCCATGCCCAAGCTGCACATCCACATCGGCCACCATTTTTTCGGCTCCGGCAACTTCGGGGACGACCTCATGCTGGCGGGGTTCCTGGAGGCGGCCCGCCCGGCGTGGCTGGAGACCGTCACACTGACCTGCTGCACCCCGCACGATGCCGACTGCCAGCGGCGGCGCTTCCCGGAGCTTGAATGGCTATCCTACGACGACGCGACGCGCGCCGCGGCCGTCGCGGGCTGCGACGTTTGGCTCGGGCTGGGCGACACCCCTTTCCAGCTCGTGGTGGGTCCGTGGTTCCTCGATCATCTGGCGCAGGAAGCGGCGGCCTGCCGCCGCGGTGGCAAACCCATGTATTACCTTGGGGTCGGGGTCAACGAGCGGGCGGCCGTCGAGGACCCGCGTTTGCGCTCCCTGGTCGGCCAAGCAGAAAAAATCTGGACGCGCGACGCGGATTCGGCGGCGATGCTGCGTCCCCTCGCCGGGCCAGGCAAGGTCGCGGTGGGCGCGGACCTCGCCCACGTGGCACTGGCGGGGATGCGGTTTGCGCCGCCGGAACCGGACACGGTTGGCCTGTTGCTCAATTTCGAGGATGCCAGGCAGTACCGTCCTGACCAGATCGCAGCGTTGATCGAAACCGCGCCCGCCGCCCGCGTCGCGTGGCTGGCGCAGGAAGTCCGGCCGCTGCCCGGCTCGGAAGGAGCGCTCCTCGCCGAACTGCCCCCCGTCGCGCGCGCGCGTCTGACCAGGCGCACCCCGGACTACGCCGGGGCTCGCACCGTGGGAGAACTGGTGGCCGCCTGGGGCGTGCCGACTGCCCTTTTTACCAGCCGCTACCACGGTGCGCTGCTCGGCGCCTGGATGGGTTGCCGTACGGTGGCTTTCGCCCGCAGCGACAAGGTGGCCGGCGGGGCGCGGCAGTTGGGCCTGCCGCTGGTGGAGGATCTCGGCGACACCGGCGGCATCCTCGACACCCTGGCCACGGCGGCCCCGGTCCCGCCAACTCTGCTCCGGGCGCAGGCCGAATTGGCCACCAGCGCCTGCGACGCGTTCTTCACCCTCGCCGCCGCCCGCACGCACCGGCGACCAATCCCGGCGACGGCGCGGCTCGGGAGGTTGATGGAACTCGAAAGCGCCCCCTACCACGCGTTCATGGAACGGATGAACGCCTTTGCCGCCGCAGGCGATCTGCGGACGTTCACCAACTGGTCGAAAATTTGGGAATACCCGTGGCTGTGGGAGCACGCCCTGCGCGAGGTGGCGTGGCCGGGCAAACACCTCGTCGATCTGGGCAGCGAAATCTCGCCGATGCCCTGGTTCCTGGCCACTCTCGGGGCGCGGGTGACGCTCATCGAAACGGACGCGCAGTGGATTCCGCACTGGGAAGCCCTGCGCGAGCGGCTCCGGGTGGACGTGGACTGGCACATCGTCGATTCCGAGCGTCTGCCCGTCGCCGACGCGGCGGCGGATGCGGTGACGAGCTTTTCCGTCATCGAGCACCAGCCCGACAAGCCGCTCGCGGTCAACGAGGTGGCGCGCGTGCTCAAGCCCGGCGGCCGGCTGGCGGTTTCCTTCGACATCTGCGAGCCGGAACTCGGCATGACCTTCCCGGCGTGGAACGGCCGGGCGCTAACGCTGGACGAGTTCGAGACCCTCGTCTGGCGGCATCCCGCCTTCGATGCGCCCACCGATCCCCTGGTCTGGAACCGGGCGGACATGGCCGGCTTCCGGGATTGGCACCTGACCTCCGCCCCGCACCACAACTACGTCGTGGGCGCGGCCGTGCTGACCCGGCGCGGCAGTTGACAGGGTAGGAAAGAGAACGCCGGCCGGAGCGAAATCCCCTCGGAGCGGCCTTCCTTTATCCTGGTTTTGCTGACAAAAACGCGCCACCTTTTCGCATGTCCCCTACCCCCCGTCGTCTTCTTTTCCTCCGGCCGGATGCGTACGGAGACCTCTGCCTTTTTGAACCGGTGCTCCGCATCGTGCGCGACGCCTGGCCGCAGACCGAGGTAGCCGTCCTCATCCGGGAGCCTTACCGGGATATCGCCCCGCTGTTGAATGCCGCCGGGGTGCAGTGGCTGACCACCGCCTGCAACCCGTACCGGGAAGCTCCCGGCGACAATCCCGCCGCCTTCGACGCCTTGCGCGATGCCGTGCGCGCCTTCGCACCCGACTGCCTGGTGGCGGCCTGTGCCGAACAGACGTGGTTGGAAAGCGCCGTGGCGGCGTTCCTGCCCGACGCCCGGCAGATCAGCTTCGGACCGGGATTGACCGATCCCGTGTCCCGGGCGGCGCTCGACGCGGTGCTGCCGGTCGGTTGGGACGCGATCTACCCGCAGAGGATTCCCGTCGATCCGGAGGCGCACCAATGGGAGCAGAACCTGAGCTTGGCCGGTGCCTTGCTCGGCCACGAGGCGCCGCGCTGGTGGCCGGTCGTGCAGGTCCCGGCGTCCGCCCGGGCGCAGGCGGACGAGATCGTCGCCGGAGCGGGTCTGACGGCAGGCGAGTTCGTGGCCTGCGCGGCTGCCGGCACCGCCAACGTCCAGATCAAGAGCTGGCCGGCAGAATCCTACGGCGAAACGCTGGCCTGGTTGGAAAAGGAGCAGGGAATCCGCGCGCTGCTGATCGGCCACGTCACGGAGCGTGCAGCCCTGGAAGCCGTGCGGACGGCGGCGCGGGAGCGGGGTGCCGACCCGGCGTGGTGGCTGGGGGGGGACGGCGAGATGCCGGTCGTGGCGGGCCTGCTCGACGCCGCCCGGTTCTACTTCGGCAACGACACGGGCGCGCTGCACCTAGCGGCGGCGCTCGGGCGGCCGGTGGTGTCGATCTTCGGCGGCGGGCATTGGCCGAGGTTCGCGCCGGTTGTCGCCCGCGCGCGGACCGTCGTGCAGCCGCTGCCGTGCTTCGGCTGTGCCTGGGACTGCCTTTTCGTGGATGCCCCCTGCGTGCGGACGATTTCCACGGCTTCGGTGCGGCGGGCGTTGGAGGAAATTTTGGATGACCCGGCCGGGCAGAGCGTCGTTTTCGAGGCGGACGGCCTGGATGCGGGCGCGCGCGAATTGATCAACACCGCGACGCCCCACCTGCGTTTCCTGCGCGCGGACAGCGCCGACCGCCTGCGTCAGGTGACGGAACTCTCCCGGCACGCCGGGGAACTCAGCGCGCGCCTCCAGTCCAGCGATGCCGACCGCGACGCGCGTCAGACCCAGGTCGAGACACTCACCTCGCTGCTGGCCGCCAGTGAATCCGACCGCGATGCCCGTCGATCCCAGGTTGAGACACTCACCGCGTCATTGAAGACCAGCGAGGCTGACCGCGCCGTGCGCCTCCAACAGGTCGAGGAACTCACGGCCCTGCTCCAGACCAGCGACGCCGACCGCAACGCGCGGCAGGAGCAAGTGCAGGAACTCACGGCGTTGCTCCAAACCAGCGAGGCTGACCGCGCCGCGCGCCTCCAACAGGTCGAGGAACTCACGGCCCTGCTCCAGACCAGCGACGCCGACCGCAACGCGCGGCAGGAGCAAGTGCAGGAACTCACGGCGTTGCTCCAAACCAGCGAGGCTGACCGCGCCGCGCGCCTCCAACAGGTCGAGGAACTCACGGCCCTGCTCCAGACCAGCGAGGCTGACCGCAACGCGCGTCTGACCCAGATTGAAGCACTGACCTCGCGATCGTTTGCCGATGAATCCGGGTTGATCCCACACAACGTGCCGCCAACGGAGTTTATTACCTTCCCCTGACCCGATCTGGCCGAATCTGTCACCCATGGTGAACAGCATTGAATGCCGATTGACCTCGCCGCGGACTTCTGGCACATCAGGGTTCGGCTCGCAGAAGGCGAAAATACTCGCTCCCCATGAATTTTGACCAGCTCAAGGACAACTGGCAGCGTTTCGGTCTCGAAGATCCACTGTGGGCTATTTCCACCGACCCCAGCGGGAAGGACAATCGTTGGGAACTGGAGCGATTTTTCCAGATTGGCCGGGACACGGTGGCCGCGTCGATGCAGCCGGTACTGGCGCTCCGGCCGGACCTCGGCCGCGGCCGTGCCCTGGATTTCGGCTGCGGCGCGGGCCGTTTGACCCGGGGGTTGGCCGCATTTTTCGACGAGGTTGTCGGCGTGGATGTCGCCGCGTCGATGATCGCGAAGGCCCACGAACTCAGCCCGGTGGACAGCCGTTGCCGCTATGTGCTCAACGAGCAGCCGGACCTGCGGATTTTCGAGGCGGAGAGCTTTGACTTCGTCCTGACGTTCATCGTCTTGCAGCACATGAACCAGGAGTATCAGGCGCAGTATCTCGCCGAGTTTTTGCGGGTCCTCCGGCCCGGCGGATTGTGTCTGTTCCAGTTGCCCGACTACCTGTCGAACACCGCCGCTCCGGGACCGGACCGCGCTCCGGTCATGGAGATGTACGGCATGGCACCGGAAACTATCATGGAAATCATCACCCGCCTCGGTGGCGTTCTCCTGCGCACAGAAGAGAACGGCTGGGCAGGCTCCTACGTGCGCAGCTTCACCTATCTGGTCGCCAAGCAGGAATGAACGCCGAGGCAAGTCCGGCGGGCATCGCGGCGGCAGGCGGAAGTGCGGACGCGAAGCTCACCGGGGACCTGAAACTTCGCCTCCAGGGCGCTCTGGCGCAGGAGCGCGCCGCCCGTGCCGAGGCCCGCCGCCTCGCCCGTGAGTTGACGCTCGCCCGCCGGTTGCTGCAATTTTTCTTCGATGGCCCGCCACCCGAGCGTGCCGTCGTCGCCACCGACATCCGGCCCGCGACCGCGCGTTTGCTCACGGCGGAAACGCGGTTCCACCTCGACGCCTGCCGGACGCAAGGCATGTCCACCGCGATCACCGGATGGGCGTTCCGCCCCGTCGCGGCGTGGGACGGCCGCACGGCGAAGATCGAGCTGATGCTCCGGCACGGGGCGACGGCCTATGCTGCCGCCACCGGACGTTTTCCACGCCCGGATGTCGCCACTTACTTCGCGGCGCAGCCAGCGGCGGCTGGTGGTGCGCGAGGGCTGGACGGCACGGGTTTCGCCTGCGAAATCCTGAACGATTCGTTGCCAGCCGGCGTCGACCTGGAGATCGTGCTGCGCCTGGAATGCGCCGGTCTCACGTGCGAACAACCCACCGGCCAGACTCTGCGCTTCTGATCGCCCGCCTGATGCCCATGCCTGCCCTTGCTCCACGCTCCGACACGCTCCGACCCATCCGGCTGGCCGTGGACTTGAGCGACCTGCGTCCGGGTGGCGAGAATGGCGGGATCAAACCGTTCCTTTTCGAAACGTTGCTCTGGCTGGGCCGACAGGGGCGTACGCCCTTGCGATTCCTCTACCTGACCTGCTCCCACACGCATGCCGAGGTGCGCGACGAACTCGCGCGCATGGATGACGAGGTCATCTGCGTGCGAGACAACGGCGGCGTGCTGCCGACTGGAGAGGAACGCGCGCCACGGGAGCGTCTTTGTGTCCCCCCGCCTAGCGACCTGCTCCTGCAACTCGACGCGCACGTCCTCTACTGCCCGTTCGGGTCAGTGAGTTTCGCCATGCCCGGGGTTTGCACGATCTGCACGGTGGTGGATGTGCTCCATCGTGATTTTCCGTGGAGTCTGAGCGCGCACCACAACGCGGCGCGCGAGCAGGCTTTCCAGAGCATCGTGTCGGTGGCGGACGCCTTGCAGTGCAATTCGGAGCACGTGGTCTCGCGGATGCGCGAGCACTACGGCGTGGAAGGCAAGCGGATGTTCACCGTCTACAACGCCGTGCACGGACGGTTCGCGGCGTTGCCCGAGGCGGCCGGCAAAGCGGCGGCAGCCCCGTTTTTCTTCTATCCCGCCAACGCCTGGAAACACAAGAACCACGAGATCCTGCTGCTCGCCTACGGCCTGTACCGCGCCGCCGCGACCGCGGCCGGGGAGGCTCCCTGGCCGCTCGTGCTCACCGGTCACGAGGACGAACGCTGGACGGAAATGCGCTCCCTGGCGCAAACGCTCGGCTTGCTCGGCGGGGACGCGGCACGGTTCGTCGGCTACGTCCCATCGAACGAGTTCGCCTCGCTGTGGGCGACGGCCGGCGCGCTGGTATTTCCCTCCCTGCACGAGGGCTTCGGCATCCCGCTGCTCGAAGCGATGGAACACGATGTTCCCGTCCTTTGCAGCCTCGACGGATCGCTGCCGGAGGTCGGGGCGGACGCTTGCCTGTTCGTAGACGCCCGCCGCCCGGAGGCGTTGGCGGAAGGCATGCGGCGGTTGGCGGTCGACCCGGCGTTGCGGGAACGCCTGGTGCGGGCGGGCCGACGCCGGCTGGCGGATTTCTCCCAGGATCGTGAGGCGGGCCGGCTGCTGGATGTCATCGTTGACCTGGCGGGGCAGTTCCCGCCCTACCGTTCCTTTGCACAGGGGATCCATCCCGACGGCTGGACGGAGAAAACGGCCCTGCTGGCCCTGCCTGGTTCGCCCGTCACCAAACCGGTTCCCGGGAAGTTGACGTTGCATTTTCATCCACTGCCCGTGCCCCGGCATCTGCGGTTGCGGGCGGGCAAGACGGTGGCGCTGGGCGGCTTTGACGTGCCCGCACATCGGCTCGACCATGGAATCACGGTGGATTTCTGTCCCGCCGGCGGCGCGTTGTCGCTGGAAGTGACCGACGCTGCCAACCTCAACGCGGAGGATCAACGCATCCATGGGGTCCGCCTGCGCGCCGCCGAACTGCGGCTGGCAGACGGCCGGGAGTTCCCCTTGTTCGTCGCCCGATGAAAATTTCCATCGTCGTTCCTTCCTACAACCAGGCGGAATATCTGCCAGCGACCCTGGCGAGCCTCTGCGCCCAGGATCACCCGGACATCGAGGTGCTCGTTTTCGACGGTGGCAGTACGGACGGTTCCGCGGAAATCCTCCGGCAATCGAACTTCGAGGCCGGTGGCCAGCCGATCCGGTGGGTCTCGCAAAAAGATCGGGGCCAGGCCGACGCGATTAACCTGGGCCTGCGTGCGAGCAGCGGCGATGTGCTCGCGTACCTGAACTCCGACGACGTGTATTACCCCGGTGCCCTCTCGACGGTGGCGGCACATTTCCAAACGCACCCGGATTGTCTCGCGCTGTACGGACGCGCGCATCACTTGTACGCGGACGGGTCGATCCTGGAGGAGTATCCCACCGAACCATGGGATTACGAACGCCTGCTGGACACCTGTTACCTGTGCCAGCCGGCGGTGTTCTGGCGGCGCGAGGTCATGGAACGCTTCGGCGTCTTCGACGATGCGCTGCGCTATGCCTTGGACTACGAATACTGGCTGCGGGTGGGTCAGGAAATCCCGTTCGATTACCTCGACCAGGATTTCCTCGCGGGCTCGCGCCTGCACGCGGACACCAAGACCCTGAGCCAACGTGTGCCTGTCCACCTGGAACTGGCGCGGGTGGTGCAGAAATATTCTCCCCGGCCGGAGCCGGTCTGGCGGTGGGTCAAGCACCTGGCGCACCACCAGGGCTACCTGCGCGAGTCTCCCGATCCCGCCAACCCGGCCGGGCGGCAACGCTTCGTGGCGGCCATGGTTGCCCACTGCCTGCTTGCCGGCCGGGAACTGGACCTGCCGATCACCGAGTCGGTGCTCGCCGGGTTGGAAGCCGATCTCGACAGCGTCGGCGTCTGATACTGCCTTGAATTTGTTGACCCCATGATGACCCGCCCGCTGCGCATCGGCTTCGATGTGGCCCAGACCTGCCAGGAGCGCGCCGGCTGCGGCTGGTACGCCGACTCGCTGGCGCACGCCCTCGTGGCCGCGGAACCGGAGAACGAATACTATCTCTACCATCATTTCGGGCAGTGGTTCAACGACCGTACCGACACTGGCACGCGCATCGACGCGCCGCGCGTGCACAATCCGTTGCGCGACCTGAGCCTCCAGGAAGCCGCCGCCTTTTGGGAAGGTGTGCGTGTCGGAAAAATTCCGCTGCCCGGCGAGCCGGACATCGTCCACGCCAACAGCTACCAGGCCCCGCCGGTCGGCAGCGCGCGGCAGGTTTTCACGGTGTACGACATGGCGTATTGGATGCATCCGGAGTTCACGACCGACGGGAACCGCTTGCACTGCCAGGAGGGGGTTTTCGCCGCCTTGCAGCACGCGGACGGGTTTCTTTTCATCTCGGAGAGCAGCCACCGGGAATTTGCACGCATCCTGCCCGGCTGGCTGGAGCGCAACGGCAAACCGTGGGCCGTTACGCCCCTGGGTCAGCGCGAACGTCCGGCGGCCGCGGAGGCCTCGGCGAGTCCTGATGCGAGAGAGGGCAATTTCTGGCTGGCTGTCGGCACGTTGGAACCGCGCAAAAACTACGAGACGCTGCTCGATGCGCTGGACCTCTACTGGGCGCGCAGCCCGCGTCCGCTGCCGTTGCGCATCGCGGGCGGCGGCGGCTGGAAGAGTGACGCGCTCAAGCAACACCTCGCCGCCCTCGAAACACAGGGTCGGGTGGAACGCCTCGGCTACGTGCCCGACGCCGATCTGCTGCGTCTCTACGGGTCCGCGCAGGCGCTCGTTTTCCCGAGCTGGCACGAGGGCTTCGGCCTGCCCGTGCTAGAGGCGCTGAGCCAGGGGGCTCCGGTGATTTGCAGCGACCGCGCCAGCCTGCCGGAAGTCGGCGGCGAAGCGGCGGTGTACGTCGACCCCGGCAGCGCGGAGTCGATCTGCCAGGCCATGCTCGACCTGGAAGCTGATCCGGTCCGCCGCGCGCGGCTGGTGGAGGCCGGCCGGCGGCAGGCGGAGCGGTTCAGTTGGGAAAAGACCGCGCGGGAGACTCTCGCCTTCTACCGGCGGGTGCTGGCGGGTGATTAGCAGGGAGAGGACTGATAGGTCCCATGAGTCCTATCTATCCCGTTGATCCTATCCATTGGCCAAACTGGCGAGATCGGCGATGACGTTGATTAACTTGCGAATGTGGCTTTACGGGAACGGGAAACCGTACACCGCTGCCACCATGGAGAGCGACTTTGCGTTGGGCAGCACGCCGAGTTCCATCTGGTTCATCAGATAGGCGAAGGCGACGCGGTTTTCCGGGTCGGCGAACGCGTGTCCGCCACCCGCCCCCGGTTGCCCGAAGGCTTGCCGCGAGGGGCCGAAGAGCGCCCGTGTTTTCCGGCCTTGCGCATCGACCGGGTCCTGCATGAACCCGGCTGAAAACGCCGTGTCCAGACACAGGATACGGTCGGGGCCGGTCGTCAGGCGCGTGCTCATCCAAGAGAGCGCCTGCGGCGAAAAGAACTTCCGGCCGTCGAGCGCGCCGCCGTTGGCCAGCATACCGTAGAACTTTCCCAGCGCCCGCGCCGAGCCGATGCCGCTGAACGAGGCGACCGAGGTCCGCCGCGCCTCGGGGGAATTCATCGCGGCGACGGCGTGCATCCCCGCCGGCCCCGCGAACGCCCGGCGCGTGAGCGATCTCTCGTCGGCGAGCGCGTCGTAAAACGCTCCCGCCAGCGCCGGGCCACCCGCACGCGCGGCGTAGATCGTCGCGACCCGATGGGCCTCGGCGTCGGGCAAG
>CAXTOX010000097.1:0-15012 GCA_964245885.1 uncultured Chthoniobacterales bacterium | reverse complement strand
CGAACAGCTCGCAAAGCGCGGAGGGCGCGTCGGTGCGCGCGGTCCGCGACAAGGAGAAGGTGGTGACGACGGGCAACCCGCGGCTGTACGCGCTCGATCGCCAGCGCGAGCGCATCCAGGCCCGCCTCGACGCGCCGCCCGACGCGCCGCCGATCCGCGTCAACACGCCCGCGTCGCCCGAGAAGCTCGCGGCGGAAGCGGCCGTGTCCGACGCGCAGCGCGAGCTGACCGCGGCGAACCGCTGGGCGTACTGACCGACGGCCGCCTCAAGCGCCTCGGTATCGGGCACGACCCGGTTGACGAACCGCCGCCAGTCCGTCATGTCCGCCGCGGGTGTGTGGAGGTCCAACAGGTCGCACACGGTCTGGTCCACGCGCTCGGCCTGGAGCATGAGCGGGGCCTCGTAGATCGTGTGCTTCACGTCGCGCATCTCCACCACCGCGCCGGTGGGGATGTTGCAGTACATCGACAGCTTGGCGCGCAGTTCCTGCTCCAGCGCCTGCTCGGTGCGGCAAATGAGAACCTGCGGCTGGAGGCCGATCTCGCGCAGCTTGGCGACGCTCTGCTGGCTGGGTTTGGTCTTGAGTTCGCCGGCGGCCTTGATGAAAGGCACAAGGGTGACGTGGATCACGATGGAGTTGCGCGGGCCAGCTTCCAGCGTGAACTGCCGGATCGCTTCAAGGAACGGCAACCCCTCGATGTCCCCGGTCGTACCGCCGATCTCGGTGATGAGCACGTCCGCCGGCTGTTCGCGCTCGACGAGGTGGATGCGCGCCTTGATCTCGTCGGTGACGTGCGGGATCACCTGCACGGTTTTCCCGAGGTAGTCGCCCCGGCGCTCCTTGCCGATGACGGTCTCGTACACCTGTCCGCTGGTGAGGCTGTTGTGCCGGGTGAGCATGCTGTTGGTGAACCGCTCGTAATGCCCGAAGTCCAGGTCGGTCTCCGCGCCGTCGTTGAGGACGTACACCTCGCCGTGTTGGAAGGGGTTCATCGTCCCCGGATCGACGTTGAGGTAAGGGTCAAACTTCTGGAGAACGACCTTGAGGCCGCGGTGTTCGAGCAAGGTGCCCAGCGCGGCGGCGGCGAGGCCCTTGCCGACGCTGCTGACCACACCGCCGGTAATAAAGATGTATTTCATAAGAATGGCTCAACGCTCCGCGCATCCCGCCAGGAGCCGCTCCTCGACTTTCGGCACGTCCTCCGGGGTGTCCACCCCGAGGGAAAGATGCTCGGTGATGAGCACCCGGATGCGCGTGCCGTGTTCCAGCGCACGGAGTTGTTCCAGCCGCTCGGCCTTTTCATACGCGGTCGGCTGCCAGCGCACGAACTTCGCCAGGAAACGCCGTTCGTACCCGTAGATTCCCTGGTGGCGGTAGTAGGAGACACCCGAGACGTCCGCTGCCAGGCCGAAGGGGTGGGGGATCACGCTGCGCGAAAAATACAGTGCGCGGCCGTCCTTAGCCAGAACGACTTTGACGCAGTTCGGGTTTTTGACCTCTTCCAGATCGGTGAGCGCGTTGGCGGCCGTGACCATCTCCAGCGTACGGTCGCGCCGCAACGCTTCGGCGAGACGGTTGATGAGCTTGGGCGAGATCGTCGGTTCGTCGCCCTGGATGTTGATGCAGTGGGTGACGCCTCGCTCCAGGCGGGCGGCGACCTGCGCGACGCGGTCAGTGCCGCTCGTATGGTGGTCCGATGTCATGGCGACCTCCGCGCCGAAGCCGAAGGTCGCCTCGGCGATGCGCATGTCGTCGGTGGCGACGATCACGCGGTCCAGCCGGCTCGCGCCCTGGGCACGTTCCCAGACCTGCTGGATAAGTGGCTTGCCCGCCACCGGGTGCAGGGATTTGCCCGGGAAACGCGTGGAACCCCAGCGCGCGGGGATGATGCCGACGATTTTGCCCATTTACTTCGCTCCTCTTTGTAGGATCCAATCCGCTGCCGCCGATAGGTTTGGCTCTACGGCATCCGGTTGGCAAGCATGCCTTTCCTCCGGCGCTTTGCCGGTCAGAACAAACACGGCTCCCGCCAGACCTGCCCGGCAGCCGGCTTCCACGTCGGCGCGGCTGTCGCCGACGATCCAGGAGCGTCCGAGGTCGAGACCCAGTTGCTCCGCGGCTTCCAGGAGCATGCCGGGGCCGGGTTTGCGGCGGTCCGTGGCGTCTTCGGGCCGCTCGGGGCAGTGGTACACGCC
The DNA here is from genome assembly GCA_964245885.1 of uncultured Chthoniobacterales bacterium. Classification (GTDB taxonomy): domain Bacteria; phylum Verrucomicrobiota; class Verrucomicrobiia; order Chthoniobacterales; family SZAS-18; genus CAHJWO01. The sequence goes on along the minus strand of CAXTOX010000097.1, from coordinate 12,815 downwards.
GTCGAGACGGCCGGCCGCGCCGAGTTGCCGCGCCAGCTCCGCCTGCACCCGTTGAAAATCGTCCTCGCCGAAGTAGCCCCGTCCGATACCGCTCTGGTTGGTGACCATGACGAGCCGGTAGCCGACGGCCCGCAGCCGGGCCAACGCGTCGGCGGCTCCCGGGAAAACCGCGACCCGGGCGGGATCAGCGCAGTATTCCACGTCGGTCATCAAGGTGCCGTCGCGGTCGAGAAAGACCGCCGGGAAGGTGCGTGGGACGTTCAAAACGGAACGCACGATGGCCAGATCATGCCGGTTGGCAACCCTGCATCTGCGGTGACGGATCGGCTGAGAACCCCGCCGTCATCGGGCCCCACCCGCCGCCGGCTCGAAACTCGCGATCAGTTCCTCGGGCGTGAGCGTGGCGGTGCCGAGCTTGCCGACGACCACGCCGCCGGCATGGTTGGCAATGTCTGTAGCCTGCTCGGGACGTGCGCCCGCCGCGAGCGCGAGGGTAAAAAGCGAGATGGCAGTGTCCCCCGCGCCGGAAACGTCGAACACTTCCTTGAAGGCCGGGGCGACCGGGTGCGGCGGCATCCCGGGACGGAGCAGCAGCATGCCCAACTCCCCCAGCGTGATCAGTAGCATCTCCGTGTCCCATTTTTCGAATAACCGCTGGCCGGCCAGCCGCAACGCCGGGTCGGTCTCCGGCGGCCCCGTGACTTCCGCCGCCGGGTAGCCGGCAACGTGGAAGGCTTCGCCGCGGTTCGGTTTGACGGCGGTGACATGCTTCCAGCGCAGGTCGTTGCGCGGGTTGGGGTCCACGGTGACGATCTTCCCGGCACGCCGGGCGAGCACGCTGATCTGATCCACGAAGTTCTGGGCGAGGAAACCCTTCGCATAGTCCTCGATGACGACGGCGTCCAGGTTCGGCAGCATCGCCTCGAACTGCGCGACGGCCCGCGGATAGCACGCTGGCTCCGGCGCAAACCGCCGCTCGCGGTCCACCCGGACAATGTGCTGCTGGCGGGCGATGATCCGCGTCTTGACGATGGTCTGGTAATCGTCGGACTGCTGGATGCCGTCCATGCAGATGCCGCGAGCGGCCAGCAGTTCTTTGAGGATTTTCGCGTGGGGGTCGTTGCCGAGCAGCCCCATCACCGTGACGTGAGCGGTGAACTCCCGCAGGTTGCGCGCGACGTTGGCCGCCCCGCCCGGGTAGTAGGACTGGTCGTCCACGTCGACGACCGGCACGGGGGCTTCGGGGGAGATGCGGCTGACCTTTCCCCAGATGAATTCGTCGAGCATCAGGTCGCCGATTACGAGGATGCGTTTGGACCGGAAGCGGTCGATCAACGCCGGCAGCGGAAGGTCGTGCAACATACAGAAGATCGCCGCGGGGAGCGGAGAAGGGGTCCTAAGGGAATTTCCAAGGACAAGCAAGCGAGAAGCGGGCAGCACAGGCGCAAAGTCGGGGTTGACGCGCCGACCACGGTATGGTCTTTATCCCGGTCGTACTCGACCCCCGAAGGTTCCAAGAATGCCCGCCATGATGAACAAGCGCCCCTGGCAGACCGGCACGCTGCTGCCGCTCACCGCCGCGATTTTTTTAACCGCCGCGCTCGTCGGGCGCGCTGAGCCGCCGGCGCAGCACATCGACACCTCGAAGTTCCGCTACCAGGAAGATGAGGTGGTCGTGCCCAACCCCAGCGAGGTCTTCGCCGCGCTCGACAAGATGGGCAGCCCGAACTGGACCGGTGCCGAACGACCCATCAGCACGGCCAAACTTTCCTCGCCGCCCGAGATTTCCATGCTGCTCGGCGTGGTGATCGCCGACGGCTTCATCGCCGTCGAGGCGAAGGACAAGGAGTCGGTGGATAAGATCGGCCGCAAGGTGCTCGATCTGGCCAAAGCGCTCGGGGTGGAAAAAGATGTCGCGTCTCATTCCAACGCCATCATCGAAGCCGCCAAGAACGACAATTGGAGCACCGTCCGCACCGAACTCGACAAGGCCAAGAGCAGCGTGCGCGACGGCATGATCCACCTGCGGAGCAAGAACAACTCGGAACTGGTCAGCATCGCCGGTTGGCTGCGCGGCACGCACGCACTGACTTCGCTGATCATGGCGGACTACAAGCCGGACCGCGCGGAACTGTTGCACCAGCCCGACCTCCTGACGACCTTCGACAAGCAACTGGGTTCGATGGGCAAAGAGCAGGAAAATAAAAAGGTCATCCAACTGCGCGAAGGATTGAAAAAGGTCAAAGTACTCATTCCGACCGGCGCGAACGACCTGGTACCCCAGAAGACGGTTGAGGAAATCAACACGATCACGGCCGAACTCGTCAAAACGCTCGCTCCCTGACCACCCGCTAAATCGTCGCCAAGACAGGCATCTCAATCGATGGCGCGAACCGATTCTCCTGCTGTGAAGAACTTCACCCGATTGCTCCTCGTTGCTGCCCTCGGGCTCGGTCTGTTCCTCCCCTTGGCGCGTGCGACCGTGGATGATTCTCTGACTTTCGCGTTGGAGGCCATGGGGAAGTACATCAAGGGTGGGTACACGTTGCGCGAGGACACTTGGGGTGGAGACTTGCCGGAGAAGGAAGCCAAGGCGATCAGCCACCAGCTTTTCAAGGGCAACGATTATTGGTTTACTATGGGCACGGACGTGAAGGGTGCCAAAATCTCGATCCACGTCTACGACAGCGACGGCAACCTCGTCGAAGAAAGCAACAGTTGGCAGGACGAGACCAAAGAGGGGTCGTACGCCGGTGCGGAAGTGAAGTGCAAACGGACGGGAACTTACTTCCTGATCGTCAAGATCGAGAAGTCCGGTGAGGAGAGAACGAGTTGGGGCTTGGTCTACTCCTACAAATAACCCTCGGCAAACCAGGGCTTCCTATTTTTCCAGTGCCGGAGGGTCAACAGAATATGGATGGTGCCGCGCCCGACGCCTTGTGCATCGCGGAAACAGCCACCGATACGCTTCAGTTCGAGAGCGCGCGTGTGTTGCAGGCCCTTTGCGGTAATGAGCCTGGATTGCTGAAGGTCCTGGAGGAACGGCTCGGCGTCAAAACCACGACCCGCGAGGGTTGGCTGCGGCTGGAAGGCGACCCGGTTAAGGTGGCGCAGGGTCGGAAGGTTTTCGAGCAGCTCAACCATGCCCGTCAAGGGGGCGTGAACATCCGCAAGCACGAGTTCATGTACGCGCTCCGTTCCGTGGCGGACGCGGGGGTGGGCAATCCGCCCGACTTGGCGACGCTATCCAGCATCAAGATTCAAACCTCCGCCCGCAAGAACCCCGTGGTGGCGAAGACGGCGGGCCAGTTGGAATATCTGCGCAACATCGCGTCCCACGACGTGGTGTTTGGCGTTGGTCCGGCGGGCACGGGCAAGACCTTCCTCGCCATGTCGTCTGCCTTGGCGGCGTTGCGCAAAGAAGAGGTGGGCAGGATTATTTTGACCCGGCCGGCCGTCGAGGCGGGTGAGGCGTTGGGATTTCTGCCGGGCGACTTGCAGGAAAAGATTTTCCCGTACCTGCGCCCGCTCTACGATGCGCTGCACCACCTCCTCGAAGCCGAGGAACTTCAGCGCTACATGGACAAACGCATGGTGGAAATCGCGCCGCTGGCTTACATGCGCGGACGCACCCTCGACGGCGCTTTCATCGTGCTGGACGAGGCGCAGAACACCACCACCGAGCAAATGTTCATGTTTTTGACGCGGATGGGCCAGGGGTCCAAGTGCGTGGTGACCGGCGATCGGACGCAGATCGACTTGCCATCGAACAAACGCTCCGGTCTCGTGGAGGCGATCCAGGCGCTCAAGGATGTTCCAGGGATCGGTTTTTCCTACTTCGAGGAAACCGATGTGGTGCGCCACGAGTTGGTGCAGAAGATCATCCGAGCCTACCGCAACCATCGTTACGGCGACGCAGTCCCCGCGAATGGCGACGAGCGCGGACGGCGAAAAAACGCTGGTTAAAACGCGTTTTCTGGGGCATCTTACCTATCTGCGTCATTTATGGTAGACCCCTTGGGAGTGCTGGCGTCGCTGAAGAAAAACCAGCTCGTTAAGAAAGGCTACGCCTGCGGCAAAACCCGCCGCCGCCCGAATCAGAGCCATTTTCTCCGCTCCCTGGAGAGCAGCGATCAGGTCAAGACGATCATCTTTCTCGGGTTCCTCGTCGGCTTGGCGGCGTTAATCTTCTACGGGAATGGCCATGGACCGCACGAGAGCAGTTCGCAGCAGGCGGAACAGTTCCTGTTTGCCCTGTTGGTGTTCTTCACGGCTTTAACCCAGTTGTGGATTAATCACCCGCAGACTTTCGCGAAGAACTCGCGCGTCTTGCTGATGTTCGGCACGGTGTTGACCCACCTTCTGGTGATGAAAACGCTGCTCGTCCTGATGGCGGGCGGAGCGATCCCGGAGCGTTTCGGCAAGTTCCTGTTTCCGTACGCCTTTGCGCCGTTGATCATCTCGGCCCTACTGGGCAAAAACCAGGGAATTTTTGCCGCGATTTTTGTCAGCCTGTGGGGCTCGATCCTTTGGAGTCTCGTGGACGCCATCTTCCTGGCGATGAGTCTGATCAGCGGGTTCGTGGCGGTGTTTGTCACGCTCCAGATCCGCCGACGCGGACAGTTCATCCGCGCGGGGCTCTACGTCGGGCTGGCCACCTGGCTGCTCGCGATCAGCTTCGGGTTGATCGAACTTAACTGGTCGAATATGGGGCAGACCAACTGGACGGTCGCCGGCTACCAGAGCCTCGCCGCTATCGGCAGCGGTCTCATCACGGCGATGCTGGTGAGCGGCGCTCTTCCGGCCCTTGAACAAACCTTCCGCCTGACCACGGCGATGTCCTGGCTGGAACTGACCGACCTCAACCATCCGCTGCTGATGAAGCTGTCGATGGAGGCTCCCGGCACTTACGAGCACAGCCAGGCGGTGGCGCGGCTGGCGGAGGCGGCGGCGGAACGCATCGGCGCGAACGCGAGCATGTGCCGTACCTGCGCGTACTTCCACGACATCGGCAAGTTGGTGAAGCCAGACTATTTCACGGAGAACATGCGGACCGAGCGGAATCCGCACGACGAACTCGCGCCGACCATGAGCGCGCTCATCCTGATTGCGCACGTCAAGGAAGGCGTTGACCTCGCACTCAAACACAACCTCAACCAGCACATCATCGAGATCATTCAGCAGCACCATGGCAACTCGGTCGTGCGTTATTTTTACAACCGCGCCCTGCGCCAGCAGGAAGAAGCCCGGAAGGAAAGCCGGTTATCCCACTCCAACGAGGACGACATCCCGGAGGTGCGCGTCGAAAATTTCCGCTACAGCGGTCCGCTGCCGCAGACCAAGGAAAGCGCCATCATCAGTCTGGCCGACGCGGTGGAAAGCGCCTCGCGCAGCATGGAGAAACCGACTCCGCAGCGCATCGAGGAGCTTGTGAACGAGATTGTCGATGACCGCATGGTCGATCATCAATTGGACGACTGCGAACTGACGTTTCACGAGTTGCGCGAGGTGGTAGAAAGTTTCTGCTTCACCCTGAACAGCATGCTGCACCGTCGGATCGCGTATCCGAAGAAGGCGGTGACCCCGAGTGGATCGGCCGTCATGACGGCGGCCGAGTTGAGCGCGCTAAGGGATCGTGAGCGGGAACGCATCCGCGAGGTTGCGCCAACCGTTGCCCGCGCGACGACCTAAAAGGGCTGAGGTGGAAGTCAGCCTGTTCAATCGTCAGCGGTCGGTGGCGCTGCCGCTGGAGCTGTTGCGAATTTTCGCCGTGGACGCGGCCGAGCGGTGTCTTGCCCATCGCGGAAGGTCGCTGTCATATTTGCAGAGGCTTGCGGAAGTAGAAATTTCTTTGGTGTCCGACCGAGTGATCGCACAGGTACATCGCCGGTTCATGGATGTGCCCGGGGCGACGGATGTCATTACATTCGCGCACGGTGAAATCGTCGTCAGCGCCGCAACGGCCGCCCGGCAAGCCCATCAGAACGGTGAAGTGGTCGAGCGGGAGATTGCCCGCTACATCGTGCATGGCTTCTTGCATCTCAATGGGCACGAGGACGCCGACCCGGAAGAGGCCGCATTGATGTGGCAGGCCCAGGAACAGGTGCTAGCGGACCTGTGGCCTTTATCGCCGTAAGCGTCATCCCGATAAGGTGGGACGACGCCTGCGGCGAAGGACCTGTTCACCGTCCCGGCATCGCCTCGTAGAGATAGCCCTGCAAGTATTCTGTTTCCGGCAAAGTCGGCACGACGGGATGATCGGCGGCCTGTGTGTAGCGTGCTAGCTGCCGCACGGAACGTCGTGCATCCACCGCAGCATCGATCACCATCTCGCGGAACTCGGCGGGATTGACGTGATGCGAACAGCAAAAAGTTGCCAGCAGGCCATCATCGGAAAGTAGCTTCAGGGCACGAAGATGAATTTCCTTGTAGCCGCGCATGGCGTCGCTGAGTTGGCCTTTTGATTTCGTGAAGGAGGGCGGATCAAGGATAATCAGATCGTACCGCGCTCCACGCTTTTCTTCTATTGGCAGGAAGTCGAACACGTTGGCCTCGCGCCAATCGATCGCCGACAAGTTGTTGCGCTTGGCATTGCGCCGGGACGCCGCGACCGCATCCGCACCGATCTCGACGGCGACCACCGAAGACGCGCCCGCGCGCGCGCACGCCAGCGCAAAGGCACCCTGGTTCGTAAAACAGTCCAATACCCGCCGCCCCTTGGCGTACGCAGCGATCTGCCGGTAGTTGTCGACCTGATCGAGATAGAAACCTGTTTTCTGCCCGCGGGCCGGGTCGATGGCAAACCGCAAACCGTCCACGTCGATCTCGACTTCGTGCGAGGCATCGCCGTACAAAAGACCCGTCATCGTTTCCATCCCCTCCGCGCGCCGCACCGGAGCATCGTTGCGTTCAATGATTGCTTTCGGGGCAAGCAGCGCCACCAGAGCGGCGGTGAGCAGTTCCTTCCGCTGATCCATCGCCAGCGTGAGGGTCTGCACCACCAGATAATCTTCGTAGCGATCCACGATCACGCCCGGCAATCCATCACTCTCGCTCCAGACCAACCGGCAGAGCCGGGAGTTCACTCCGCGCCGGTGGCGGTACTCAATGGCCTGACCGACCCGCCGCCGAAAGAAATCCGCATCAAGGTCTTGGCGCTGGCGCGAGAACCGACGCGCGACAATCTGCGAGGCCGGGTTGTAAATGGCGCTGCCCAGCAACCGGTCCTTGCCGTCTTTGAGCGACAACACATCTCCCGGCGCGGGGTTGCCGAACGTCTTGAGGATGTCGCTGGCGTAGACCCAATCGTGCCCGTGGAGCACGCGGGCACGCGGTTTGATGATGAGGCCAGCCACTTCAGAAAAATGCAGAAGTCAAAAGTCAGAGTGCAAAAGCCCAGAGGGCAGAAAGGCAGAAGGGGACGAAAAAGGAATGGCTTTTTCTTTTCTCAACTTCTGCATTCTGACTTCTGCGTTTTTTTAGAACATCTCCGCCGTGGCGGGTTCTGGGTACTCGAAGACTTTGCCTTCGTAGTTGCGCAACACCACCTTTTCGCGGTCGTGGTAGATGACGTAATTGGGATTCACCGGCACCTTGCCGCCGCCTCCGGGAGCGTCGATCACGTATTGAGGGATGGCGTATCCGGTCGTGTGTCCGCGCAGCCCTTCGATGATCTCCAACCCTTTCGAGACCGGCACCTGGAGGTGGGACGAGCCTTTGATGAGGTCGAGCTGGTACAGATAATAAGGACGCACCCGGCAGCGCAACAGCTTGTGCACCAGCGAGCGCATGGTCTCGACGTTGTCGTTGACCCCTTGCAGCAGGACGCTCTGGTTGCCGAGCGGGATGCCGGCGTTGGCCAATCTTTCCAGCGCCGTTTTAACCTCCGTCGTCAATTCGCGCGGATGGTTGACGTGGACGCTCATCCACAGCGGATGGTATTTCTGTAGCATCGCGCACAATTGAGGGGTAATGCGCTGCGGCAGGAAGATCGGCACCCGTGACCCGATCCGCAGGAACTCGACGTGCGGGATTGCTCGCAGTCGCTTGAGCAGCCCTTCGAGTTTGTCGTCGGAGAACAACAACGCGTCGCCGCCGGATAGCAGCACGTCGCGCACTTCCGGGTGCGTCTCGATGTACCGGATCGCTTCCTCGAAGTTCGTGTGGAGCTCCTGGTCGCCCGCGCCGCTGACGACCCGGCTGCGCGTGCAGTAACGGCAGTAGCTCGCGCAGCGGTCGGTCACCAGAAAGAGCACGCGGTCCGGATAGCGGTGCACCAGCCCGGGCACGGGCATGTGGCTGTCCTCGCCGCAGGGATCGGCCATCTCGAAGGGCGTGGTCAGTGACTCCGCCAGCCGCGGGATCACCTGCCGACGGATGGGGCAGTCGGGATTGTCGCGCTCGATGAGGTTGAAGAAGTGCGGCGTGATCGCCATGGACAGCTTGCTGCCTGCCACCGTCACGCCCGCGCGTTCGTCCGGGGTGAGCACGAGGTAGCGTTCCAATTGCGCCAAGGTGGTAACCCGGTTCTTGAGCTGCCACTTCCAGTCGTTCCACATGGCCGGTGGAACGTCCGGCCAGTGGCCGGGGTTGAGCGAGGTGAAATCGGCGGTGTCACCGAGCGCCGGGTCCAGAACGAGGCGGACCGCGGCGGAGGAGGGTTGCCCGAGAGGGGCGATGGCGTTCATCAGTTGTGATTACCTAATCGGCGATGAGGAACGAAGCGGATGGGGTTGTCAAACGCGCCGGGCGTGGCAGGCTTATCCCGCCGCCACGTGGCACACCAGCCATTTTACCACAGATCGGAACATGCGAAACCGTCTCCCCTCCAGTCTTCTCGCGCTCCTGCTCCTGGGCGCTCCGGTGACTGCGCCTGCGCAGGGGAACAACGCGGAAAAAGCGCCCGCCGTCATCCCGGCCCCGCGTCCGGAGCCGGTCGTGCCGCCTTCCGCCGCCAAGAGCATCGCCCAGCAGCTCAACGATGCCTTCGCGGCGGTGTTCGAGCGCGTGGCTCCCGCCGTTGTCGTCATCGACGTGACCAAGAAGCCGTCCAGTGAGGGGGAGGGAACGGACTACTTTCCCGACTTCTTTTTTCGCAGCCCCTCGGACGGCAACGGCAGCACGCCGGACACGCCGGGCACGCGGCGTTCGAGCAAGCCGCAGAGCGAAGGCAGCGGGTTCATCATCCAATCCGGCGGTTACATCCTGACTAACAACCACGTGGTGGCCGGGTCGGAAAAGATCAACGTCCGGCTCAAGGACCGCCGCCAGTTTACCGCCCGGCTCATCGGCGTGGACGACAAGACGGACATCGCCGTCATCAAGATCGACGCGGCCGACCTCCCGGTGGCCGAGCTGGCGGACAGCGACATGGTGCGCGTCGGCGAGATCGCCTGTGCCATCGGCGTGCCGTACAACCTCGACTACAGCTTCACGACCGGGGTCGTCAGCGCCAAGGGGCGCAACAACCTCGACCTGGGCACCGTCGACAACTACGAGGACTTCATTCAAACCGACGCCTCGATCAATCCCGGCAACAGCGGCGGGCCACTCGTCAACCTTGACGGCAAGGTGATGGGGATGAACACCCTGATCAACGGCCTGAACCGGGGCCTCGGCTTCGCCATCCCCAGCAACATGCTGCGCGAGGTCGGCGACCAGATCATCGCCCGGGGGCACGTCGTGCGTCCTTACATCGGCGTCATCATCCTCTCCTTGGACGGCGAATCGGGGGAGGACTACGCGGCGTATTTCAACGGGGTCAAGAAAGGGGTGATCGTCAAACGTATCCTGCCGGACACCCCGGCCTTCAAGAGCGATCTGCACGTCAGCGATGTCATCACCGAGGTAGACGGGGTGTCCGTCGGATCGGACCGCGACCTGCAAAAGCAGATCCTCACGAAAAAGGTGGGTTCCAGCGTGCAACTGACCGTCTTCCGACGCGGACGCACGCTGAAGCTGGCGGTGGCCACCGGCGAGTTGCCGACCGGCTACACCCGCACCGCCGGAGCGGCCCCCGCGGACGCCACCCCGCGCGCCGAAAGCGAGCCGCCGAAGCTCGACGGCACCGCACTCTACGGGATGCAGATGCAGACCCTGACCAAGGATGCCTCGACGCGGATGGGGCTGACCGCAGCAAGCGGCATCGTGGTCGTGGCGGTCGATGACGATAGTCCGGCGTGGCGCGCGGGCATCCGGTCGCGCGACGTGATCACCGCGGTGGACGACGAACCGGTCAAGGACGTGCCGGCGTTGCGCGAGGCGGTGAGGAAGGGCGATCCCGGCCGGGGAATCGCGTGCTACGTCGAGCGGCCGGACGGGAAGACGTTCGCGCTCATCAAGACGAACTGAGCAAGCGATTTTTGCGTGCAAAGGGACGGCGGAGGCGGCTAGGATGAGGGCACGGTTCCGCCGAGGCTGACGTGAAGGTGGCGGAGCGTCGCCCAGCCATGAACCAGAAGTTGATCCGTGAGATCGGCCGGAGCCAGCGGCTCGACATTCTGCTCGTGCTCAAGCGCCAGGGCGGGATGGCCGTCAAGGAGATGGCCGCGCAGTTCCGGATGAGCTACATGGGCGTCAAGCAGCACTGCCTCGACCTGGAAAAGGAAGGCTACCTCGACACCTGGCGGCATTCCAAGGGAAAGGGGAGGCCCGAGATGCTGTACCGGCTGACCCGCCGTGCGCAGGACCTGTTCCCCGGCGTGAGCCAGTCGATGACCGTCGAAGTGCTCGAAGCCGTGCAGCAAACTTACGGGCTGGCGGCACCGACGAAGCTGCTCTTCGGCATCTACCAGCAGCGGGCGGAGCACTATCGACGCAAAATCCAGTTCCCCGGCCTTGCCGAGCGCGCGGACAGTCTGGCACGACTGCGGGACGCGGAGGGCTACATGGTTGAGTTTTCCCGCGGAAGCATGCTCGTCACGGAGCATCACTCTCCCGTGGAGGAAATCCTGCGGCGGTACCCGATCCTGGCGCGGCTGGAGCGGGAACTGTATGAACGCGTGCTCGCGTGCCCGGTTCGGCGCGAGGAGCACTGTGCTCCGGGGATCTATGCCTGCGCGTTTCACGTCGGGCAAAATCCGGAGTGAGGATTGAGGGGCTAAGACCATCCACCGCAAGGGTGGCTGGAACGAAAGTCGCTACTGATAGCGGTTCCTGTGAATACTCCTGCCTCCGTTGGCACCCTTTTTTCCCTGGTTTACGCGAGTTCCGCTGTGGCATTGTTCACGACGGCCGATTTGGTCTCCCTGCTGAAATGCTGCCGCCGCAACAATACGGCGGCGGGCGTCACCGGCATGCTGCTCTACAAGGCCGGCAACTTCATGCAGGTGCTCGAGGGCGAGGAGGAAGCCGTGCGCCGCCTGCACGACAAAATCCTGCGCGATCCCCGCCACCGTGGGATCATCACGCTGACCGAGCACATGGTCCCGGAACGGCAATTTGGGGAATGGTCGATGGGCTTTCGGAACCTTTCGGACGCCATCCTGCGCGAACTGCCGGGTTACAACGAGTTCCTCAACGTGCCGCTCAACGACATGGACTTTGCGGCCAAACCTTCCCGGGCACGGCGGCTGTTGGCGACCTTCCGGCAGAAGATGTGATCCGCTCGGACGGGATTAAGCGGCGTGATGATCAAGCCAGGCCGCGAGCGCAGCGATCTCCGCGTCGATGTCGGCTTGACGGTCCTGAAGCTTCTTGAGCTTGAGCTGAAGGCGGTGCAGGTCGATCGTGACGCGGTTGATGTGCCCGCGCATCTCGGTGTCCTGCGAGCGGTTTTCCTTGAGCTGGCCTTTGAGTTCGTTGAAACGCCTCTCCAGGTGTTCGCGCGGCTCGCCCGAAAAATCGAAGTGGCGAACCGGCAGAGTGGCAACAGGTTCCTGCGACCCGGACGGCGCGGGCACCTCGGCGTCGCGGAGAGGCTGCCGACAGTCCGGAATTGTGAGCGCGCAGCCGCAGTGGGAACAAGGAACCGAAAGACCAGCTCCTTCTCGGTCCACGACAAGTTCGCCTTGGCAGTTGGGGCAGTTGAAGACGATGTCACGATCGCCGATGACCAAGTCGGGCTTGCTGCTCGTGCCGGCTTCGGCGGAGGATGGAACCGTGTCGGAAATTGCCATAACGGAGGATCGGTAGGGTAAACGCTCCAACTCCGGTTGGGAATCTGAAAGTTGCGGTCATTGGAGAGACAACCTCACTAGGTTGGAACCTGATATGTCACAGCGCACTGTGACAAACTGTTCGCTTTGTGTGCCATCCTGGCGCATTTGCGGAATGCAGAGTTTCTAATAGTATAATCATAAGTAGTTCACTATGGGAAATTTACAATGATACGTAAAAGCGGGAATGAACTGTGCTCAAATGACGACGAACCCCATTCCACAAACTATGGCTAAAATTTTAGGAATCGACCTCGGCACGACCAACTCTTGTATGGCCGTGATGGAAAACGGCGAGCCGGTGGTACTCGAAAACTCGGAAGGCGCGCGCACGACGCCTTCCATCGTGGCTTTCTCGAAGAACGGCGAGCGTCTCGTCGGCCAAGCGGCCAAGCGCCAAGCCGTCACGAACCCCGCGAACACTGTCTTCTCTATCAAGCGCTTCATGGGTCGCAAGTTTGACGAGGTGAAGGATGAGGAGCAGCGCGTTCCCTACAAAACCACCCGCGCCAGCAACGGTGATGTGGCGGTGGAGATCACCGTCAACAACGAGAAGAAGTCGTATTCGCCTCCGGAGATTTCGGCGATGATCCTCGCCAAGCTCAAGGCGGACGCCGAAGCCAAGCTCGGTGAGAAGATCACCCAGGCGGTCATCACCGT
>CAXTOX010000096.1:5694-15458 GCA_964245885.1 uncultured Chthoniobacterales bacterium | reverse complement strand
TCACGCCCCGGGCTAAACTCTTGCGCCCCTGCCGGGGCTGAAAACAGGGAGATGCAGAGAGGTCTTTAGCCCCGGTAGGAGCGGCCGAAAACAGGGTGGTGCGGGTAGGCATTTAGCCCCGGCAGGAGCGGAAGAGAACAGGGTGGTGTGGGTAGGCACTTAGCCCCGGCAGGGGTGCAAGAGGTTAGCCCGGGGCGTGAGCCCCGGGGAAAGCGGCTCCAAGGCCCAGCCCCGGCAGGGGCGGCAGAAAATGCGCTCGGAATCATCGGATAGGCTCTGGAAGTCCGAACGAGGGTCGGCCGATCAATCCGCTGCCCCGGTTGCACAAATGATTGCCAAGATGGCCGGAGGGCGGCTAGAACGTCTTCTGCACAAAGCGCGTCCGGGTTTTTGAAAGCGAACGTCTCTATGAACTTCACAAAGCACTTTACCTCCTGGGGAATGGGTTGTCTGGCGTTGGCGCTCAGTGGCTTCGCCGCGGGCTGTCAGCAAAACGGCGGCGGTTACGCAACCGACCAGCGCGATCCCATCGGACCCGCGCCCACGGGCATCCCCAGCCCCGGCATCGGCGCTCCGGGCGGGCAGTCCATCGACACACGCGGCACCGGCAGCGTCGCCAGCAGCGAGGGGGAAGCCACGCTGTCGGGGCCGAGCACGCCGATTGTCCCATCGGGCGTCACGCGCTGATCCAACCAAGGTAGGATTGCCTCTCCGAGGCAATCCTAATTTCGGCTTGGATGCCCGCACCGGTGGTCCGACGTTCCTGTCAAAAACAATAGGATTGCCTCGGAGAGGCAACCCTACCTTGGTTGAGTAAGTCCGGCGCAAATCTCCGGCACGGTCGTCGGGCCGCCGTAGACAAAGCCGGTGTAGAGCTGCACGAGCGCTGCGCCTGCGTCGGTCTTTTCGCGCGCGCTCGCGGCGTCGGACACCCCTCCCACGGCGATGATCGGCAGCGGCGTCCTCGCGGCCAGGAAGCGCACGATCTCCGTGGAGCGTATGCGCAACGGCCCGCCGCTCAGGCCTCCCTGTTCCTTGGGCGCATCAGACGGCAGCGAGCCGTGATCAATCGTGGTGTTCGTCGCCACGATGCCGGCCAGTCCGTGCTGCTGCGCGAGAGCGAGCACCTCCTCGATTTGCTCGAAGGCGAGGTCGGGGGCGATCTTGACGAGCATCGGACGTGGGACCAGCAGGGAACGATTTTTCGCCTGCACGGCCCGCAGGAGCGCACCGAGTTCGTCGCGGCCCTGGAGCGTGCGCAGGCCGGGGGTGTTCGGCGAGGAGACGTTGAGCACGAAATAATCGCCGTGCGCGTGCAGTTTTCCCAGGGACTCGACGTAATCCTCCGTGGCGTGTTCCAACGGCGTGGCCTTGGACTTGCCGAGGTTGATGCCCACCGGGATCGACGGCCAGCGGCCCGCCGCGCGCAGGGCGGTGAACCGGGCCGCCGCCGCGTCGGCCCCGTGGTTGTTGAAGCCCAGCCGGTTGATGAGCGCGTGGGCTGCCGGCACGCGGAAAAGCCGCGGGCGAGGGTTGCCGGGCTGCGCGTGAGCCGTGAGCGTGCCCACTTCCACAAATCCGAACCCGAGCGCCTCCCACGCCGCCAGTGCGACGCCGTCCTTGTCGAACCCGGCGGCGAGTCCGACCGGATTCGGAAAACGCACTCCGAACACGGTGCGCTCCAGGCGCGCGTCCCTTTGTACGCCCGCGGCGGCGCGGATCAAGCCGAGGGGAAACCGTAGCCGGTCGGCGAGTTTGAGCGCGGCCATCGCCGCGTGGTGTGCCGTTTCGGCGTCGAGCGCGAAAAAGAGGGGCCGGACGAGGCGGCGGTACAGGGCGGCGGTCATTTGCCAATGCAGAACGTGGAGAAAATCTTTCCCAGGATCTCCTCGGTGTCCACGCCCCCAACGACCTCGCCCACGGCGTCGAGCGCCCCGCGCAGGTCCAGCGCGACAAACTCCGGCGAGGTTCCCGCTGCGAGGGCTGCGCGGGCGGCAGAGAGAGATTCGCGGGCACGGGCGAGACAACGCTGGTGGCGGGCGTTGATCGCCACCGCGGACGGGTTCCAAGCGAGCTGCCCACCGGACACCCGCTCGTAAACCGCATCCGCCAGGGTGTCGAGCCCCTCGCCGGTGCGGCAGGAAACGCGCACGGCCGTCGGGGGCAGGTTCGCCGCCCACTCCGGCGCGACGTTGAGGTCGATCTTGTTGAGGACGAGGATCTCCGCCGCCGCGCCGGGGGAGGGTGGGGCGGTCGGTGGAGGCGGCCGGCTGGCGTCCACGAGGCGTAACGCGAGATC
The DNA here is from genome assembly GCA_964245885.1 of uncultured Chthoniobacterales bacterium. Classification (GTDB taxonomy): domain Bacteria; phylum Verrucomicrobiota; class Verrucomicrobiia; order Chthoniobacterales; family SZAS-18; genus CAHJWO01. Next base: position 13,159 of record CAXTOX010000096.1, on the reverse strand, counting down.
GGCCCTTGCCAGGGTGTCCCGCGTGCGGGCGATCCCGGCGGTCTCGACCGGATCGGCGGTGTCGCGCAGCCCGGCGGTATCGATCAGCCGCAGAGGGAGGCCGCGCAGGTTGATGAACTCCTCGACCGTGTCGCGCGTGGTGCCGGGAACCTCGCTGACGATGGCCCGTTCGTGGCCGACCAGAGCGTTGAGGAGGCTGGATTTGCCGACGTTGGGTTCGCCGTAGATCACGGTTCGCACGCCTTCGCGCAGGATGCGGCCTTGTCCCGCCGTGGCCAGCAGGGCGTCGAGCGTGACAAGTCCACCGTCGAAGCGCGCCAGCAGCGCCGCGCCCGTGTCGGGGTCGATGTCCTCGTCGGGGAAGTCGATGTAAGCCTCGAGGTGCGCGACGAGGGAGAGCAGGTCTTCGCGCAGGCCGCCCACGCGCTGGCCGAGGCGGCCGGCGAGTTGTTCAGAGGCAGCGCGCAGGGCGAGGTCGGTTTGCGCGCGGATGAGGTCCATGACGGCCTCGGCCTGCGTGAGGTCCATCTTGCCGTTGAGAAAGGCGCGTTGCGTAAACTCCCCCGGTTCCGCCGCCCGCGCCCCGGCGGCCAGCAGGGCGTCGAGCACGCGGCGGGTCACGAGGATGCCGCCGTGGCAGGTGATCTCCACCAAGTCCTCGCCCGTGTAGCTGGCGGGCGCGCGGTGGACGCTCACGAGCACGTCGTCGAGCGTTGCGCCATCCGGCGACAACGCTTGCGCCCGGCGCAGACTTCGCGGGCGCAGGGTCGCCAGTTCGCCGCGTGGCAGCCGGCACACCCGCGCGGCGACCTCCCGCGCGTTCGACCCGGAAAGCCGCAGCATGGCAATCGCCCCCTCGCCAAACGGCGTGGCCACGGCAGCGATGGTTTCGGAGGTCATGCAGAATGCGGGGTACGATGGGCACCGGTACGCGCGTGGTGCAGTGGACGCGGCACTTTAACACAGAGACACAGAGACACGGAGGACCACGGAGAAAAAACAGGAGGAAACGGCGCGGAAAATCGCCGATCCGTCCACAGGTCGGTTCCCCTCCAATGTCTTTCCTCCGTGGCCCTCCGTGCCTCTGTGTCTCTGTGTTAAAGCGCCGATCAGCACTCCACGAAGCGCGTGCCAGCCGGAACCCCCGTCACGGCGTTTCGTCCTGCCTCCGCCGGGCGGCGAACTCCGGGTAGAGCTTCCCCACGCACTCCGGGCAGATCCCGTGGGTGAACTCCACGTCGGAGTGCTCTCTCAGGTAGGACTCGATCTGTTGCCAGTAGCCCGTGTCGTTGCGGATGTTCTTGCACGAGGCGCAGATCGGCAGAAAACCCGAGAGCGTCTTGACCTCCGTCAACGCCTCGCGCAGTTCGCTCACGAGCCGTTCGCGCTCGTGCTCGGCGGCTTTGCGCGCGGTGATATCGAACGACAGCCCGCCGACCTGCTTCTGGCCGAGGTCATCGTACAGCAGGAACTTGTAACTCAGCCAACACTGTGCGCTGCCGTCCGGGGTGGGCACCGCTTCCTCGGCCAGCAGGGGCTTCTCGTCGTTGAGGACGGTCAGGTCGTGCTCCACGACCTTGGCGGCGCTCTCCTGACCGAGCAACTCGGCGTCCGTGCGGCCGATCCACTCCGACGCGGGCTTCTGAAACCGCTTGGCCAAGGGGTCATTGACGTAGACGAAGCGACCGGCCGCATCCTTGATGTAGGCGATGGCCGGTCCACTGTTCATGAATTTCTGGAACCGGTCCTCGTTCTTGCGCAACGCCACTTCGGCGGCCTGGCGCTTGTTGGCGGTCACCCGCAGTTCGTTGATCGTGCGCTTGAGTTCCATCTGCGAGAGCACCTGCCGGGAAAGCGCGCAGAGACCGTCCTTTTGCCGGGTGTCGAGCCGGCGCGGCTTGCGGTCGAACACGCAGAGGGTGCCCAGGACATGGCCGGCCGGCGAGCGCAACGGCGCGCCGGCGTAGAAACGGACGTGGGGTTCCCCTTTCACAAACGCGCATTCCGCAAACCGCGGGTCGCGCGCCGCGTCGGGCACGATCAAAAGGCCATCCTGGCAGATCGTGTGGTCGCAAAATGTCCCCTGACGCGGAACCTCGGCCAGCTCGGTTCCGATGGTGGACTTGAACCAGTGCCGCTCGTGGTCCACGAGGCTGATGAGCGCCAGGGGGGCATCGCAAAGATGCGCGGCCAGCCGGGCGAGGTCGTCGAAGATCGGTTCCGCCGGGGTGTCGAGCACCCCGAACCGCTGCAGCTCACGTAGGCGGGCGGGACCTTCGTCCTCCGGCAGACACGGTCGAATAGGCGGGCGGGAGTGTGCCATGGGGGAGGAAGCTGGCTGGTGAATGGACTCCCGACGCGAGGCCCCGGGATCAGGCGGCGGCAGCCGTCAGGGCCGGCAGAGCCGCTTCGAGTGCTTGCACGAACCGGCGGTTTTCCTCCGGCGTGCCGATCGACACGCGTATCCAGGCGGGCAGTTTGTAGCTGTTCATGGCCCTCACGATGATCCCTTGTTTCAGCAGTGCCTCGAACATCCGCCGGCCTTCGCCGACGTTGACGAGCACGAAGTTGGCGAAGCTGGGGATATATTCCAAACCCATTTTTGCAAAGGTTTTCTGGAGAAGTTCGCGGCCTTCGTCGGTGACGGCCTTGGTGCGCGCCTGGTGCTCGGCGTCGGCGAGGCCGGCCAACGCGCCGGCCTGTGCGATGCCGTTGGCGTTGAACGGTTGGCGGGTTTTTTGCAGGATGTCGACCATCTCCGCGGGGGCGATGCCATAGCCGATCCGCAGGCTCGCGAGGCCCTGGATTTTGGAGAACGTCCTCAGCACGACGGCGTTGCGCCCCTCGCGCACGTAGCGCAGGGTGTCCGGCGGATCGTCGAGGAACTCGTGGTACGCCTCGTCGAAGACCACCGTGATCCCGGCGGGCATCCGGTCCATGAACCGGTCGATGGCGTCGGCGGTGACCATAGTGCCGGTGGGGTTGTTCGGGTTGGTGATGTACACCTGCCGGGTGTGCGTGGTGATGGTGGCCAGCGTGGCGTCGAGGTCCTGCACAAAGCCGGGCAGCTCGGGCACCTCGACCGTGTGCGCGCCGAAAAGCTGGGCCATCAGCCGGTAAACGGCGAACGCGTGGTCCGATGTGACGACCTCGTCACCCGGCCGCAGGAAGGCGTGGCCGAGGAACTCGATGATCTCGTTCGAGCCGTTGCCGAGGATGATGTTCTCGCGCGCAAGGCCAAACTTCTCCGCGATGGCCTCGCGCAGGTAATAACCGCCCCCGTCGGGATAAAGCTGGGCGCGGTCCAGGGTGGCGCGCATGGCCGCCAGCGCCTTGGGGGATGGGCCGAGCGGATTTTCGTTGGAGGCGAGCTTGATGATCTTCTCGGGCGGGATGCCGAGTTCGCGCGCGAGGTCCTCGATGGGCTTGCCAGGCTCGTAACTGACGAGTTCGCGCAATTGCGGGTTGGCGTAGGGCCAGAAGACCGGGGACATGCCAACAGTGTAGGAAGGCAGAAGGCAAAAGGCAAAGGGGATGTGGGATGTGGGAAGCGAGCAAAGACAGATGCCTCTCGCAAAAGACGCAAAGGACGCGAAGGGGCAGAAAGGAAGATTGGGAAAAAGCCTTACACAGAGGACACAGAGGGGAGGGAAGAAGTAAAAGAAGGGGTTCTTTTCCAACCCTTTTCTTCTCCGTGACCTCCGTGGCCTCTTTGCGAGGCTTCTTTATTCTTCCTTTGCGGCCTTCGCGTCCTTTGCGAGAGGCATCTGTCTTTGCCCACAACCCGCCTCCAGATTTTCGCCTTTTGCCTTTCGCCTTTTGCCTTTAGATGTTGGCGATGCTGATGCTGGGTGCCTTTTTCGACAACGTGTGGAACCGCCTCCACGGCGGGATCGGGTTCTGGACGATCTTCGGGCTGACGGGCAACGTCTTGTTCACCAGCCGGTTCGTCGTGCAGTGGTACGCCAGCGAAAAGCTCAAGCAGAGCGTGATCCCCAAGAACTTCTGGCACCTGAGCTTCCTGGGCGGGCTGATCAACCTGGTCTACGCCGTGCACATCGGCGCGATCCCTTTCATTCTCGGTTCGCTGCTGCCGCCGATCATCGCGGCGCGCAACCTCATGCTCATCGCGCGGCACCAGCCGCCGCGCCCCGGCGACGGTCCGCCCGACGCCCCCTTACCCGACGACGGCAGCGGCGCGCCCACGGCGGCGGAACCGGGCCTGGCACCCGACGAGGAACCCGAAACCGTGGGCAGTCCGGCGCGATGAAACGCCTCGCCCTGCTTCTTTGCGCCGTCCTCGGGCTGCCGTGCCTCGGCAGGGGCGATCTTCTGCCGATCGAAGCGTCGGTGGCCGGACGCTCGGAACGGTGGTTCCGGCGCACGGACCCGGCGCGGTTCTTCGCCGGGGAAGAAAGGCGCGGGCGGATTTACTTCATCGGGATCTACGACCCGGTGGCCGGGGCCGGTTCTCCTGCGCCGGGGATCTCCCGCCATGATCCGAGCTTCCGGGTGGCGCGGACGGTGTTCGTTCCCCGTGGCAACACCCTGAGCCCCGAGCGGGACCGTCGTTTCGTCGAGGCGGCGCGGGAGTTTGCGCGGCGGTACAATCCTCTTGTGCTCGCTTACTTCAAGGGGTACCCGGCGGACAAGTGACCCGCGCTGGCAATCGGAGCTTGGCGCGCGTAAACTGAACAATCATGCACCGCGCGGGAGACGATCTGCTCTACTTCGACAACAACGCCACCACCGCGCCCGACCCGGCCGTGGTGGAGGCGATGCTGCCGTACCTGACCGAACTCTACGGCAACCCTTCGAGCGCCTACAGCTTCGGCTCGCGCGTGGGCAAGGCCATCGACCACGCCCGTGGACAGGTCGCCGTCCTCCTCGGTTGCGAGGCGCAGGAGATCATTTTCACCGGGGCCGGCAGCGAGGGCAACAACGCCGCGATCCACAGCGCGCTCCTCGCGGACCGCGACCGCAAGCACATCGTCACGTCGGTCGTCGAGCACAGTGCGACCAAGAAACTCTGCGAGACCCTCGCCCGGCGCGGCTACGAGATTACCTGGCTGCCGGTCGACCGGGACGGCCAACTCGATCCCGCCGGGGCCGCCGCCGCTATCCGCGACGACACCGCCGTCGTCTCGCTGCTGTGGGCGAACAACGAGACGGGCGTCCTCTTCCCCGTCGAGGAAATCGCCCGCGTGGCTCGCGCGCAGGGCGCTTACTTCCACGCCGACGCCGTGCAAGCCGTGGGCAAGGTGCCCGTGCGGCTGGAAAACTCGGCGGTCCATTTCCTCTCCCTTGCCGGGCACAAGCTCCACGCGCCGAAAGGCGTCGGCGCGCTCTACGTCCACCGCCTGGTACGCTTCACGCCGTTTCTGGTCGGCGGCGGCCAGGAGGGCGGCCGGCGCGGCGGCACGGAAAACGTCGCGGGCATCGTCGCTTTGGGCAAAGCCGCCGAACTGGCCGGCGCGCACTTGGCGGAGGAACAAACCGCCGTTCGGGCGTTGCGCGACGATTTCGAGGCGGGGGTCCTGGCGCGGGTCTCCGGCACGGAGGTCAACGGCGGCGGGGCGGCCGAACGGCTGCCGAACACGACGAGCCTGTATTTCCCCGGCGTCGAGAGCGAGGCGATGCTCGTGCTGCTGGACAAGGCGGGCTTGTGCGCGAGCGCCGGCAGCGCGTGCACGGCGGGTTCCCTGCACCCCTCGCACGTCCTGACGGCGATGGGTTTCTCCACCGAGCGCGCCCGTTGCAGCCTGCGGTTTTCCTTCGGACGCTTCAACACGCCCGCGCAGGTGGCACGCGGGCTGGAGATCGTGGTGAACGCCGCCGAACGCCTGCGGCGGATGGCTCCGGCCGACAAGGTGGTCACGGCGTAGGCGACAGGGGCTGCGAGCCGATGTGCCGGATGTCGCGCGCCTGGGCGGTGTAGATCGCGTCCTCGGCGATGTTGGTCGCGTGGTCGCCGATGCGCTCCAGATTGCGCGCAATGAAGATCAGGTCCAGGTAGCCGCGGATCTGGCCCGCGTCGGCTGCCATGCGCTCGGTCATGCGGGCGGCGATGTTGCGGTTCATCTCGTCGAGCTGGCGGTCACGCGGCTTGATGCTCAGGGCCAGGTCGACATCGCCGTCGGTGAACGCCTGGAGGCTGTCCTTGAACATCGCCGTCGCCTCGCGCGTCATTACTTCGAGCTGGTGGGTCTCGGGCAGCGCGGGTTCGTCGTTGAGCCTGCGCGCGCGTCGGGCGATGGAGGTCGCCTGGTCGGCGATGCGCTCGAGGTTCGCGCCGATCTTCATGGCGGCGACGATCCCGCGCAGGTCCCGCGCGACCGGCTGGAAGCGCAGAAGAATGTCCATGCCGTCGTGGTCCACCTGTTTTTCCAGGGTGTCGACCTCTTCATCGTCGGCGATGGCCTGGTTGGCCAGTTCGTTGTCGCGCTCGAAGAGGGCGGAGAACGTGTTGCCGAGGTTGCGCTCGGTCAGGCTGGCCATCAGCAACAGGTTGCCGTGCAGCGTGCGCAGGGCCGTTTCAAACGAGTTGAGGATGTGTTCGCGGGGTGCGGGAGCCATAGAAAGGGAAGCGCGGGACGGTGAACCGGTGGTGTCGAACCATATGGACTGTGTAATACCCTCGGCAAGTTCTCATGCGCGGGGCTGTGACAAAATCGTCACAACGCCACACGCGCATCGGCCGGGGGGTTCACCGAATCTTTGGTGTCCCGTGACGGCCGCTTTGTCCGTGCCGTCCGGGCGTCCGTAAACCTCACCGTCCATCGCCTCTGAAATGATGCTCACGAACCCGAAATCCATCCTCCTTTCCGCCCTGGGATGTGCCGCGCTGGCGGTCCCCCTGGCCAAAGCCGACACCGCGCTGACCGGCGCGGGGGCGACGTTCCCGAACCCGATCTACCAGAAGTGGTTCGAGGAGTACAAGAAGACCGATCCCACGCTGACGATCAATTATCAACCCATCGGCAGCGGCGGCGGCAAGGCGCAGATCACCGCCAAGACGGTCGACTTCGGCGCGTCAGACGGACCGATGAGCGACGACGAACTCGCCAAGGCCCCCGGCAAGATCCTGCACATCCCGACGGTCGCGGGTGCCGTGGTCATCACGTACAACGTGCCCGGCGCGGGCACGCTCAAGCTCGACGGCGACACGCTGGCGGGCATCTTCGCCGGCAAGATCACGAAGTGGGACGACAAGGCGATCACCGCGCAAAACTCCGGGGCCAAGCTGCCGTCGCTGGCGGTTACGGTCGTGCACCGCAGCGATGCGTCGGGCACGAACTACATCTTCACCGATTACCTGAGCGCGGCGAGCGCCGACTGGATGAAGGCACCCGGCAAGGGCACTTCGGTCGAGTGGCCGGCGGGCATGGGAGCCAAGGGCAACGACGGCATTGCCCAGCAGATCAAGGACACGCCGGGGGCCATCGGCTACGTGGAACTCATCTAC
>CAXTOX010000096.1:0-5684 GCA_964245885.1 uncultured Chthoniobacterales bacterium | reverse complement strand
TCCGTCACCGCAGCGCTGGCAACGGCGAAGATCCCCGAAGACTTCCGCTTCTCGATGGTCAACGCTCCCGGCAAGGCTTCCTACCCGATCTGCGGCGCGACGTGGCTGCTCGTCTACGAGGAGCAGGCCGACGGCGAGAAGGGCAAGAAGCTCGTGGCCTTCCTGAAATGGGCGCTGGCCAACGGCGAAAAGCTGGCCCCGACCCTCGCGTACGCCCCCTTGCCCGAGGCCGTGCAAAAACAAGTGTTGGCACGGATCGACACGATCAAGGTAAAGTAATCCCGCCGCAGGCGTCGTCCTGTAAGGTAGGGATGCCTCTCCGAGGCAATCCCTATTTTGGTTTGGACGGCCGCGCCAATAATCTGACGTTCTTTCCGGAAAAGCTAGGGAATGCCTCGGAGAGGCATCCCTACCTTACAGGACGACCGGCCGCAGCGGCCTGTTCGGAAACCTCCTCGCCATGGCAAACGCCACTACCCTATTGACCACCCCGGCCGGTGCGTCCGGCACGCACGGCCGGACCATGCGGCCCGTCTCACGCGTCGGGGATCTTTCCTTTCGCTGGCTGTGCTTGGCGATGGTGGTGGTGGTCGGCCTGTTGGTGGTGATCATCGGGTGGAATCTATGGCGCGGCTCGCAGGAGATCTGGCTCAAGCACGGGCTGGGTTTCCTGAGCAGCAGCACCTGGAACCCGGTCACCGGCGACTATGGCGCGCTCCCGTTCGTGCTGGGCACGGTGGTGTCTGCCATGCTGGGTCTGCTCATCGCCACGCCGCTGGCGGTGCTGACCGCCCTGTACCTGACGGAACTCGCCCCGATGTGGCTGCGCGCGCCGTTGACCGCCCTGGTGGAGATGATCGCTGCCGTGCCGAGCGTGATCCTCGGGCTGTGGGGCATTTTCGTGATGATTCCCTGGCTGCGGGACTACATCGTGCCGACGTTGCAGCGGTTCCTCGGTTGGACGCCGTTTTTTGAGGGCACCTTCGCTGGCCGCAGCATGTTGGCGGCGGCCATCATCATTGCCGTGATGGTGCTGCCGATCATCACGAGCGTCACCCGTGAAATTCTGCGCAGCGTGCCCGACCTCCAGCGGGAGGCCGCTTACGGCTTGGGGGCGACACGCTGGGAAGTTACCCGGATCGCCGTGCTGAGCTACGCCAAGGCAGGCATCTTCGGAGCGGTCATCCTGGGGCTCGGCCGCGCGTTGGGCGAGACGATGGCGGTCACCATGGTCATCGGCAACTCCGGCGGCATCTTCGCTTCCCTGCTCAAACCCAGCGACACCCTCGCCAGCAAGATCGCCAACAACTTCGCCGGGGCTGACCCCGGGGAAATCCCCGCGTTGATCGCCGCCGCCTTCGTGCTCTTCGTGGTCACCATCTTCGTGAACATCGTCGCCCGTCTGCTGGTAGGCTCGATGGTGAAGGGGCGGGCTTGAGCCGTCCGCCCAGGTCCGCGTTTTCCTGATCAAACCATGGCCACCGCGACATTATCCACCGAACCCGGGCGGGTCTCCGACGGCCGCCGGCGCTGGCGCAAGGCCAAGAGCGGGTTCGCCGCCGCCCTGTCGTGCGTCAGTGCGTTGATCGTCATTGCGCCGCTGGGATTGGTGTTCGGCTACCTGCTGGTCAAGGGAGCGGGTTCGATGAACTGGGACTTCTTCACCAAGCTGCCCGTTCAACCCAAGACGGACTACAGCGCAATGTTCGCGGACGACAACTCCACGGGCACCGACGCGGCCGCCGCCGCGGCACCGGCCGCCATTCACAGCGGCATTGCCAATTCCATCGTCGGCACCTTCGTTCTCATCGTGCTCGGGTCGGCGTTCGGGGTGCCGATCGGTGTTCTCGGAGCGATCTATCTCAGCGAGTACGCGAGCGCACGCGTGGCCGGGGCCGTCCGCTTCGGCGCGGACATCCTCAACGGCGTGCCGTCCATTGTATGGGGCATCGTGGCCTACGCGCTGTTCATCCCGCCGGGCCAGTCGATCATCCACCTGGGATATTCCGCGCTGGCGGCAGGGATCACGCTCGGGTTCATCATGATCCCTCTGATCCTGCGCACCACCGAGGAAGTCCTTCGGCTCGTGCCCAACGGCTACCGGGAGGCCGCGCTTGCGCTCGGCATTTCCGAATGGCGCATCAGCTTGCAGATCGTCGCCAAGACTGCCTTCAAGGGCATCCTCACCGGCGTCCTGCTTGCCGTCGCCCGCATCGCGGGAGAGACCGCGCCGCTGCTCTTCACCGCGTTGGGCAACGAAGGCTGGTCCAAAGGATTGTTGCAACCCATCGACTCACTGCCTTGGCGCATCTACAAGTTCGGCAGCCAGTCCTCCGACCCGGACCAGAACCGGCAGGCATGGGCCGCCGCGCTCGTGCTGATCGTGCTTGTCCTCGGCCTGAACCTCGCGCTACGCTTCCTCACGCGCGACCGTATCGTCAAAAAAGCCGTCGCCGCCCAGGCCGCCGCCACCCTTGCCACCGCCGCGCCGCCCACGGCCACCGCTTGAACCACCTCCTGCCTGTATGATGCCCACCGCCACCCAGCCCGGTCCTGTCACCGCTTCTCCTTCCTCCGCGCCCGCGACTCCCCCGCCGGCTGAGGCGAGCTTGCTGCCGGCGTTCGACGCGAAGGACGTTTCCATCTACTACACCGCCGCCAAGGCGACCGTGCAGAACGTGGACATCCAAATTCCCGCGCGTTCGGCCACGGCCATCATCGGGCCGAGCGGCTGCGGCAAATCGACGTTCCTACGCTGTCTCAACCGCATGCACGAACTCGTCCCCGGCGCCAAGATGACCGGCACGATCCTGCTCAACGGCGACGACCTCTACGGCCCCAAGATTGACCCGACCGTTGTGCGCCGCCGCGTGGGCATGGTGTTCCAGAAATCGAACCCGTTCCCGACCATGAGCATCAAGGAAAACGTGCTCGTCGGCCTCCGGCTCAACGGCGTGCGCGACCGGGCCTTCCTCCAGGAACGGCTGGAAAACAGCCTGCGCTTGGCTGCCTTGTGGGACGAGGTGAAAAACGACCTCGACCGTCCCGGCATGAGCCTCTCGGGCGGCCAGCAGCAGCGGCTCTGCATCGCGCGGGCCATCGCCGTGCAGCCGGAAGTTCTCCTCATGGACGAACCCGCCAGCGCGCTCGACCCCATCGCCACCGCGAAGATCGAAGACCTCATCCACCAGCTCAAACGCGAGTACACCATTGTCATCGTCACGCACAACATGCAGCAGGCCACGCGCGTGGCCGACCAGACGGCGTTCTTCTACCTGGGCAAGTTGATCGAGTTTGCGCCGACGCGGGAATTATTCAACAACCCGCGCGAGAAGCAGACCGAGGCGTATATCACCGGCCGGTTCGGTTGATCGCCATGGCCGAGCCTTCCGCGACTCAGCCCGTCGTCCTGGTGGTCGATGACGAACCGGACGTGGTCGATCTGGTCCGCTACCGGCTGCGCGGCGCGGGGATGGCGGTGATCGTGGCCGGCGACGGCTTGACCGCCCTGCGCACCGCACGCGAACGCCGCCCGGACCTGATTGTCCTCGACCTCATGCTGCCGGAGATGCGCGGCGAGGAGGTCTGCCGCCAGTTGCGCGCCGACCGGGAAACGTCGGCGATCCCGGTCCTCATGCTCACGGCCAAGGGCGATCCGGCGGACCGCATCGCCGGGCTGGAGGTCGGCGCGGACGATTATCTGAGCAAACCGTTCAGCCCGCGCGAGTTGATCCTGCGCGTGGAGGCGATCCTGCGTCGCGCGCGCGCCGCCGAGGAACGACGTGAAGCGACCTTGAAAGTGGACGGGTTCCGCATCAACAAGGGCGATTTCGAGATCACGCTCGACGGCCAGAAACTCGACCTGACGACGACCGAGTTCAAGCTGCTGTGCCTGCTCATCGAACGGCGCGGCAAGGTGCTCACGCGCGACGCGTTGCTGACCGACGTGTGGAATTACACCGCCGCCATCGACACACGCACGGTGGACACGCACGTCCGCCGCCTGCGCGAGAAGCTCGGCCCGGCGCACTCCGCCCGCATCGAAACCGTGCGCGGCGAGGGCTACCGGTTCGCGACGGCCTGAGAAACAAAATGCAAAAGGCAAAAGGCAAAAGTCCGGAGCTGAATCCGGGTGATCGTGCCGCGTGCAAGGTGGATCACGCGGAGGGCGAAAAACAGAAGCAGAAGGAGCGTCATTTCGCTTCTGAAATTTTGCATTTTGCATTTTGCATTTTGCATTTCCGATGATGGCACCCCTTCTCGGCGTCGCGGTTCTCGTCGCCGTTCTCTGGGTCCGCGCGCGCTGGGTGCGCCCGCTCGCCCGCCTGCGCGCCGCGTTGGCCGTCCTGGCGGACGAGGAAACCGAGGTGGAAGTGGAAGGCGACGGGGACGAAATCACCGTTCACCTCCGCCGCATCGCTGGCCGGCTGCGTGGGGCGGACGCGCGCGCGAGCGAGGAAAATCTCAACCTGCGCGCCGTCCTCGGCAGCCTGAGCGAAGGGGTGCTCATCATCGACGCGGAGGAAAAGATCCGTCTCGCCAACCGCGGCTTGCAGGAGATGCTGGGCCTTGCCAATCCCCCGTTGAACCGTCCCCTGCTCGAGATCGTGCGGCATCACGACGTGCGCGAGGCCACGCGCCGCACGCTCCAGGACGGTGAATCCTGTTCGCTGCCGGTTTCGTTGACGGTTCGGCAGCCGAACGGTCAATACGGCCCACGCTACTTCCAGCTCACCACCGCGCCGATCACACCGGACGGTTTGCCCGCGCCGGTGGGAGCCATCACGGTGCTGCACGACATTACCCAACTCAAGAACCTGGAAAACGTCCGGCGTGACTTCGTCGCCAACGTCTCGCACGAACTCCGCACGCCGCTGTCGATCATCAACGGCTACCTGGAAACGATGCTCGAACCCGACGCCGAGACGGACCCGGAGACGGTCCGCCGGTTCCACCAGACCATGTGGAAGCACGGGCAGCGGTTGCGGCTCATCCTGGATGACCTGATGACGCTCGCCCGGCTCGAAAGTCCCGAGGGCGCGGGGGCGACGCGGCTCGGCCCCGTGTCGCTGGGCGCGTGCGTGGAGGGTGTGGTGGACCGCCTGGCTCCGGTCGCCGCCGAACGCCACGCCACGATCCGTCTCGAAATGCCCGGTAATTTGCCGTCCATCGAAGCCGACGCGGACCAGCTCGACCAGGTGTTCTTCAACCTGATCGACAACGCGTTGCGGCACGCCGCGCCACCGTCCTTCAACGGCAACGGCACGTCCGGTCCCGAGATCGTGGTGCGGGCGGCGGAGGAGGGACCGTCCGTGCATCTAACGGTCGCGGACAACGGGCAGGGCATTCCGCTGGCGGACCAGCCGCACGTGTTCGAGCGGTTCTATCGCGTCCACAAGGACCGTTTCCGCCAGTCGGGCGGCACGGGGCTGGGGTTGTCCATCGTCAAGCACATCGTCCGCGCGCACGGCGGGCAGGTTGCGGTGGAAAGCGTGCCTGGCAACGGAGCGGCGTTCCACGTCCGGCTGCCGGTCAGCCAAGTCGCGCAGGTCTGATGATTGGCGCACCGGCAGGAGCCATTCGCTCTCCGGGACCCATCGGTCCTAAATCGTTTCCGGGTACTCGCAGAGTTTTCAGCCCCGGCAGGGGCGGCAGAATTTAGCCCGGGGCGTGAGCCCCGGGGA
>CAXTOX010000095.1:4647-15630 GCA_964245885.1 uncultured Chthoniobacterales bacterium | reverse complement strand
GCGTTCCTGCCAGAAAATCCAGGATTGCCTCGGAGAGGCAACCCTACCTTACTGGCCGACCTTTGCGCACGCTGACGGCCGAACCTTCCACCAGAAACGCCGACGACGCCTTGCCCGTCAGAAAAGGCACGAACTCCGCGCCGTACAAGCTCCGCACGTCGCAATCAAACCGGTACTCCCGCGCCGGCCGCACCTGCCAGCGGGGGTGCTCCACCTGGTATTCCAGCGTCCGGCCGTCGCGCTGGCGGTTGTAACCCCAGTAGTGCTCTGTAATGAATTCTTCCTCCGATCCCGCCGCGATCCCCCGCCATTCACCTTCCTCCCCTGTCACGGACAGGGATTCCCACCGCCTGCCTTGCCGCCAGTCGTACTGCGCACGCGTGGTCTCCACCGCGTGCCGCATCGGCCGGGTGATGTACGGTTCGTTGTAGAGCAATTTTGCCATCGTGGCGATGATCCGGCGCGGCACCATCTCCTTGATGAACACCGTGCCCCGCCGCCAGCCCTCCGCGCTGCCCATCTGCCGGCGCACGTAGAAGCGCAGATTCACTTCCTCGAAGTTCGTGTGAAACGGAAAGCGGAACCCGAACACCCGCGTTTGCAGAAACAGGAAGCCGACCATGCTGACGAACGAACGACCCTCGAATGTATCCAGTTCGATTCCCGCCGGCACGAGCGGGCGCAGCACGGCCGGATCGACCTCGTAGTTGACCATCGCGAGTTGCCGCCATTGCGCCGAGAGGAAAACGGGGGCGGGGACGTGCGCCTTTTGCGTGTCGGCGGGTTCCATTTACTACAGCGCGCCCTCGATGATTTCCAGCGCGCGCAAATACGCCCCATGCCCCCCGCCGTGAACGAGTTCCGCGCTGACGAGCGCCGCCGGGTCCTCGGGTCCGACCGGCAGGAGTTGGCGCTGTTCGGAACGACTGCCGCAGTGCGCGCAGGTGTTGTAAAAATCCGAACCCGCGTCGCGGCTGACCGTGAAGTCGCCGCCGTCCTGCGGCGCGCGCAGGCTCACCCGCCGGATGCCTTCGCCTTCCGCACCGCCGCTGGCGTCCAGCTTCACGGTCACGTTCCGGCCGTTCGCCGTCTGGAAGTTCAACGCGCCGCCGTCCGCCCGCCGCCAGCCGAGTTGCGCCGCCAGCCAGCCGACGAGCAGGAGCGCGCGCGTGCGCACGCCCGCGCCGGGGCCGTGCGCGATTTCCACGGATTCCAGCGCCCCGAGCGAATCGAGCGCGTCGGGCGCGTCGAAGAATTGCGCCACGGCGAACCGCAGTCCGGCCAGCCGCGTCCAGTTCAGGTCGGCCAAGGCTTCGGGTTCCAGGTCCGACGCCTGTCTGATCCGGCGCACGCGCGCGAACTGCTCCGCCGGCTGGGACCAATCCGCGCTGTCGAAAATCAGCCGGTCCACCCACTGCATGAGTTGTTCGCTGGGATTGGCGAATTCCCCCTGCCGCCAGAAATAGAGTGGCAGGTCGCTGTCCAGGTGGCCGAGCACGATGTTGGGGACCATTCCTTGCCGGCGCGCCTCGCCGGTGAGTTCGAAGGCAATCTGCTCACTGCAACGCTGCTTGGCCCCGTTTTTGTTGATCTGGCAATGGGCGTTGACCCACGCGCGCACGTGGCTGCCGGGAAGCTGCGGCTTGGCGGCGATGATGATGGCGCGGATGGCGTGCTGGCGGGCGATCTGTTCAACGAGCGCGGTGTTCGCGCGGATGGAGCTTTCGCCCGAGTTGTAAAGGACGAGATTGAGGCGCGAGGCGCGCGTGGCTGCCCGGTCGTTGTCCTGCCAGAGTTTCTTTAGCTCGCGCTGGATCTTGCCGACCTCGACGGAGATGCCGGGGCCGAAAAATTCGCTCTGCTGCGTCGTGTCTTCAATCGTTGCTGCCATAAGATTTTTTAGCCGCAAAAAGCGCAAAGAGGCAGAAGGAGGAGACGAATTTCCCTTTTGCGTTTTTTGCGCCTTTTGCGGCTAATCCTTTTCTTAGAACCGCCGCCACTTGCGCCCGTCGCGCTCGATGAGTTCCTCGGCTTCCTTCGGTCCCCACGAACCCGCCGGGTACTCGTACAACCCCGGGGTCTTGCCGTCCGCCGAGTGCCACGCGCCTTCGATGGCGTCCACGAACTGCCACGCCTGCTCGACCTCGTCGCGCCGGGCAAACAACGTCGGGTCGCCGCTCATGGCATCCAGCAACAACCGCTCGTACGCTTCCGGGCTGGCCTTGCCGAAGCTCGCACCGTACTGGAAATCCATCTTCACCGGCTCGACCCGCAACGCCGCGCCGGGCAGCTTGCTTTGCATCCGCAACGACACCCCTTCGTCGGGTTGGATGCGGATGACGAGCACGTTGGCACCCGCCTCGCCGGTCTGCTGGTTGAACAGCACGCTCGGCGCGTTCTTGAACTGCACGGCGATCTCCGCCGCCGACTTCGGCAGCCGCTTGCCCACGCGCACGTAGATCGGCACGCCCGACCAGCGCCAGTTGTCGATGAACGCCCGCATCGCCACGAACGTGTCGATGGGCGAATCCGGCTTCACGTTTTGCTCAGCGCGGTACGCGGGCACGGCCTGGCCGTTGATCGCCCCGGCGGCGTACTGGCCGCGCACGACGTTGCGCGCCACGTCCTCCGGCCCCTTGAACGGCCGCAGGGAACGCAGGACCTTCACCTTTTCGTCGCGCACGCTGTCCGCGCCGAGGTCGGTGGGCGGCTCCATGCACACCAGCGTCAGGAGTTGGATGAGGTGGTTCTGCACCATGTCGCGCAACGCCCCGCTCGTCTCGTAGTAGCCCGCGCGCCCCTCGACGCCGAGCGTCTCCGCCGCCGTGATCTCGATGTGGTCGATGTAGCGGTTGTTCCAGATCGGCTCGAAGATGGCGTTGGCGAACCGCAGCACCATGATGTTCTGCGCCGTCTCCTTGCCCAAGAAATGGTCGATGCGGTAGGTGTTCGATTCGTGGAACGCGCTGCTGACCACCTCGTTGAGATGGTGCGCGCTGGGCAAATCGGTGCCGAAAGGTTTTTCGACCACGACGCGCGACCAGCCGCCTTCCGCGCCGGATTGATTGAGGCCGCTGTTCTTCAGCCGCGAGAGGATCGGCTCGAACTGTTCCGGCCCCGCCGCGAGGTAGAACATCCGCCGGCCACCGAGGTTGTGATCCTTGTCGAGTTTGTCGATGCGCTCGGCGAGCGATTGGTAACCCTCGTCCTTATCGAACTCGCTGCGATGGTAAAACAGGTTTTGCGCGAAATGATCCCAGAGTTCCTGCCGGACGGGCTGGCGGGAAAACTTCTTCGTCGCCTCCTCCATCTCCTGGCGGAACACGTCGTCGCTCTTGTCGCGCCGGGCGAAGCCGATGACCACCGTGCCGGGCGGCAGGTCGCCGTCGGCGGCGAGGTTGTAGAGCGCGGGAACGAGCTTGCGGTGGGTCAGGTCGCCCGTGGCCCCGAAGATCACCAGCGCGCAGGGTTTGGCCTGCGGGCGGCTGGAAAGCCCCTCGCGCAACGGGTTGGTCGCGGTTTGCATCAGAGAGCAATCGGCGGCGGGCACGAGCGCGGATGCGGCGACGCTTCCGGCACAAAAAAGAACGGCCCGGCGTCACACGTGAACGCCAGGCCGTGCAAAGGGCCACCTAGTCTTTGAAAAGCGCGAGGCTCAGGCGCAGGCGCGGCGGCGGACCACCATGAACCCGATCAGGCCAGCGGCACCGAGCAGCATGGCGCCGACCGTGGAAGGCTCGGGGACGGCGGCGTAGGTGATGGTGAAGCTAAGGCCCGTGACCTGGTTGTTCGAAATATCGGTTCCGGCCGTGGTGGTCTGCCCGAACGCGGAGAGCGCCGTGTTGCCGTTGGACGGCGTGACGGTCGCCAACGCGGACGAAGACACGGTCACACCGCTGATCTTGAAGACGACCGCTTGGGTGGCGTTGGGTCCTGCGGCTGCCGTGCTGAGGTCTAGCGGGTTTCCTGTATAACCGGCCGGGATGAAGTAGTTGCCAAAGGCGAACTGAATGGCATTGAGCGTGTTGCCGGCGTTGTCCAACGTGCCAGCGGGCACGAAGTTCGTCGGCACGCTCAGAGAGATGAAATCCGTGGTGATACCGCCGGCCGTGGACTCGTTGGAAATCACCGTCAACGTCTGGCCACCGAGCGCATCGTTGGCGTAGTTCTGCGTCGTGCCAAAGGCTGGCGTCACCAACGGGTAGATCAGGTAAATGTTAGCGCCGGGGTTGGCGGTGTTGTAGCCGACCACTTCGATGCTGAACGTGTCGTTAGCAACGACGCCGTTCGTCTCGAGCGAAGGCACGGCCGCCTGCACCGACGAGAACGCGGCGAGGCCAACCAGGCCGATCAAGGCGGTGATCTGGGTAGCAACGCGACGCGGATGGACGAGTGAAGTGGGAAGTGAAATGATCATTTTTCGTTTTCTAGGCTGTTACGGCGTGAGTGGCATCCTGAATGCTTTTACCTTTAAGCTTTGAAATTCGGCTTTGAAGCAAAACTTCGCGAGGCTATGAGGTCGGGTTCATCGTGTCAATGAATTTGCAAAAAGAATCTGATGCATTGTGGAAATGCTTCCCTTTGTTTATTTAACGAGAGCATTGACTGGGAAGATTTGGAACCTGGCACCTGATTTCCCTTTGGGGAGGAATAAATTTGCTGTCCCGCCGTGTGGCAAAGCTGAGAAGCGAAAGTAAGAACAGGAAGAAGTCTGGCGGAGTGGGAAGGCTAAAAAGGAGCTTTCCCGGTGAGGCCGGATCAGCAACAGAGGATGGCCAAGCGGAAAGGCCGCCGTACGCGGAGTTCGTCGCGAAAAGCCGCCCCGCCACCACCGTCCCCAGCCCGCTCAGTGCGCCGCTGCGGCCGCGCCCGGCCGCGGCTTCTTGCAAAACCACACGATGACCGCGCCAAGCACCAGGCTGATGCCCACGATCAGGAACGCGTCGTTGAACGCCATGATGTTTGCCTCCCGCCGTACGGTGCGCTTAATCACGCCGTAGGCCTGGTTCATCGCCGTCGTGGGATCGAAGCCCCGGGCGATGAATTGCTCCTGGATCGACTGCAGCCGGCCTTGCACGGCCAGGTCGTAGGCCGTGATGCGTTCGCCGATGCGGGTGTCGTGGAACTGCTCCCGGCGCGTGGTGACGGTGTCCAGGATGGCGATGCCCACGCTGCCCCCGAGGTTGCGGAACATGTTGAAGATCGCCGAGCCGTCGCCCGCGTCCTTGCGGGCCAGCGTCGCCGTCGCCAGTCCGGTCACGGGCACGATGGTGAACGGCTGCCCGAGCGCGCGCACGATGTTGGCCCAGATGAACTGGTCCTTCGCGTAGTCGCCGCTCATGAAGGAGTTCATGAAACAACTCGCCGCGAAGAGCAGCGAGCCGAAAAACACCAGCAGGCGGATGTCGAACTTCTTCATCAGGATCGGCAGGACTGGAAAGATGAGCAACTGCGGCAGACCGACCCAAATGAGAGTTTCCCCGATGAGCAGCGGGCTGTAACCTTGCACCTCGCTCAGATACAGCGGGATCAGGTAAACGGTCCCGTACAGGCCCATGCCCAGCACGAAGGCCACGACCGTCGACAACCCCAGGTTGCGGCTGCCCAGCAGGCGCAGGTTGACCACGGGATGCTTGCCGAAGATCTCCAGGAGGATGAACGCCGGCACGAAGATCGCCGCCAGGATGCCGCAGGTGCGGATCAGCTCGTTGCCGAACCAATCCTTGCGCTGGCCCTCCTCCAGCATGGCCACGAGCGCCCCCAGGCCGATGGCCATGCACCCGATGCCCAGGTAGTCACCGTTGCGCAGCGCGCTGACGTTGGTCTTTTCGGCCGGGATCGTGAACCACACCGTCGCAAACATCAGCGCTCCCGGGATGAAGTTGATGTAGAAGTTCCACTCCCAGCCCACGCGGTCGGTCAGAAGTCCGCCGATGTACGGCCCGACGGCCGGGGCGAGCGTGGCCGTGATGCCGAACATGGCCTGGCCGACGGGCTGGAGGTTCTTGGGCATGTAGGTGAGGATGATCGTCAGCGCCGTGGGGATGAAAACGCCGCCCGTGAACCCTTGGCCCGCGCGGAAAACGATCATCTCGCCGAGGTTGGTCGAGATGCCGCAGAGCGCCGAGAACGTCAGGAAAAGAACGATGTTGACCAGCAGGTAATAGCGGACCGTGAAAATCCGCGAGAGCCAGGCGGTCAGTGGGATCGTGATGATCTCGCCGATGAGGTAGCTCGTGCTGATCCACGAGCCTTCGTCCGCCGTGGCGGAGATGCCGCCGGAGATATCTTGCAGCGAAGAATTGGTGATCTGGATGTCGAGCACGGCCATGAAGGCACCGAGCATCGTGCCCGCCACGGCGATCCATTTGCGGGTGTCCATCTTTTGGTTGTCTTCGGGCATGAGTGGGGATTGGGCGTTGCGGGGGCGCTACGCGCCGTTGCGGGTTGCGGGGCGCCTGCGGCGCGTTGCGCGGGTCAGGTGAGATGATTCGCTGCTACCAGGTCGAGAAAGCGCGATAGTTTACGCCCCAGAGAATAGGCGAGTTGCGAGAGGCGATCGGTTTCTTCCTCCCCCGGGTGGCAATCTTTGACGTACCGCAGATGCTCTTCCGTTTCGTCCAGCGAGGCTTTCGCGTAGATGAGAAAGCGGAGATAATCCGCTTTGTAATGCCGCCGGCCATAACTCTCGACGATGTTTGCCGAAACCGATTTGGCGGCACGACGCAACTGGCTGCCGGTTTCGTACAATTCGTATTTTGGCAGGCGGAGGCTGAGGTGATGCGCGGACACTCCGAGTTCGTGCGCCAAGTGATAAACCTTTAGTTCACGGTAGCCCCCTCCGGCCGCGTTTGGTTCTCCCTCGCGCACCATGAGCATCTCGGCATCCTCATCGTCCGTGTCGTAGATCATCTCGGAAATTTACTTGCAAACCACCGTCCCCTCACCCGCAACGCGCCGCAGGCGCACCGCAACCCGCAACGGCGCGCAGCGCCCCCGCAACGCGCGAAGCGCTTTCACCGGTGCCACCCGCCGCCCAGCGCCTTGATGAGCTGCACGGTCGCCTGCATGCGCTGTCCCAGAAGCTGCGCGGAGGTCCGCTGGTCGTTGAACAACGTCCGCTCGGCATCCGTGATGTCCAGGTACGTCGACGCGCCTTGGCGGTAGGATTGGTTGGCCAGGTCCAGGGTGCGTTGCGCGGCCTCCGTGGCGCGGTTCTGCGCCTCGAACTGCACGGAGAGCAGCCGCAGGTCGGCCAGGGCGTTTTCCACGTCCTGGAAGGCCACGAGCACCTGCTGGCGGTAGCGCGCCAACTGCTGGTCGTAGCGCGCGTGGGCGGTGTCGAGGTTGGCCTGGTTGCGCCCGCCCTCGAAAATCGGGATCGTCACGCTCGGGCCGATCTGCCAGATCTTGCTGGCGGGGTTGAGCACGTCGGTGATCGTCGCGCTCTCGAAGCCGGCCGCTCCCGTGATGCTGATGCGCGGGAAAAACGCCGCCACCGCCACGCCGATGCGCGCGTTGTTGGCGGCGAGTTCGCGTTCGGCCTCGGCCACGTCGGGGCGGCGTTCGAGCAATTCCGAAGGCAGTCCGGCGGGAACCCGCGGCGGGGTGGTGTGCAGTTCGTGGCGGCGCAGGTGGAAGACGCTCGCGGGCTGGCCGACGAGCGTGGCGAGGGCGTTTTCCATCTCGGCGCGGGCGCGTTGCGCGGCAGCGAGGTCGGCCTCGTTGCCGGCCAGTTCGGCGCGTTCGCGCTGCACGTCGAGTTCGCCCGTGAGACCGGCCTGGAGCCGTTCCTGGGCGATGGTCAGCGCCTCGCGCCGCGCCCTGATCGTGTTCTCGACGACGCCGACTTCCGCGTCGGCCGCGCGCAGGTTGAAGTACAGGGTCGCGACGTTGGCCGTCACGCTCAGGTTGACGTTCACCGCGTCCGCTTCCTGCGCCTGCCGGTCGGCGCGGGCGGCCTCGTAGTTGCGGCGCACGCGGCCGAAGAGGTCTACCTCCCAGGTCAGGTCCACCGGGGTGCGGAAGACGCTGTATGAGCGCGAAAGGGGCTGGTTGTTGAGGACGAGCGGCCCATTGCTGCCGGTGGACAAGCCCGGCAACGTACCGACCAGTCGCCCGCGCTGGATCGGCTCGTTGTTGGACGTGCGCTGGCGGTTGTAGGTGCCGTCGAAATCCGCGTGCGGATAGAAATCCGACGCCGCCACGCGGGCCTGCGCGCGGCTCTCCGCGAGGCGCGCCACCGCCAGGCGCAGGTCCTGGTTGCCGTTGGCGGCGACGCCTTCGAGCCAATCCAGGTCCTTGTCCTGGAAAATCTCCCACCACGCGCCGCGCGGGTCTTTGTCGTCGGGCTGGGCGATCTTCCACTGGCCGCCCACGCCGGCGTTCTTGTACTTGGCCGGGTCGGGCGTGTCCGGGTTCGGCGGGCCGTGGTAGTCGGGGCCGACGGCCTTGCAGCCCACCAGCGCCAGCACGCCGAGACCGACTGCCGTGCGCACGAACGATCCACCCGGGGGCAAAGACAGCGGCTGCCTCATTTCTTCTTGCCCTCGTTCTTGTCCTTGGGCGCCGCGGGGTCGCCGTGAACGACGTTCTCGCCCTGGTTGCTGGCGGTGGTCAGATCAATGACGGGCACCACGGAAAGCCCCGCCACGACGAGGTCCTCGTAGCCCTTCAGGCTGTCGCGGTCGAACGTCAGCTTGACGGGCACGCGCTGGACGATCTTGGTGAAATTGCCCGTCGCGTTGTCCGGCGGCAGCAGCGAATACGTCGCGCCCGAACCCGCCTGGACGCTGTCGACGTAACCCATGAACGTATGGTTGGGGAACGCGTCGATGGGCAGCTTGCAGCGCATGCCGACGCGGACGTTTTGCAGTTGCGTTTCCTTCAGGTTCGCCAGCACCCACACGTCGTCCTCCGTGACCGCCAGGATCGCCTGCCCGGCCGAGAGCCGCTGGCCGACCTCGACCGTGCGGCGCGACACCCGGCCGTCGCACGGCGCGAGCACCCAGCAGTACGAAAGTTGGAGCTTGGCGTCGTCCACGTTGGCCTGGGCGGTGCTGACCTGCGCGTTGGCAACCTTCAGTTCGGCCTCGCGGCTCTCGGCCATCGCGCGGGAGGCGGCGGCGCTGGCCTCGGCGGCCTGGACGTTGGCCGTCGCGGCGTTGAAGGCGGCCTTCGTCGAGTCGAGGTTGCTCTTGCCGGTGTCCACGTCCGCCTTGGCGACGGCGCGCAGGTCCTTGCCGTAGAGGGAGCTGGCACGGCCGTAGTTGATGCCCGCCACCTCGTAGCCCGCCCCGGCCTGGGTTTCCTGCGCGCGGGCCTGCGCCACGCCGGCGTCGGCCTGCTGCACGCTGGCCCGCGCCTGGGCAACGGCCGCGTGCGCCTGGATCACCTGCGCCTGGGCCTGCTGGAGATTCGCGTCGGCGCGTTCCAGCGAGACCTCGTAGTCGCGCGGGTCGAGCTTGATGAGTTGGTCGCCGGCCTTGACGCGCTGGTTGTCGTCCACGTTCAGTTCGATCACCTGGCCGGACACGCGCGGGCTCATCTGGTGAACGTGCGCGGTCGTGTAGGCATCATCGGTGGAAACGTGCGTCTTGGCATGCTGCCACCAGAGCAAGCCGCCGACGATCAGCAACGCCAGGATGGCGATGGCGATGACGATGGCCAAGGGCGACGGGCGGAACCCTTTCTTTTTATCGCCCTCCTTATTGTCCTTGTCGTCGCCCCCTTCTTTTTTCTCTTTGTCGCCGCCTTCCTTCTTGTCGTCGCCCCCTTCTTCCTTCTTGTCCTGGTTGGCGTCCTTGAAACCGTCCCGGTAACCCGCCTTGTATTGCTCGGGGCCACCCTCCTGCGGCGGATTCGGCTGGCCCGCGTTTGGCTGGCTCAAGCCCGGGTGTTCTTTTGGCGGGGATGGATTCTTGTCACGGCTTTCGCTGGTATCGCTCATGGAATTGGTAAAAAAATTCTGCTCCCAGGCTTGCTTCCCCCCACGGTGTGCATAGGAACGAGCGAAAACGGTAGGTGGATGTTGTCGATTGTCTAATTTACTCCGCCGATGGTGGGATTCGTCCGAACGCCTGGTCGGAATGACAGCTTTTTCAGAATGGTCGGGCGGGCAGATAGCCTCCTCTCCGAAGCGCCGAAGGTGCGGCTTCATATCAAGCCTGGAGCAACGCCCCAGGAACCCCGTTATCCAACCCGCAACCCGTGTACGGCGGCAGGCGCACATCTCAAACAACCGACGCGACCTGCCCTACTGCGCCGCCGCGCCCTCGTCCGAGGGCAAGCCCCAGTCGATGAGCGGGCTATCGGCCTGGAGTCGGTAGTCGCCCTCGCCCGGTTCCATGAAGCGCGGGTCCTGCCAGAGCGAACCCGCCTCCGGCCGGCGGTCGCCCCGGCCGCTGGCGTGCGCCAGCAGGAACGCGCGCCAGCCCGCGAGCGTCACGCCCGGCCGGCGGTAAGCGGTGCGGTCGTAGGTGCAGAACGCCTCGGCCAGCGCCGGGTTCCAGAAGCAGTTTTCGTCCGAGTCCAGCGTGCCGTAGTAGAAGGCGAAATCGCTCTTGCCCGCCCGGTCGCCGACCGGCAGGTCGCAGAGGACCTGCGTGGCGTCCGCGCCCCAGAACGCGTTGTGGCGGTACACGTGACGCTCGGCGCGCAGGGCGGTTTTCGCGCCGGTCTCGAAGTCCGTGCCGTCGGCGCGTTCGGCCACGTCGCGCAGGCCGAGTTGCGGCATGAGGTTGCCCGCGACCACGTTGTTTTCCAGCGTCACGTCGGGCGACGCCTCGACCGATACCCCGGCGGGTTGGGAGGCTTCCGGCTTGCCGCCGGGCAGGGTTTTGTTGCCGGACACGAAACAGCCGCGCACCGTGCTGGGACCGGGACAGTTTTCGATGAGCACGCCGCTGAACAGGTTGTCGCGCACGACGGAGTCTTCCACGAGCAGATCCGTGCAATCGCCGGCCCACCACAGACCGCGGCAGA
>CAXTOX010000095.1:0-4637 GCA_964245885.1 uncultured Chthoniobacterales bacterium | reverse complement strand
GCAGAAGTTGGCGACCGCGCGCTGCCGCCGCCACGTCGAGCCATGGAGGCTGCTGGCCCGGACCCCCGCCGAACCCTGCGGATCGAAGCTGGGCATCGACTCGCCGCGGAAGTTGTTGAACGAGGTTTCGCAGTCCTCGGCCAGCACGTTCTTGAGGTCGGTGGCGACGAGACCAATCCAGTCGTGGATCAGGCGCACGCGCCGCAGGGTGATCCCGGTGCTCCACGGCGCGGACGACGAGCCGGCCAGCACCAAGCCCGCACCGTTGTTCCACTGGCTGAGCACGTCTTCGATGAGCACGTTCGAGCACCCGACCAGGGTGCAGCCCGCCATGAGGGGTTCGTTCTTCGCGTGCAGGACGAAGGCGGGACTGGAGGTGTGCTGGAAAACCAGGCCGCGCACGACCACGTTGCGCCGGCGGGTGATCCGCAACCCGCCGTTGCGCGTGCCGACCTCGAACGTGTGGTCGTCCGCCTCCTCGTCGTCGTCGGGCAGCCTCGCGTGGACCGTGGCCGTCAGAGCCTTGCGGTCCGCGCCGGGCGTGATGCAAAAGCTTCCCGGGATGAGGGCCACCACGGTTTCCACCTGGCGCAAGACCGTGCCGTTGAGGATCAGCATTTCCGGATAACGCGCGACGCTCTCGCGCGTCGGGTAGTGTCCTGGCCACGGCCGGACCAGTTCCCGGCCGTCGGCCTTCCAGGTGGGGGCTTCCCAACCGGCGGCGTCGGCGGCGTCGATGATCGTCTGGTCGTGTTCGGCCGCTTCGATGACGAGCGGCGCGTCGGTGTCGGGGCCGGCGGGGGAAGGGATGTCGACGGACTCGCGGTAGGTGCCCGCGCCGATGATGATTTTCGCGCCGACGTTGGCGTCCTTGTCGCGGACGGCGGCGTCCACGGCGCGCTTGATCGTGAGGAAAGGAGAATCCTGCGTGCCGTGCTTGTCGTCGTCCGCGGCGTCGGCCCCGTTGCTGTCCACGTAGTAGATGTTGGCGACCTTGGATTCGTCGACCTTTGCGCCGGTGGCGTCCGCGGCAGACGCGGAAAATGCAGAATGCAAAATGCAAAATGCAAAAGTCCAGAAGGGGAAGCAGATACCCAGATGAGCGAACCCGGTCGGCCACTCAAAGGCTCTACCCAGTCGGCGCGGAGTTCTCAGATTCTGGACTTTTGCATTCTGCATTTTGCATTCTGCATTTTGCCTTCAGCTCCGATACCCCGCCGGGTCGATCTCCACGTCCCGGTAGCCGACCGCCAACAGTCCCTCGCGCAACCGTCCGGCCTCGTCTTCGTCCAGCCGTCCGGCCATCTCCACCGGGGCGATCTGCACGCGCGCGCGCGGCAGCGGTCCCGCGCCGTCCAGGTGGTGCCGCACGCGGAACACCCGGAAGCCCAGCGCGCGCACGAACGCTTCCGCGCGCTCGATCATCCCCAGCGCCTCCGGCGTGACGGGCGTGCCGTGCGGGATGCGCGAACTCAGGCACGGCTGCGCGGGCGCGTCGGCCGTCGGCAGCCCCAATTGGCGCGAAAGCTCGCGGATTTCCGCCTTGGTCAACCCGGCTTCCTTGAGCGGGGCAACGACCGCAAATTCCTTCGCCGCCTGCACGCCGGGCCGGACCTGCCGGGCGTCGTCGGCGTTCTCGCCGTAGGCGATGGCCGCGAACCCGCGCTCCCTCGCCATCCGGTCGAGCCGGTTAAAAAGCTCCGCCTTGCAAAAGTAACAACGGTTAATCGGATTGCTGGCGTAGTCCGCGTTGGCGAGTTCGTTGGTGCGGACGACCTCAACCGGCGCGCCGATGGTCCGCGCCAGCGCCAGCGCGTCGGCGAGCGCCTGCCGGGGCAGGCTGGGACTGTCGGCGATGACGCCGGTCGCCCCCGCGCCGAGCGTCCGGCGCGCAGCGGCGAGCAGATAGGCGCTGTCCACCCCGCCCGAGTACGCGATGAGGACCGGCGCGTGCCGGTGGAGGATCTCGGCGAGGAGGTTGGTCTTTGGCATACCCCGGAGGCGATCAAAGCTGGACCCGCCGGAAAAGTTCGTCCAACGGCAATTGCAAGCCAATGTAAAACTCGCCGAAGTCCGCGTACTCCGCGCTGACGGCGTCAAAACGCATCTCGTACACGATACCCTTCACGTCGAAGGTGTCGTGCGCGAACAACGTCACGCCCCACTCGGCATCGTCCAGCCCGGTCGAGCCGGTGATGAGTTGCCGGATCTTGCCCGCCCACTGCCGACCGATGCGCGCGTGGCCGAGCATGAGTTCCTTGCGCTCGACGTGCCCCAACCGATACCAGTTTTGCTGCGCGCCGCGGCGTTTGCCCATGCTGTAGAAACAGATCACCGGCCGGTTGCCGAGTTTGGGGTAGAGCCGGTCCTTGCCGTATTTGTCCATGCGCGTGCGGAAATCCTCCAACCCCGCGTCGTGCTCGGGCGTGCCGGCGACGAGGCCTTTTTCCTTCTCCAGCGTTTCCGCGGCGTAGTCGGCTTCGGTCGTCGTGTATTCGCTGCGCTCGGTCATGGACAGGTAGCTGTACACGGGCGTCAGCATGTCGGGGCCTAGCGAGAGGCTCAGGCGCTTCTCGAAGCCGTTGGCGGTCTGCAAATCGGGCGTCAGGAGCATGAATCCCAGATCGGCCTTGGGCGTGACGACGCTGAAGGCGAGCAGTTGCGTGCCATCGGTGGCGCGGATTTCCTGGACGAGTTCGGTCAGGTTTGTCTTGGCCGCGCGCTGGTCGTCGGGCGAAAGAAGCTGCCACTGGCCGTATTCGACGCGGTAGAAAAGGTGCAGGACATGCCAGCCCTCGGCAGGAAGAACGGGATCAAAGGCGCGGTCGGTCATGGACCGCTAATCTAAGGCAAAATGCAAAATGCAAAATGCAAAAGTCAGAAGCAGAAGGGCCACCCCTGACATTTGGATACGCAAAGGCACGACAGAGAGAAAAAACGATGGATTCGCCATCAAGTCAGGCAGTAACTTTCCGCCCTCTGAACTTTTGCATTTTGCATTCTGCATTTTGCATTTTTCACAGCGGCGGCGGCGTGTCGTTGGGTCCCAGCGGCGGGGCGAACGTCATCGTCTTGCTGAACGGCTTGTCGGTGCCGTCCTGGGGGTCGATGCGCCAGTGGGTAAAGGCGAACCGCAGCGCCGCCCGGTCCAGAATGTTCGACCCGCTGCTCTGGGCGAGGTTGATCGTGTCCACTAACCCGGCCTTGGTCCAGGTCACGCCGATCGTGCAAGCCCCCTGCGGCCTGAGCTTAAGGGCTTCGTTCGGGTAGGGCGCATCGGGAGTGCCGACGGGAGCTTTCAGGCGCTCCTCCGCGAGGGCGCGCTGCTCGTTCTGGTCGAGGCGGAACTCGACTTCCTTGGCCACTGTGCCCGCGATCGGCTTGCCGTCGAGCGTCGCGGGCTGAAAGGTCCATTTTGTGAGATCGTGTTCGAGCACCATGGCGTCGAGCATCACGCTGCCCGAAGTCTTGTCCACGATGGGCTGGCCGGCGACCTGCCCGTTCTCGTCGACGGAAAACTTCACGCGCACCACGCCCTCAATACGGTTGAGCAGCGCCTGTTCGGGGTAGGTAACCGGCCGGGTCGTGAGCACCTTCGGCGGCTGGAAGCGTTTGACCTCGGGCGAAGCGGAAGACGTGGCGAGCACCGTGGCGGTCGCTCCCGGCGAAGCTTCCGTGGCAGATGGCGACGCCGAACGCCCGGACGAAGCCTCCGGACGGCGCAGCCGCAACGCCGCCGCCGCTCCGAGGGCCAGGACGACCAGCACGAGCATGGGGACGACCCACCGGCGCGCCGCCGGACGGGAGGGATCATTCGGACGGGAGGGATCATTTTTCACGGGGTCAGGCATAGATCAACGCGGGGAAACTCGCAGGGAGATTAAGCATCCTGGCCCGATGAGCAAGGGATTAGCCCCGCGCCCCCGCCCACGGTCGGCCCGGCACCGCGCGGTTCGTCAAACGAAGCGGATGGTCGGGTCCTCGCCGGGAGCGTCGCTGCCCCGCGCGTGGCGGGCTTCCAGGTGCAGCCGGCCCACGGCAGCCACTGGACGGGTGCCGGGCACCTCCGTGTCGTGGGCGCGGGCGCGGCTCAGCCGGAAGCTGGCGTCGACGAAACCCGTCGTGTTCGACACGCCCTTGATGTCGCCGCTGAGGACCTTGCCGTCGACGAAAAACAGGAAGCAGCCGGTGGCTTTTTTCTGGCCGCTGACTTCCAGGCGCAGGAAGCCGGACGCGCGGGCGGATGGCCTGCGCGGCGGGAACCACCGAGGCTGCCGGAGCGTCCGTTTCGATGACCCCCTGGAAAAGACCGACGTACGAACCCGTTTCGTCGCCGGGCTCCGCCGCGACGTTGGCGCGGCCCAGCAACCACCGCACGAGACCCCGCGCGAACCGGAGGACAGCCGGACGCGGCTGAGTTTTCAGCGGAGACGCGGACATGGACCGGGCAGTTTTGGTGGCTGGATGGATCATGGAAGCGATGGTGGTCAGCGATTGGTTGTCGCTCACTCTGCGGGGAGTCTGTTAGGAAATGATGTGGACGCGGGCCGTTTCTTGTAACGGTTCCGTAATTTTTTCCTAAAGCGTTTTTCGTTTGCGTGTGGAGTCCTCCCAGCCCCGGCAGGGGCGCAAGAGTT
>CAXTOX010000094.1:4448-15840 GCA_964245885.1 uncultured Chthoniobacterales bacterium | reverse complement strand
TGCTTGCTATCCAGATTCCGTCCTTTCTGTTATCCTGTCCGCAAGCGATACCAACGAGGAGAAAAGATCATGAGCAACACCTTGGAGCGTCTGGCCGATGAAGTCCGCCGGTTGACCCCGCCGGAAGTGGCGGAGCTTCGCGCCTGGATCATGGATTACCGACCGGTCAATGGTACGGACGCTACCAGCCGCCGCGTCGATTGGTCTGGTCACGCTGCCCGCGTGCAGGAGATTTTCGGAGAGGATGCGCCGCCGAGGGAAAACGCCGTGCTCGCCTTGCGCGAGGAGGAGCGTTTTTGAGCGTCTATGCGGATTCTAGCTTTCTCGCCTCCCTGTACCTGATCGACGGCAACTTTGCGGCTGCCGACCAGTTCATGCGGGCCACCGGGGCCGCGCTGCCTTTGACCAGCTTCGGAGCCTTCGAGCTAAAGAACGCCATCCGGAGCGCGGTCACACGTCGCTCGGCCACGGAGGCAGAAGCCCAGCGCGTGCTGGCTTTGATCCAGCGGGATACCGGCAACGGGTTGCTCGTGCCGACCGCCTGCGATTGGGAAGCGGTTTACAGCCAGGCCGAAAGCCTGTCCGAGCGTCACACCATGACCGGTGGCCACCGTGCGCTTGACGTGCTGCACGCCGCTGCGGCGCTGGTGCTTGGACACACCGATTTTTTGACCTTCGACCAGCGGCAAGCCGAACTCGCGCGCCGAGCGGGTTTGACGGTGCATCCTTGATGGGATCGGTTCACGCCCGCCGTGGGAGGCCCTTTTTTCCCTCGGTTTATCGCGCAATGATCTCCGTTTTTAAACGTGTCACGATTCCTGCTACAATCACCTTGCGATGGAACACAAATGGAAGCGTCACAAATCTATCGATGGAATTCAAATCTGGATCGACACCGAAACAGAAGGCGGCCCCTACTATGCAATCGCGGACAGCACACTGGTCCACACATTCGAAAGCGCAGCAGTGGCAGAGGCACGCACCGCGAGTTATCTACGACAGCCCGAGGTCCCGGTTGAACGCAAAGGCATCAAAATGTGAGCGGCATCCTATTCCTGGAGCCGATGGACCTAACCAAGGCTTCGAGTTGGGCGAGAAAACAACCGTCCATTGGCTCCCAAAACGTAAAATCCCCGCAGCCGCTTCCAGCGGCGAGGACAGCGAGCGTTCCATTCGATGAAAGTCCAAATCCACAGCTTTGACGAACTCAAATCAGACTTCGGTGAACGGCCAAAAGGGAAAAAACCTGCCGTGAATTCATCCGTGCTGAATCTGAGCGTTGAACATGAGGCACTCGTGGTCCGCGCCAGCCAAACCGATCCGGGCAATCCTGTCATTATGAACCCGGCGGCCACCACGCCCATCAAGCAAATCACACGGGAAGCCACGATCTGGCTCGCACCCGCAGATTTGAAAACGCTTTTTGCTGCGGCGCTCGCACAAAACCTCGTGACATTGAGCGTGATCGCGCCGTCCACCGAAGCACCCGCACGATGATTCAAGTTGATGCCCCTACGGCCGCCATTCTCGGCGCGGCGGTCGGCGCAGGCATTTCCGGCCTGACAACCATCGGCGTTCACTGGTTTACCAAGCGTAGCGAGGAACGACGGCGCATCTGGGAACTGGCCGTCAACGCCGCCATCGCCAGCCGTGAGCAGCAAACCCGGGCAGCCGAAATCACGAAGCAGCCTGAGATCGTTATGCCCCTGGAAATCGAGGTCCTGCATTTCCTAAGTTTTGCCCGTGCGTTCCTGCACAAGCCATTTGACGAGGCATCTATTGCCAAGCGGCTGGACGAGGTAAAACGGCTTCGAGCTGCCGCCAACAAGTACGTGCTCGACGACTCCGGTTAGCCAAGGGAGCGCGAAATCCCCGCAGCTGCGGAGCGGCGAGGATCGTTCTTCAAACTGACAACTTTCCCGGTTGGCATCCGCGCCGAAGGTCAGCGATTCAGGCCCACGTCCCGTTCGCGCCCGCGTTTAGCCGGAGGCATGGGCGCGGCGGCTTTGCGCGGGGCCACCGCCGTCTCGCGCTCCATTCCCTTTTCGGCGGGCCGTGCCTTGTCCGCGCCGATCCTGCCACCGCCGATGCGTTCCACCGCCTGTTCGAGTTTCATTTCCATCCAGGCTTTCGCCCGGACCAGGATGCCGGGAGAAAGAGCTTTGCTTTGGCTACTGCGTTCGGCTTTAAGCGCATCGAGGGCCGCGCGGCGTTCGCCCGAGCGGGGCAGCCGTTCGGCCAGCACCGCCTTGTCGGGCGTGTAGAGCGCGCATTCCTTCCGGCCACGGGAGGCAGTGACGTAAAACGTCTGCGCGTTCGCCTGTGCCATCGCGCCGACCACCACGTCATGCGTGCGGCCTTGCGCCTTGTGGCTGGTCACAACGTAGCCGTGAGCAAACGCGCGGAACTCCGCCGGGATCGTCGGCCCTTCCATGGTCGCAATCCTCCCATCTTTGCCGACGCTGGCGACCGTCAGCACCGCGCCGTTGACGAGCTTCTTATCCTGGCTGTTCGCCCGCATGAGCAGCTTATCGCCCACGGCCACCGCCATTTCACGCGGGCGGGCCACGTCGAAGCGATCCGCTTTGCTCAAGGTCAGCGTTGCGCCGTTGCTCAAGCGCACCTGTCCGCCTTCCACGGCCTCTACAGCCACGCTCTGACCGCGTTTGGCCCCCGCGCCGTCCTGCCGGAAGGAAACGATCATGCCGGGCTGATAAAGGCCCACGTCGGCGCGTTGCGCGCGCGTCCATTGCGTCGGCTCATGGACAACCAGGTCCTTTTCCGCTCCCAGCTTGCCAGCGGCGCGTAGGCCCGCGCGGACCTCGCCCGTCATCACATGGTTTTCCGCCCAGGTAGGAGCCACGCCCAGCACGTCTTGACCGGCCAGGGTGCGGCGCACGTAATCAGCGGCGGCTTGGCCCAGGTAGTTTGCCTGTCCTTCCTTGATCCAGCCGAGGCGATCCAGTTGCTCGAAACCCGCCGCCGCTTGGCCTTGCGCCATCGCGCGCACCGCCAAGTTGTAGTCGGCTTGCGTCTGGCGGCGCACGTCTTTGAGTTCCCGGCTTTCCAGCTTGGAATGGGTTTCGAGAATCCGCAGGAAATCGCCCGCTTCCACGCTGGCGTGCTGGCGAGTGTCTCCCACGAACACGACCCGGTTGCCGTGGCGTTCGGCCAAGCGCAGGACTTCACTACCTTGCTTCGTGGATTGCAAACCCGCCTCATCCACCACGAGGACCGCGCCGCGCCAGCTTAGATCATCCTTGCCGTGTTCGGAGCGCGTCAGGTAGTCAGAAACGGTCGTCGCTTTGGCGAAGCCTTCTTTCTTGAGCACGTCCACCGCGCCGCGCGTGGGAGCCAAGTAAAGCAGGCGCGCGCCCGTGTCTTCCAACTGGCGATCCAGTTCCTTGAGCGTGGTGGTTTTCCCGGCCCCGGCCACGCCGCGCACGGCCACCACTTTGTCTTTCGTGGAGCAGACGAACTCCACGGCCTCACGTTGTTCAGCGGCCAGCTTGTCCAGACCCACGC
Source organism: uncultured Chthoniobacterales bacterium (assembly GCA_964245885.1). GTDB lineage: Bacteria > Verrucomicrobiota > Verrucomicrobiia > Chthoniobacterales > SZAS-18 > CAHJWO01. Next base: position 12,315 of record CAXTOX010000094.1, on the reverse strand, counting down.
CGGGCCGAAGCACCGCGGAAGTTCGCAGCGGCGCGCAGACGCCCCGGCCCGCGTCCACGAAGCCGGCCGACCAGCGTTCGCGGCTCAGGTTTTCGCGGGTGGTCCACTCCGCACGATGGGAACCGGCTTCCGCCGCCGGAGAAAGGCGTACGGCCTGTTTGCACAGGGCGGCGACGAGTTGAGCGGTGTCCACATGGCCCAGGCGAGCGTTGAGCGCATCGGCCAGGACTTCATGCCCTTTGGCCGTGCTCACGCGCTCGAAACGATGCGCCAGCGCGTTTTCGACGAGCCGGGCAGCTTCCGCCGAAGGTGCAGGAGTCAGAAGAGCCAAAGGCCCACGTCCGCGCGCCTGTGCAGCCAGGTCTTCCAGGCCCGCGCGTTCCGGCCCCGAAAGGCGGGCCAGTTGAGCGGCGCGGACCTCTGGCGTGGTGATTTCCTTGAGCTTGTGAGAGCGCGTCTGGCGAGTCATTACAGCAATTTCCGCCGTAGAAGGCGCGCGACCCTTCCCCTTTTCAAACGCAGCCATCGCCACTTCCACCTGTGCGCGGCGTTGACTGTAACGACGGCAGACTTCCGGGCTGACCCCAGCCAGCTCGAAACCCTCGATTTCACCCGTGCGTTCGTGGCGGCGTTCGACCAGCTCGTAACCCAAGGCGCGGCACTCTCTGGCAAGTTCGTTCTGGTAGGCTTTCCCAGCGTAGCGGATGGCTTCGACCATTTCACGGGTTTCCAGCGAGTAGCGTTTGCCGTCGCGCCCCAAGGTGACGTTCGCCACCACATGATGGGAATGAAGCTGGGGGTCCAGTTCGCGGCTGGCATCGTGGCGGAACACCGCCGTGCAGACTTGGCCCGTTTCCTCCCTCTGGCGCAGAGTGACGGCCTGCTTGCCCTGCACCTGCCGGGCGGCAAAACGTTCGAGTTCCGAGAACGCCACCCGTGCGGCGCGTTCGTGCGCCTCTGCCAAGCGAGCGTCAAGCATGGACTGGACGGACACGCTTTTAGCGGCGGCGCACTGGAAATCATAGAAGCGCACCTCCCCGCCGCCGCGTTGCGTGAGCTTTTCTTCCCCATCTGGCGTCAGACCCACGCGCAGGTTCTCAAAGCGCGTGTCGCCCGCCTCGATGCGCTGGCCCTCGATGCCCCAAGCCCGCGCGAGTTCACCTTGCCAGACGCCGGACACTTTTTCATCCTCCGAGTAGTAATCGTTCGCGCAAAGATGGTTGCCCAGGTAGGTGCTGCCATCGCGGATCTTCGCCATCGTGAACATGAAGGGAGAGGGTAAAGGGTTGCTTTGGCGGTAAAAATCGGTATGGTTTCTCTCGCAGGCCCTGCTCCTAGCCGAAGCCTGACGCTTTGCGTCAGAGATTCATGTAGGCTAAGTGGGGCATGCCTCTTTGGCCGGGTTGATTCCGCCGCCGCCCGACTAGGGCAGGTCAAGGCCCACCGCTTTTGCCAGGGCGATTTGGTCCGTGTCGAAGGATAAGAAAAAGGGTACGCGCAGCGTCAACGCGATGGCCACATGGAAGAGGTCCATGCCCCGGATCGACAACGTCGGCCCATGTTGCTCCGCGAGCTGGCAGGCGCGGCGGATCGCATCGGTCCAGCTAAACTCCTGGTGCGGCCAGTAGCCCAGGCGCACTTCCATTTCCAGAAGGCGAACCAACCGCTTGGCATCTCCGGGCGGCAAGTCGCCCCTTCGTTCCAGTTGGTGTAGGCTGTTGAAAACCTCTACCCGCTGCCAGGGCGTCCAGAGCACGCTCGCTTCCGGATCGTGGTCAAAGAGTCCGACGGTAGCCGCGTGGTTGGCGTCGTTGCGGACAACGGAGTTTACCCACCAGGAGGTGTCCGCGTAGTAGGTCACCAGCCGGATTATCGCAGGGTGCGAAGCAGGGCGACGCTGTCGATCTTACGGCCATCCGCCCAGCCCAACGCACGTTTTTCCGCCAGGGCAGCCGTCATCTGGCGGCGCGGCTTCCCTTTGGCAGCCGGACGCTGTTTAGCAGCCGCTTTGGCCAAGAGCTTTTTAGGAGCAGCTTTGGATGCGTTCACGGTGGGAGAGTTTAAACCTTTGGTTCTTTGGCTGCAAGCGTTGCGAGCAGACGGCTGGAAGGGTTTAGGAGCGGTCGGCTTCGTGACCCATGCCCTTCCGTTGGCGGGAAGATTGGTAAGCGGCTTCGAGAATCTCCTGTTGGACGCGCTCGACGGCGGAGAGCAAAACTTACTGTTCCTGGTTGGGAGGACCATTTTCTACCTGAAAGGTTTGAGTGTCCCATATGGAAGCACCTTTCCAAAAGGCCGGGGTGAAACGAACGTCGGGAAATTCTTGGCGGAGGATTTTGACGAGGATCAAGATGGCGGGCTCTTTGAACCAGGTGACGTTGGCAGATTCGAGTTCGAGGGTGGGGAGTTGCTGAAGGTCGCCGGTGAGGATGTACCAGGCGTAAGGATGAGTGTTGACCAGGGGCTTGAGCTTGGGGGGAAGGAAGCGTGAAAGAAGCCGGGAGAGCACGGGGGAAACTCTACGGGAAAAATCGGGAGAAGAGCAAGCAAATTATGAGTTGAGAGACATGATACGTTTAAGGTGGTCTTAAAGCACCAGAACAACCCAACGAGAACCGAACAGCGTTCTGTTTATGTTCTGTTCCCAAGACGCCAGCGCGGCCAGGGGTCTGTGCTGGACCTGACACGACGCAACGGAACAGAACAACAACGAGACACGAGGCGAAAGTTCGGTCAGGAACCGGCCGTTGTTTCCACAGGTGGAAACAACGTGAACACTTTGAGGCGATCCAGTTCAACCAGCAGGATTTCCTTGAACATCCCCCGCGTGGTTTGACGCCGAATGTGCTCCATCCATTGGTGGACCACCGTGTCATCCTCGCCGGAGTAGTCACCACCGAAGACGACCACCAGCGAGCGAGCATCCTGGTATTCCTTGGCGTGCTTTTTCTCGATGGCGTCCACGATCACGCCTGGAAATTGCAGAGCATCCGCCGCGTGGACGAACATCGTGAATGGCGACTGACCACCCGCCGCAATTTCACGACGTTGCTCGTGCTCCTTCTCCGGCAGGGCCTGCGTGACCTCGTACAGATCATGGCCACCGATCCGGGCGTCCCACGGTTCCTTTTCTTGGCCGAGTTCGATTTGTTCGGTGTCGGCAATTTTCTTATGCTTCACCACGGCCAAAAGCGGCAGGTATTCCTCGCGCAGATATTTGTCGTCGCGCGTCCTGTGGCTCAGGTAATCGCTAAGCTCAATCAAGCCCATACGATCATCGCCCATCCGCTCAATCAGCTCTTTGAACTGGGTAATGGTCATCGGGTTCATCGGGTAGTTGCTTTATTGAAGCAGGCGTCCTTTACAAAACATCTTTTAGCACAATGTCGTCCCGATGCCGCGTGGACGCCGTTCCACTCAAAAGCAAGATAACGCATTCTGCGGGGCATGAATAATACCACACCGTCAGGAGAGGGCAGCGAAGCCCACCCGAAACCAGCACGCATCGGTGAAGTCATCCGTCAGACGCGCACCCGTGCGGCACTTACCCAGGAGAACTTGGCCGAGAAATCCGGCGTGGACGTTCGCACGGTGCAGCGCATCGAGGCGGGCCGATCCGTCACGCGCCTGCCCACGATAGGACTGTTGGCCGAGGCGCTGGGCACCACGCCCGCCGCGCTGTTGGAAGAGGCCCGCCGCCGCACCGATGAGCGCGAGAACGAGGCTTCCCCGATGGATGACCCGGAGTTTTGGGCGCGGCACCGCCGACGCGATGAATGCCTGCTGGTGGAAATCACCGATCTTCGCGGCTTGGAGCATGCGTTGCGCAAGCGGGTGCAAGGCTACGTCACGTCGAGGACCAGCCCGGTGGAAGCAGGCGAACAAGACCCCGCCGAGCGGCAGCACGACCAGAAGGATTTTCTCATGAGCCTGCTCATGCACTCGCCCGTGGACGCCGCGACCCAAGGCGGCCTTGCCATACTGCGTTCGCTGGAGAAGGCGCTGGCAGCGGTCCGGGCCAAAGGCAACGCGGTGTTCGCCGGAGAAACCCACTACTGCGACCTGGTGGCGGCCGTCGTGCAGGATGAGCCTGATAACCGCGGATTCGTCGTGGAAGACGGAATTCGCTACTACCGGGCCGACATCGGCCCGGACCACGAGGAAGAACCATGGGATGCGCCGGACTTCGAGCCGTAGCCAAAAGCACGGTGTCAGGCGGAAAAGGGCGTCCGCTGGTTTCGCCGAAACGAGATTTGTAGGTAGGGGGTGACATCCAACGATGAACATCCCCACCCTCAACCCGAAACCCTCAACCACGACGACGGCCCGCCCGACGGCTACGAGGCCGACTACTTCAAGTGGCGCAGCCGCATGAACCGCCGCCGCCGTTTCCGGCAGCAGGCGTCCGCGCCGCATGAGCAGGAGGACCCGCGCCGCGAGGACAGCGCAGGTGCGCCTGACGGGCAGCCGTAGCCAACGCGCTGGCGCAACGGGCAACGCAGAGAATTGGTGTATGCGCCGCACCAATTCTTTGCGCCCCGAGGTGCTGCCGGGCGAGCCTGCGGGCCATGATACCCGTCGCGCTCCAGATCGACCCCGAGACCTTCGCCAAGTTCCAGGCCGCCCGGGAAGAATTGGTTGCTTGGCTCGGCTTTGAGCCTCCGAACGGATGGTTGATGACCTTCGCGCTCGAAGTCACCAACCCCGTGTTCATCGTGGAAACCGCCCGACGCATGAGCCGGGACCATCTGCGCAACCGCATCGCGTTGCGCTGAAGCAAAAGCCGCGTCCAAATTGCCCAGAAAAAGCCCATGAAAATAAATCTTCATCGGCGCGGTCTTGCACGGGAGTAACTTGCACACAAAGGGTCCCGCCACACTGGACAAAACCGGAAGGAACCGGACGTTGACGGCGACAAAGAGACTCCACTTTTTCGCGCGTTTACCCGCTTATGCCGAAGCCTGCCGCTCGTTCGGCCAACCCCACTCCCGCCGCCGATCCGACACCCCACCAACGCATCAAAGAACTCGCCCGGCTGCCGCGCGGCAAGGCGTGGGCCTCGCGCCTATGCGCGTTTGAAGACGCGATCCGCGCGCAGCGCAAGGCACACAAAAGCTACCGGGAGATTGCCGCGTGGCTCGACACTCAGGGCCTGCGCGTCAGCCCATCGAGCGTGCATGGCTTTGTGAAGGCACGCGCGCAGCGCAAACGCCCGCTCTTCGCCTTGCCCGAACCGGCTGCCGCGCCCGCGCCGGTGGCACCGACCGTGTCCCCCTCGCCATCCCCTTCACCGACCATCGACCCGCTGGACTTTGACGCGCCGCGCGACCCCGACGCCGACAATCCTTTCAAGATGAGGAAGCGCCCGGCTTCCTAACCCCCGCCCCGTTCCATGACCGACAAAGCCCCGAAAACGAAAGCTCCCGCCAGTCAGTTCCCCTCGCCTGCCAACGAAGCGGCTGTTCCCTGCAAGACCCGCTTCCTCTGCGCACTCCAAAGCACGGGCCGCGTGGGCAAAAGTACCGCGATCCAGTCGCTCGCCAGCTATCTCGACTTTGCCGGCGTGCTGTGGGCAGGCGTGGACGCCGACCCTGAGCACCGCACCTTTTCCAGCGCCTTCGCCAACGTGGCGCACTTTCCCCTCTCCACCCCGGAGAACCTGGACCAGATCTTCCGCCACGCGGACACTGCCCCCGTGAGCCTCGTGGACTTTCCAGCCGGTTCCACGGAAACCATCCTGGACCACCTCAAACGCCGCCAGGTGCTCGTGGGCTTTGGCGAGCGCGGCGTGCGGATGACCGTGCTGCTCTTTGCCTCTCCCGATCCGACGGCGGAGGCTTCATTCCGCGCGGTATTCGCTACTCTCAAAGGCCAGGTAGACTTCATTCTGGTGCAGAATGATGCCCGCTTTTCGTCGGTGCGCTTTGCCAGCAGCCCGGCGGCAAAAGCCTTGGCCGAGCTGGGCGCGCCCACCGTGACGTTGCCGGCACTTTCCTCCCTTTCTTTGCGCGAGGTAGCGCAGGCCGAAGGCAAGTTGCGGCGACGCTTGCCGCTCGCCGAGGCACGCCAGCACGTTGGCACGGATTCCCGGCTGGACCTCGACTACTTTACCAATCAGGTGTGGGCGCAGTGGGAAGAGCACGCCGACCTGATCGTGCCCGACCCGAAGCTCATCCTGCACCGGCTGGAAAGAGCGGTGGAACCTGCCAACGCGCCCGGCGCGGGCTACGACGAGTTTGCCGACCCGCTGGACCTCTAAAGAGCGATGGAACGTACCGCCGCCGTGACGGCCAGGAACCAGAGTGAGGCAACGCCGCCCGCCGCTGGCGACAAAGGCAAGCTGCCACCGGAGCTACGGTTTCTGGCGGCGCAGGCCACCGACCCAGAGGAACGGGAGCGCATCGTGCGCGCATATTACACGTTCGCTCACGGCACGCCGGACAGTTCCACGGTGCAGTTCGCGTTGCTCGCGGGCGCGCTGTTGCGCGCTAACCTGTCGGCGGCACAGGATGTAGCCGAGCACGCGGCCAAATTCACGACGGCCACCACGGGCGCGACCGCCACCGTCAACAATGCGCGGCCGGCGGCCAGCCCGGAGGAAATCACCGCCGCCGTGCGCCAGGCCCTACGCGGCATGGCCGAGGGTCTAAACGCCTTGAGTGACCAGGTAGCCAGTCAGGGTGGAGGACGGTGGACTGTTGCCGCGCTTTTGCTCACGGGCATCCTGATCGGCTACGCGCTGGCGCGGTTCTAAAGCAGCCAGCCAAGAACCTTTTTTAATACACGTCACGATGAGCTGGTTTTCAGCAGTGTTCAGTGGGGGGCAGAAGCCGCGAAAGCTCGACTTCGTACAACTACTCCAAAGCGGTGGCAGCACGTCCGCGCAGGCGCAGGCGACCGGCATGGCCTTGCCAGTCCCGACGCAAGACGCGCGCACGTGGCCGCAAGCCCAGCCGCTGTGTCACTTCGAGAGCGCTGACACCCGAGGCAAGATCATCCGGGTGCCGTGGACGTTCGGCCACTCCTTCGAAGGGCTCTTTGTCAGCGGAGCCACCGGCAGCGGCAAGACCAGCGGCACGGGCCGGGCGACCGCGCGGGCCATGTTGCGCGCCGGGTACGGTGGCCTCGTGCTCTGCGCCAAGGCCGACGAGCCGGACCTGTGGGAACGCTACGCTCAGGAGGAAGGCCGCGCAGGCGACGTGCTGCGCTTCGCTCCCGGCCGCGGCATGGGATTCAACTTCCTGGACTACGAAATCAGCCGTGGCGGCGTGGGAGGCGGGTTGGCGATGAACGCGGTGGAAGTACTTATGCAGATGGCCGAGGTGGGCGGCGGCAGCAAGAACAATGAGGACGACACGTGGGAGAAGGCGGCGCGACACGCCCTGGAGAACGCGATGGAGCTTTGCCGGTTGGCGGGCGTGTCCATCACCATGGCCCGGCTCTACGAGGTGCTGACCGGCCCACGGGAAACCTTCGACCAGATGGCCGCGCAGGCGGCTGGACGCGCGGGAACCACGGACGGGGACCGCGAGGACTTGGTGGCCGTGCGGCACTACTTCGAGCGCGAGTGGCTGCCAATGGCCGACCGGCAGAAGAGCGGCGTGCTCATGAGCATCACCGCTGTCATCAGTCCCTTTCAGCGTGGGGCGTTGCGTGACCTGTTCACCAAGACAACGACCGTCACTCCGGAAGATGCGTTCGCCGGCAAGATCATCGTGGTGGACCTGCCGGTGAAGGCATACCACGAGGCCGGACGCATGGCGGCGGTGTTGTGGAAGTACCTCTTCCAGCGCGCGGCCGAACGGCGCACAGGCAGCGAGCTGGGTGCAGAGCGCAGCGCGAGGCCCACGCCTTGCCGCGCGGCAGC
>CAXTOX010000094.1:0-4438 GCA_964245885.1 uncultured Chthoniobacterales bacterium | reverse complement strand
GCCGAACGGCGCACAGGCAGCGAGCAATCTCGGCCCTTGTTCCTGTTCGCCGACGAGGCACAGCTTTTCGTCACCAGCGCCGACGCGATCTTCCAAACCACGGCGCGGGCCTCACGGGTGGCCACGGTGTACCTCACGCAGAACCTACCCAACCTGTACGCGGAGCTGGGTGGTGACGGGCGCGGCAAGGCGCGGGTGGACAGCTTGCTTGGCAACCTGCAAACCAAGGTGTTCCACCAGAACGCGTGCAGCGTGACCAACGCCTGGACCGCCGAGACGATTGCGCGCGTGCTGGTGCGCCGCAACGGCAGCAGCACCAATATCGGCCTGGAGTATGGCCAGGCCCAGGGTGACGGCGGGCGCAACGGCAATGCCAGCGCGGGCCTGAGCTACAGCGAGCAGATGGACTTCGAGGTGAGTCCCCGCGAGTTCATGACCCTCGCCAAAGGCGGACCCGACTTCCACCACGTCGTGACCGCCATCCTCTTTGGCGGCGGGCGGCAGTTCCCGCCGAACAACCGCGTGTGGCTGCCCATCGCCTACAACCAGCTTCGCACCCCAAAAACCTAGAAGGTTTCCTATGGCTACACCCGCCCGCTCCACTTCTCCCAAATCCAGCGACCCTTTCGGAACCGTCGTTCTCACGCTCATCACCTTCGGCTTGGCCGTGGGCGGATTAGCGCGCTGGGCGCAAAGCAATTCCACCGTGCATCGGGTGCTCGACTGGCCGACCATCCCCGTGCTCGCGCTTGTCGCCGATCACTCGCCGGACATTGATGGCTTCATGCGCCGTTCCACCCTGCCGACCTGGTTGGCTATCCAGGCATCCATGGTGGTGGGGGTGTTCTTTCTGGCCTTAGGCGTTTACTGGATGGTGACCGCTGAAACCCGCCGAATTAATCGCGCGGCTCGCAGTTTACTCATGGGCGACGCAGAGGTCGCCAACGTGGCAGCCGCCAAGCAAAGGATGCTAGACAAGAAGGCGGGCCGCCCACCTACCGCCAGCGACCGTCCGCCGCAGGGCGGGGCAGCCACGGACGCCGAACGGTTGAAGGACTTGTTTCGCAAGCGACCAGCTGAGTAGTCTTTCTATCTTTTTACTCCTGATTGCCGATGGGGTTTTCAGACGTTGGGACGTATCCGCAAGCCCCTACGGACATCATTTGGCTCGGAGCCATCATCGTCCTTGGCGACGAGGTGCTGCGAAGATTGTATGCCGCAGCCTCGCAACTCTCCCCATTGTGGAGGCCACGCAGGATTTCTCCCATTGCAACGGCACCGGCAAATGCGCCTACGAAGGACGATGACAACGACTTATCGGCCAGAGTTTCCGCCAGAATCCCACACGCTTGGCCCGGCACCTCATATGCGCGCCGCAACATTTCGTTCGCCGTTTTCTTTGCCGCTCCGCCTTCGCTTTGCCATAGCGATTCCGCCGTTTGGATCGTGGAGGGGAAGGAGTGAAAATCAATCTGGTCAAAATCATCTGCACTCTCCCCCACACCGCATTCTACGACACGGGCAAAGCCAGATCGTTCGAGATGAACTCGTGGCGGCGCTTTGTCGAAGCCGCAGAAAGCAACGAACTTCTCGGCTTCCTCCAAACGCAAAGTCTCATCGAACTTCCGTTCGATTAGCTTGGTCTGCATCGCCCGCGCTTCCAGCCAGCGGGCGCAGAGACGGGTTTTTAACTGGCGGGCCGGTAGCTCTTTGTCGCAGAGGAGTCCTGCACTCCAGTTTGCAGGAACGACATAGTCATAATCTTGCAGAACAACCAAGACATCGTCGGCTTGTGAAAATGGGAGCAGCCCGAGGTTCCACAAAAAGGCTTGCCCGAGATGTCCCAATCCTAACACCCACAAGTTCTGCGGCAGGTACTCTAGCGGAGGGCCACCGGCATCAGCATCCAGCCAATGAGCCGCGGGGTTCCAGAGCGACAGTCCCAGCGGCGAAGTCACAAATTTCGTGCCGATTTCGGAGACTCGCAGGAAACTACGGGCCACCCCAAGCGACGCAGCTAGTACACCGGCGCTGGGGTGGTCGGAACTAGGTGGCAACTGGAAAGCCATAGCTGCTGGAGCGATCCCACCTCGCCATCCCGCCGTGTGGATGGATAAATCATCTTCGGTGGGTCGGAGGCTAGTGGTGCCGAAAAAGAGGGTTTGGCTCGGGCAGGTTTCCGCCGAAGATGCGGTCAAAGCACCGAGTTCGACCACGATTCCATTAAGGCTCGTATGCTTTGGCCACGGTAGCAGGCTGGGAACATCCGGCGGCAAGTTGACCGTGACACCGCCGAGGAAAGCGCGTTTGCCCGTGTTCACCGCCGTCAGCAGCGCCGCTTGTAACGCAAGGGAAGCGGCGACCTCTTCCCCGCATTCTAAATGCAACCGGAAGGTCCCGAGTTTCTCGACGGCCTGTTCGTAAGTACAACCGCGCCGCTCGATGAGAGCGCGCGCGAGGCGGCAGTGGTTGTTTTCGTCTGGTAATTGCATGGGTTTAGAGCAGCGTGAGCTTGACCACCGCTTTTTTCCCGGACCGCCACTGGCCGTCGCCCAGGTATTCGTGGATTCCTACCCCCTTCAATGTTTGACATTTACGGGTGGCGTAGTGCGGCACGATCAGGGCGAGGTGGCCACCTTGGGAAATCATCGGGTAGCTCCGGTCGGAGCCACTTTGTCCAGTCCAACTGCTGGGATGTGTATGCACATCGGCGAGCACTTGGAGTTTTTTCTGCTGGCACTTTTCCCACAAGGGACCGTAGCCCGCACCGTCAAAGTCTATGATGCCGGTGTCGAGGGCGTGCGGGTCCAGATCGTCGTAGCAGATAAATTCCGAGACTTTCCTAGAACCGATCTTGCCCAATAGAAAAGCTCCACTCTCGCGGCGACCGCGACCACGACGTTTCAGCTCACTCAGGAGCCGTAGCCACAGCATCCAGGAAACCTTGAGTTCAGGGGCAGGCATACTTTTGGCGGTTGAGAACTTGGTGCACAAAATCCAGATAAACGACGATGGTGAAATGGGGTTGCCACCAGAGATCGGGGAAGGTCGTTTTCCATTGTGCATGGTTGACCATGGCTACCCGGTCGCAGGGTGCGTAGAGCCCGATTTGGCTAAAGTTCGAGCCGAAGACCTCGGTCACGTTCCCTGGACCCTTTGGCCATAATGCTCGCGGCATTATCATGTTTTTCTCCACGTCCCACGGACAAGCGGTGGGAGCCTGTTGCGGATAGCGATCCAGGGTGAAGCGCAGGTAGAGCCGACCAGCCGGTAGGAGTGCCAGATCGGCGGGAACCCAGAGGATTACATGCGGCCAAATCCAAGGGCCGTTCGGTTCAAGCAATCCCCACCGCCCCCTGTCCAGGCCATCCTGAAACGCGGGGGCGGCGACATGAGCACGGAAGACAGCTTCGTCCGGGCTCATGGAATTAACCGTTGACGTTGCGCTTGACCGTGAGGTTGAGCAGCAAGACACAATGGCCTTTGGCAACGAAGGAGCCGACGTGCGCCGTCTCGGGCAAAGGATCATCGCTGCCATGGGCAAGACGCAGCACTTTGTTCATGGCATCGGCCCCTTTGAGCGAAAACGCGCCGAGTGCCCAATGGAGCACCTTCTCAACCGTCTTGGCCGGGGCGTACTTGTGCTCGTGCGTGATGCCATTATAGGACACGCGCACCTCCACCTCGCGGCAGTGATGGACGTGGACGTGGTGGCGGTGGTGGATGTTGCCCTCGTGCAAGCGGTGGTGGCGCTCACGCGGTTGGTCCTCGTCCTCCACGATAAGAACCATTTCCGCGTGTTCGTGGGGAGCAACACGTTGCAGGAGTTCCTCGATGGTGGCCGCTTCGCTGATGCGAATCAGCTGCGGGTCACGTTGATGGGCATTGTGGACGTAGATTTCGATCTCTTTGTGGTCGGTATGCATTCGATTAAGGGTGTTGCGGGGTGAAATGGTCGCAACAAAGTGAAAGTTACCAAGCACTGCTAAATCCGTCAAGCAAACACTTAGCAAGCAAAGTTCCTGCTCGATTTGTGACGCGCCGCTTGACAGGGCTTAAAGCAAAGTCAAGCATTGATTTACCCTCCAATGAACCCGATATGCCCGAAAAAACCTTAGGACAGAGTCTCAAACTGGCTCGCGATTTGCGGAAACTTTCCTTGCGTCAAGTAGAGCAAGCGACCGGGATTTCCAATCCTTATCTAAGTCAGTTGGAGAACGATAAGATCAACAAACCTTCTCCATTTTTTCTCCACAAACTCGCTAACTTATACGAAATAGAGTATGAAATGCTGATGGCTGCGGTAGGGTATATTCAAAAGAGAGAGGTTGCCCAAGGCGCGAAGACCCTTGCTGGCGCTGCGCTGTTCAGCCAGAAGGAACTTACCCCGGAGGAGGAGCAGCAGCTAGCTGACTACCTGAATTTTCTCCGATCGAAG
>CAXTOX010000093.1:5363-16160 GCA_964245885.1 uncultured Chthoniobacterales bacterium | reverse complement strand
CCATTTGTAATGGTCTCCCTCCAGCCAGATCGCGTTCAGGTCCGCAAACTGCCGGTTGCCCGCGATGTCGGCGGGGGGCAGGTGGTTATGGTAGTCAAGGATCGGCTCCGGCGCGGCGAACTCGTGGTAGAGCCGGCGCGCGGCGGGAGTGATCAGCAGGAAATCGTCGTGGATGAAGTCTTTCATGGAACGGGGAACGCGCGCATCATGGAACCATGAAAGCGCACGTCGAGCAATTCACGGTCGCCACGCGCGGCAAGGGCACGTACGACATCACCGCCGAGGTCGCGCGCGTCGTGCGGGCGAGCGGCGTGACGACGGGCACGGCGACGGTTTTTTTACAACACACGAGCGCCAGCCTCGTCATCTACGAGAACGCCGACCCGAGCGCGCGCGAGGATCTGCACCGCTACTTCGAGCGTCTGGTACCCGAGAACGGGCAGGATTACGTGCATACAGATGAGGGCGGCGACGACACCACGTCGCACCTGCGCATGGCGTTGACCCGCACCAGTGAGAACGTCCCGGTGATGGGCGGGCGGCTCGCGCTGGGAACGTGGCAAGGAATCTTCGTTTTCGAGCACCGCCGCGCGGCGCACCGGCGGACGGTGGTGGTCTCGGTGGTCGGCGTCTGATCCCCGCCGAATCCGCAGGGCCAAACCCTGTTCCTGGACCGATGAACTCCATAAACAAGGAACCCCAAAACGCTTATGAGCAGCACGCCGATCCAGCCCGAACCCGAAGACACGACCGATCCTGTCGTCACCGAGGCGCCCGCGCCGGAGCACGCCCCGGCGTCGGCTCACCCCGACCCGATCACCGGGGAGCCCGGGGCGCATCCGGTGGGCGTGGGAGTGGGCGCGTTGGGGGCGGGCGCGGCCGGCGCGGCCATCGGGTCCATCGGCGGTCCGATCGGCATGTTAATCGGCGCGGCCATCGGCGCGGTGGCCGGCGGGTTGGCGGGCAAGGAAGTGGCGACGAGCAGCGGGGAATCGGCCGCTGAAGCAGAGCGCACGGCGATAAACGAGCCGACCTCGACCATCGCCGCGGACATGTCGACGCCGATCTCGATGGGCTCGGTGCCTGGCGAGGGATTCCGCGCGATGGGCGGGGCCGGGTTCGCGGGCGACGCAGAGATGCTTTCCACCGGGACGCACGAGGTATCTGCCGGTTTGGCGGAGTCCGTGGAAGATGACGCGCTGCCCACCCCGACGCACGCGGCGATACCCGGCGCGGCGGGTTTTCAGGCTCCGGTCGTTTCCGAAACCGCTCCGCTTGCCAGCACCCCGATGCCTCAGAGCGGCGAGGAGGCCGTGCAGGTTTCGGCTTACTATCATTACCTCAGCCGGACCGCGACGGGTGAACCCGGCGATGCGATGGGCGATTGGCTGGAAGCCGAACGCGAGATGATGCTGAGTTGAGCCGCTTCCTGGACGACTGGGGTCACCTCTCCCGGATTTGCGCCATGATCATCTGCTCGCAGCGTTGCCGCTCCATTTCAAATTCCTCCGGCGAGCCGGTCCGCTGAACGGTGAAAGGCTCCCCCACGACGAACGTCACCCGCGAAAATGGCTTCGGGATAAAAAACCGATCCCAGCTTTTCGTCCGCCACGCGTCCGCGTATTCGAAGGAAATCGGCAGGATGCGACGCCCGCTGAGTTGGGCGAGCAGCACAAGCCCCGGTTTGATGACGTAGCGCGGCCCCCGCGAGCCATCGGGGGTGATGCCGACATCGTGGCCTTTGCGCAGCCAGCGGACGAGCTCGCGCAGAGCGGTCGAGCCACGCCGGGTGGCCGATCCCCGCACCGGACCGATGCCGAACCGGCCGAGAAACTGGGCGATCAGTTCGCCGTCGCGGCTGGTGCTGGTCAGGGCCTTGCCGCCGAGATCGTCGGGCGGTTGGAGGAAGCGTTCCCAAGCCACCGGAATCAACAGCAGGCGGTTGTGCCAAAAGGTGAAGATGAAGGATTCGCCGGCGGCACGCTGGTGGATGGCAGCGAGATTTTCGGTGCGGAACCGCAGGGTCGCCGCCAACAGGCGCAGCAGCCACGAGCCGAACAATCCGATCAAGACCTCGCGCCGGCCGGCACGGAAAACTGGCGCGGCACCGTCTGTGATCGTGTCGGCGGTGCCCGGCCGTTCGGCAGAAGGAGGCGGTGACATGTTTCGTCGGCCGTAGCCGTCCGTCGGTTTCAGGCGAAATAGGAAGCACCTACCAGGAATTTCCCGATAAAGCCAGACTTGTTCTTTCCGGTATCTACGAGGGACGAATCATCCGCCGTGTCTGGCTAAAACGCGTCGGCGAGTAAAACGCTTGAACATCCAAAGATGATCCCCGAGAATGGCGATCCGAAACCCACGCCACCGCGGCGCGTTGACCATGACGAAATCCATCCCGGAGCCTATCGCCGCTTCCCCCATGCCGGTGGCGAGCTCGCGGAAGGCCCGGGGTTTTCCGGCGCGATTCAGCGAGGCGCTTTCACGGCTCCTGGTGCGGCTGAAAGTCGACGAAATCCCCCACATCAAGCGGATCATCGTGACCGTCGTGGGGGGGACGATCATCATTTTTGGCTTCTCGCTGATCTGGACGCCCGCTCCCACGGGTTTGCTCATCCCGGTCGGCTTGGCGGTGCTGGGAACCGAGTACGCGTGGGCGCGCCGCTGGATGCGCAAGGCCCGGTTGATGACTGGCAAGGCATTCGCCCGGACGCAGAAGATCATCGGCGGCAAGGACAAAACGACCGCCAGACATTGATCCGCGCTAAACGTCCAGCGACGTGGTGGACGACTGGTCCCAGTAGGTCACCACGCCGTCCCGGCTGCGGACGATCCGCACCCCGCCGTCCTGCGAGATGACGATGGCCATGGTCTCCGGCGCGGCGAGGCAAAGCCGGTAGGCGGACCGGTGCCGCGTGCCCACGCTTTCGGTGAACTCCTCTTCACCCTGCTCGCCTTCGAGGTCCAGCGCCCGCCGCACGGCCACGACACCGGGCAGCTCGCCGCTGATCTCGCCGCCGAACCCCAACACCTCGAAACTCTTCGTCAGCACCACCGCCCCGTCCACCTCTGCGCAGCCGGCCACAAGGTACGCCATCTCGAAGATCGCCTCGTCGTAGGCGGCGAGGTTTTCGTCGTTGCTGAGGGCGTACTCCAGCCAGCCGACGGTTTCCTTGGAACCGGCGTAAAGTTCGGCCACACGGTTCATGATGCTGACGACCAGCGTGCGGAAGCGGTTGCGCGGTTCGCCGTCGTCGAAGCGGTACTTGAGGTCGATGTAGCGGTTGGAATCGCCGAGTTCCTCCGCGAACTCGTCGGGCAAAAACACGATCGTCGCGCCGTGGTGCGCGCTGCGCAGGGCGGAAATCAGCCGTTTGACCGCGTGCTGGGAAACGATCCGCACCAGCATCGGGTCGAGCGGCGCCCAGTTCGCACCGCGCTTGGCGCGCGCCTGGTTGTGGAGGTCGAAAAGCTCGGCGCGCACCGGCTCGAACTTCTGACTGATCCAATGAGACTCGAAGACATCTGCCGAGGGACCCAGCAGCCGGGCGGCATCCGCCCGGGCGATGACCTGCGAGCCGAAGCCCACCGTGATCTGCCCCGGCGCGGTGACGCTCAGGACCAGCGCGGGCGGCAGCTTCTGCACCCGGCCGCGGCCGCCGTGGACGTTCTGGAGCCAACGCAGGCCCGAATGCAGGATTCCCCAGATCCGCGGGGCTTCTTGCTTGTCGTCCAGACAGACGCCGATGAGCGAGCGGTAGAAATTTGCCGCCGGGGACAACCGCCGCGCTTCCAGCGGGTTGAACGGCCGCGTCTTGGAAAACCGCAGGCAGTGAAGTCCCTCCGGCGGTCCCTGGTCACAGGGGAACATGCCCGGTTCCGCGAGGATGAGGCGGAAGGTGACCGGGCGGAGTTCCTCGCGCAGCAGACTGGCCGCGTAGCAGACCTGCACGAGCCGGGCGAGTGCCTCGCGGCTGGGCGGTTGGTCGATCCAAGGGTTCGGGCCGCGTTCCTGCCCCGATTGGATGCGCTGCCAGCGGTCGAGGATGACCGTCGCCACGTCCTGAGGGTAGGCGGTGTTGCTTGTCACGCGGATGTGGCCGGTGGTGGGAGTTGAGCGATTGTGACACAACCGGTAGCACAGAGCAATTGCAAGTGCCGGGAAATGTGCCGTTTTCCGGACCGGGGTTCTAACGGTCAGGAGTCGGTGGGTCGGACGCGAGCCGCGTGAGGATATTCAACGTCTCGGCGACGTTTCGCTCCATGGAAAAGGTGGCCGCCTTTTCCGCGCAAAGCGGCCGGGCGGCGAGTCGCCGGGCCGGGTCGGACCACGCGAGAACCAGGCCGGTCAGGGCCGCGCTGTCGCCGGCCTCGAACTTTTCCCCGTCCACTCCGGCGGTCAGGATTTCGGCGAAGCCGTTGGCGCGGGTGGTCAGCACCGGCAGCCCGGCGGCGAACGCTTCGAGGCAGGCGTTGGAGAACGGATCATAAATCGTCGGCAGCACGAACAGGTCCGCCGCGGCGTAGACAGCCGCCATGTCCCGCACCGGGCCGAGGAACCGCACCCGCGCCGCCACCGGCCGCGCCATCCGCCGCAGGTACGGGCGCGGGTTGCCCCTGCCCGCCACGAGCAGCCGTACCCGGGCGGAAGCGGGCAGGCGGGACATGGCTTCCAGCGCGCAGGCGAGACCCTTGCGTTCCCAGCCGGTGCCTGCGAAGAGGAGGGCGAGGTCGTCCGTTGCCAACCCGAGCGCGAGGCGTGCCCGGGTGCGTCCTCCGGCGTCTCCAGGCGTGAAGTGCGCGGGAGGCAGGCCGTTGTGGACCACCGCGATTCGTTCCGGCGGGTAGGCGGGGTAGTACGTGGTGATCTCGTGGCGGACGAGGTGAGAATTGGCGATGACGAACCTGGCACCGTTCCGGCTGAAAAGGGATTTCTCCAAGGCAAGGAGTTGGCGGTGCTTCGGGTTCCAATCTCGCAGGACGCCGCGCCAGCCGGGCTCGAACCGCGCGCGGCGTTCCAACCAGGCGCGGTGGACGCCGTCGCCCGCACGGTAGCAGTCGCAGATCCAGACGCGTTCCAGGCTGACGAGCAAGTCGCAACGCTGGCGGGCTGCCAACCGCTCCAACCCGTTGGCGAACGCCGCTGGCCCGCGTCCGTGCACGACCTCGATCCTCGTGTCCGCCGGCCATTGGTCCCGCGGCCACTCCGGGCTGGCAAACAGCGTGGGATCGTGCCCCTCCGCCGTCAGGGCTGCAGCCAGCCGGCGCAGGTACTGTTCCGCGCCGCCCGTTGGCGAATAGCCCCGCCGTGCCAGACCGATCTGCATGCGCGCGAACATGCCGCAGCCTCGTCCCCGCATCAAAGCGCAAAGACGTGCCCTTGCACACGGGACTGGTTCGCGTTCGTTTGTTCACCGTCGTTCCGATGCACGAGCTTTCGCCAGAACCCGACGCTCCCGCTGTTCTCCCGCAACGACTCCTTTTCGCGACGAGCGCGCGGATCGGGGGCATTGGCCTGGACCTGTGCGCGCAGGAGCAACTCCGGCTGCCTCTGGCCGGCGGTTACCTCGGCCGGGCGGTCGCGTACCAGAACCGCTGCTCGGACATCCCCGATGGCAAGGTGCGTTCCCTGCGCTGGTCGCCGGTGCGGCTGCTGTCGTTTCTCGACCGGCCTTATTACTACGGGGCGAAGAAGCACGGGGCCGGGCACGCCGCCGCTGCGGCGTTGCGCACCGGGCAGTATGATTTCTTCCACGGTTGGGCGGGAGATAGCTTGGAAGCGTTGCGGGAGGCGAACGCACGCGGCCTGCCGTCCGTGCTCGACATCCCGACGTGGCACGTCGACCACGGCTTTCGCCGGCACGAGACAATCCCGCCACCCGGTGGGTGGTCGGGCCGCGTCCTGCCGAGACGCTGGCTGGACCGACTGACCGTCCGGCCGGAACGCCTCCTCGAGGAGTACCGCCGTGCCACCGTCGTGCTCACCCGCTCGACGTACGCGACGGAAACTTTCCTGGCCTCGGGCTTCGCGCCGGAACGAGTTTTCAACACCGACGAGGGCGCGGACGTGGCCCGTTTCCAACCCGGGGAGCCGCCGCCGTTGTTCCGTGCGTTGTTCGTGGGGGCTTTGATCCGGCGCAAGGGCGTGCATACGCTGCTGGAAGCGTGGCACCGACTCAACCTGCGCGACGCCGAACTCGTGCTCGTCGGCCACGTCCACGAGGAGATCGGACCGTTCCTGGCGCAATACGGCAAGGAGAACGTCCGCGTGGTCGGCAAGACGGCGCGCGTGGAAGACCATTACCGCACGGCGACGATGCACGTTTTCCCCTCGCAGTGCGAGGGTTGCGCCAAGACCACCTGCGAGGCGGCGGCCTGTGGGCTGCCGCAGATCACGACCCGCGAGTCCGGCGACGTGGTGATCGACGGGTTCAACGGCCTGAACGTGCCGGTCAACGACGCCGACGCCCTGTGCGCGGCCATCGAACGGCTGTATCGCCAGCCCGAACTGCTCGCACCCATGCGGCTGGCGGCCCGGGCGCGTGCGTTGGAGCATTTCACCTGGGACAGCTACCGTGCGCGGCTGCGGGAGGGCTACCGGCGGGCGATGGCCCTGGGTGGAAACCGATAATCCCGGCAGAAAGCATTCTTGTACATTTTTGCCTTTCCCGACGAGGGCTTTTGCTTTCTCATCCCCGGCGATGGCAAGCTCGCGTTTTCGATTTTTTCGTATCCTCTTCCGGCTGCTGGCCGGGTTGGTGGTGCTCGCTTTGCTCGCCCCGGTCGCCGGGTGGCTGCTGCTGCGAGCCAGCCTGCCCACGCTCGACGGCTCTCTGCCGTTGGCGGGTCTGACAGAGCCGGTCGCCGTCGAACGCGACGCCGACGGCGTGCCCACGGTCCACGCTCGTAACCGCGAGGATCTCGCCCGGGCGCTGGGATTTCTGCATGCGCAGGACCGTTTCTTCCAGATGGACCTCCTGCGGCGGCAGGGGGCGGGGGAGCTTTCCGAGCTTTTCGGCCCGCTGACGCTCCCGATGGACCGGGAGGCCCGCCAACATCTCTTCCGACGGCGGGTGGCGGCGGTCGTGCAGGCCATGACGCCCGAGCAGTTGCGCCAGGTGGACGCTTACGCCGACGGGGTGAACGTCGGGCTTGCCGCGCTCGGTGCGCGCCCCTGGGAATACCTCGCCCTGCGCGCCGTGCCCCGGCCATGGACGCGCGAAGACTGCATCCTGGTCGTGGACACGATGGCGATGAACCTGGAAACCGACGGCAGCGACGAACGTTCCCGTCTCGCCATCGCACAAACCTACGACGAAGAAGCGCTGGCGTTCCTGCGTCCGCTCGTCACCGAACACTCCGCGGCTCTCGACGGGTCCCATGCGCCCGCGCCGCCGGTACCTGACGCCATGCACTGGACCCTGCGGCCTTCCGCACCGGGCGAGGGACCTCCCGTGCCGGTCTTAACGGCCTCCGTCGTACCGGCCGAGTCCGCACTGTTGCCCGGCTCGAACTCCTTCGTCCTGTCCGGGGCGCGTTCCGCCGGGGGTGGGGCGCTGGTGGCCAACGATCCCCACCTGGGTCTCACCGTGCCGAACATTTGGTACCGCGCCTCGCTCGCTTTGCCTGACCTGACCGCGACCGGCACCACCCTACCCGGCGTGCCGGGGGTCATCCTGGGCAGCAACGGCTACGTCGCGTGGGGATTCACCAACGGCTACATCGACACCTGCGATCTGGTCCTGATCGAGACCGACCCGGCCGATGCCGGCCGCTACCGCGTGCCCGACGGCAACGGTTGGGAGCCGTTCGAGGTCGTGCGCGAGTCCATCGGCGTCCACGGCGCGGCTCCGGACCCCTGCGAAATCCTCGTGACGCGCTGGGGACCGCTGACCACGCGTTCGGGCAAGGGCGGGCCGGTGTACGCCCGGCACTGGTCGGAGTACGAGCCGGGCGGGATCAATTTCGAGGCGTCCGACCTGATGACCGCCCGCAGCGTGGACGAGGCCCTGTCGGTTGCGCACCGCAGCGGCATCCATCCGCAGAACTTCACGGTGGGCGACCGCGATGGTAACGTGGCGTGGACGATCATTGGCCGCGTGCCGCGCCGGGTCGGCTTCGACGGCCACACGCCGCAAAGCTGGGCGGACGGCACGCGGCGGTGGGAGGGATTTCTGCCGCCGGAACAGGTGCCCGTCATCCGCAATCCCTCCGACGGGCAGCTCTGGACGGCCAATAACCGGACGGTCGGCGGCGAGGGGTTGGCGCTGCTCGGCGACGGCGGCTACGCTTCACCGGAACGCGCGGGGCAGATCCGCGACCGGCTCTCAGCACTCGCGGACCACGCGGCAAAACCGGCTGACCTCCTGGCGGTCCAACTCGACGACGAGGCGCTCTACCTCGCGCGCTGGCGCGGGTTGCTTCTCCAAACGCTCGGCGACCCGGTCGTGGAGAACCAGCCCGACCTCGACGAACTCCGCGAGATCGTGCGGACGTGGGACGGCCATGCCTCGGTGAACGCCGTCGGTTACCGGCTGCTGCGGGAGTTCCGGCGGGTCGTCACGGTCATGGTGATGAATCCGCTCATGGCACCCGTGCAGCGGCGCGACCCGGTTGCGCGGGTCGGGTTCAACGTGGAACAACCGCTCTGGAGCATCCTTGCGGCCCGACCGGTCCACCTGCTGCCCGCTTCGGCCTCCTCGTGGGACGACCTCTTGCTGCGCGCGGCGCATCTGACCACCAAGCTCGGTGAACACCACCAGCCCGACGCCTTGGCTCTGTCGGAATGCACGTGGGGCCGCGCCAACGTGCTCGCCATGAAGCACCCGCTCAGCGGAGCACTGCCCGTGCGGATCGCCCGGTGGCTGGACATGCGTGCACAGGAACTGCCGGGCGATGCGAATATGCCGCGCGTACAGGCACCGACGTTCGGCGCGTCGATGCGCATGGCTGTTTCACCCGGCCGCGAGGACGAGGGGATCTACGAGCAGCCCGGCGGCAGCAGCGGTCATCCGCTCTCACGGTTCTACCGCGCGGGGCACGACCACTGGGCAGACGGCAAGCCCTCACCCTTCCTGCCCGGCCCGACGAAGTACCGGCTGGAACTCCAGCCCGGTGCGACGGCGCGTTAACGAATCCCCGCCGTCTGGCTCTGGCTTTGCGAACCGCCACCGGATTGGCTCTGGCTCTGGGAAGACGTGTCGAACACCTCGCAGTAAAACTCTTCCGTCGCCCGGCTGATCTCACCCAGGCGTGTTTGCAGACGGTGGAGATATTCGTGCAGTCCCCGGTGGAAAATCTCGCCGATGCGCGCGTAGTCGAGGTCGCTGCGCATCTTGCCCGAGAGACGTTCGGCCTCGTTGGAGAAACGATCCTCCGGCACCCCGCTGATGCGGTGCAGCGCATAATCTACCTGATGTACGCAATGCCGCAGCGCACGGGGGAAACAGTCGTGCAGGATCAGGAACTCGGCCACCTTCCAGGGAGCGATCTGGCCGACGTAGAGCTTGCTGTAGGCCTCCAGCGCGCTGCACGAGCGCAGCACGGCCATCCATTGCACGGTGTCCACGTTGCCGCCGACGCGTTCGCCGCTGGGCAGGAGGATGTGGTATTTCACGTCGAGGATGCGCGAGGTGCAATCGGCGCGCTCGAGGAATTTTCCTAGTTGAATGAAGTCCCAGCCCTCGCCGTGGGTCATCGTGGCGTCGGTGATGCCGATGAACTGGAACGACCCGTGCAGGATGCGCTGGTAAAACTGGTAGCTGCTCGTGCGGAAGAGTTCGCGCGCTTCCTCCGAGCGGATGAACAGGTAGAGGCTGTTGAGATGCTCCCACATCTCGGAAGAGATTTGCTCACGGACGCTGCGGGCGTTTTCACGGGCGCGGGCCAGACAGGAGTAGATGGAATTCGGATTCTTTTGCTCGAAGGTGACGAACTCCACGACCGAATCCCCATCGGCCTCCTGATAAAACTCGTGGAAGAGTTCCTGATCTTCGAGCGAATTGATGATCGGAGCCCAGTGCTGGCGGACGGTGGCCTCGCTCTGGCTGTCGAAATCGAGCATGAGCTGGAGGTTGACCTCCAGCAGACGGGCGTTGTTTTCGGCCCGCTCGATGTAGCGGCTCATCCACAGGAGGCATTCGGCAACTCGGCTTAACATGAGAGCAAAAAAGCAAGAAACCGGATCAAGATGCAGGCGAGGTGGAGACTACCCCTTCTAAGGCGACGATGTGCAACGGGCTAATTGCGGAGAAGGTGCCGTCGTCATGCCAGATGGCAACTAGCTTGACGGTCGGACCCAGATTGATGTGGTCGAGACTTCTCACCTCGTACCTTTGACCGCTATTGGTCAGAATGGTGAAGGGAGAAAAAGGAATTTGTTCCAGCAAGCGGCGAATCTCTTCGATCATAGCAAGGTGAAGTTAAGCGGTTTGTGGGTCAGGCGATCCGGCAAATTGGTTTATGCCTTGGTGGTCGAAGATGACCAGCGCACCATCGGGATCAATGTAAACTGCTAAGCCGCTGCGGACTACCAAAGCTTCCGGGTGGTTGATGGCGAATTGCCTGCCGTTGATCAATTCAACCGTGAACGGCCGAAGAGGCACACGCTCGCTAAATCCCTTCAACGTTTTCTCGAAAGTCTCTATCCTCATACGGGCAAGATTATTCCTCCAACACCCACGTGTCCTTGCTCCCGCCGCCCTGCGAGGAATTGACCACCAAGCTCCCCTTCTTCATCGCCACGCGCGTCAGGCCGCCCGGGATGATCGTGATTTTTTCCCCGTAAAGGATGTACGGCCG
>CAXTOX010000093.1:0-5353 GCA_964245885.1 uncultured Chthoniobacterales bacterium | reverse complement strand
CCCTCGACGCCGCCTTCGCAGTACGACGGCGAGCGCGACAGCGCCACCACCGGCTGCGCGATGAAGTTGCGCGGGTTGGCCACGATCTTCTCGCGGAAACTTTCGATCTCCTCCTGGCTGGCCTGCGTGCCGATGAGCATGCCGTAGCCACCGCTCTCGTTGGCGCTCTTGACCACGAGCTTGCCCAGGTTTTCGAGGATGAACTTGCGGTCACTTTCCTCGCTCGACAGGTACGTTTCGACGTTCGGCAGGATCGGGTCCTCGCCGAGGTAGAACTTGATCATCCGCGGCACGAAATAATACATCACCTTGTCGTCGGCCACGCCCGTGCCGATGGAGTTGGCGAGGCTGACCTTGCCGTGGCGGTAAGCGTTGACGAGGCCCGGCACGCCCAGCTTCGAATCGGGCCGGAAGACCTGCGGATCGAGGAAATCGTCGTCGATGCGCCGGTAGATCACGTCCACGGGCTTGAGGCCCTTGGTCGTTTTCATGTACACGCCGTCGCCCTGCGCGACGAGGTCGCGGCCTTCCACGATCTCGATGCCCATGGAGCGCGCCAGGTACGAGTGCTCGTAGTACGCCGAGTTGTAGATGCCCGGCGTCAGCAGGGCCACCGTCGGGTCACGCCGGTTTTCGGGCGCGATGTAGCGCAGCAGGTTGAGGAGATTCTGCGCGTAATCGTCCACCGGCCGGACGCGATATTTTCCAAACAGCCGGGGGAACACGCGCTTCATCGCCTGCCGGTTCTCCAGCACGTACGACACTCCCGAGGGCGTGCGTCCGTTGTCCTCCAGCACGAGGTAGTTGCCGTCTTTGTCGCGGATCAG
Source organism: uncultured Chthoniobacterales bacterium (assembly GCA_964245885.1). GTDB lineage: Bacteria > Verrucomicrobiota > Verrucomicrobiia > Chthoniobacterales > SZAS-18 > CAHJWO01. The sequence continues at coordinate 4,526 of CAXTOX010000093.1, read as the reverse complement.
GTCCGTGCCGCAGACGTGGATGTAGATGTCCCGGGGCACGTTGAAGCCCATGAACTCCTTGCGGAAATGTGCCGCGCTGAGCACGTATTCCTCGGGGATCACTTTTTCCTTGAGGATGCGCTGCTCGTGGTAAACGTCGTGCAGGAAAAGGTTCAGCGCGCGGATGCGTTGGGTCAGGCCGCGCTCCAGCAGGTCCCATTCGTCCGCCGGGATGATGCGCGGGATCAAATCGAACGGGAAAATCTTCTCCGTGCCCCGGCTGTCGTTGTAGACGGTGAACGTGATGCCCTGGGACAAAAACGACTGGTCGGCGAGCATCCGCTTGCGTCCGAACTCATCGTGACCCATCTCGCGCAGGCGTTCCAGGAGCGTCTCGTAATGCGGTCGCACCTCGCCGGGCGCGCTGAACATTTCGTCGAAAAAGTCGTCCGGCTGGTAGTTGGAGAAAAATGTTTCCACGGTGTCCGCTTTGGCCCATCGGTTGGCAAACGCGGACACGCGTGGGGAAGCGGGACCGACTCCCCCGGCGTCCGGCGGGAACGGAGAGCGGACACAGATGCCAGCCCGGACCGTTCGTCCACCGGGAAGTTTGCAAGCCTATAACGGCGGAGCAAGGGGGTCAAGCGGCAGCCGCGTTGCCGGCCCTGGTTGGCGCTATGGAAGCATCAAATGCGACTCGGCCACACTCTGCTCGAAAGTGTGAATCGCTGCCGAGTACCGCCGCAGTAGTTCCTCGATGGGCTGAACCGGACAGTTGCCAAGGCGGAGCCAGACAAATTTCGGCGGGTGTCCCAAGAGCAAGCTGCGTCGCTGGAAGTCGGAATCCTTCGAGACAATGGTAAAGCCGTTTTGCTCCGCGTAGTTCCAGACGGCAGTGTCGGGTGCATCCTGCATCCCGAGTTCCCGGACATGAAGGCTGCCTGGATAAAGGTCGGACAATCGTCCAGGAAGTTCGGCGAGAGATTTTGGTCGAACAGCAGTTTCATGCCGGCAGCGCCGCGAGCCGTCTTTCCCGATCCGCCGCGAACGCCAGACAGGCGAGAATATCTTCCCCGGTAAGATCAGGAAACTCTTCCAGTAACTGCGAATGGGTCATGCCGCCCGCCAGATATTCGAGCACGTCTGTGACCGTCATCCGTGTTCCGCGAATGCACGGTTTCCCGCTCCGCTTGTCGGGTTCAATGGTGATGATCTCGCGGTAGTTCATGCCGGCAAGGTATCCGGTCAGGCTTTTTCGGGCAACGGGTGTTTACGCGCCGCTTCGTCCGCCTGGATCGTCGGGCGTCGTTCTATTCATGCCAGACCCGCCACCTTCCCCTGCTCGATGGCCCGGATGCCTGGCATCGAATCCACTAGGCGGGCAAATTCATTCGCGCTAAACTTCACGCCGTGAGTGCAACTCCCGACATCCGCTGGAAGCAGCGGTTCCAAAACTTTGACCGTGCGTTCGTGTTGCTGCGACAGGCGTTGGAGCACGGGCCCGCTGCTTTGAACTCACTGGAAAAGGAGGGCACCATCCAGCGTTTCGAGTACTGCTTCGAACTGGCGTGGAAGACGTTGAAGGATTACCTGGAAGCGGGCGGGTTTGTCTTTGCCGTAGTGACGCCGCGGCAAATCCTGAAAGATGCCTACGGAGCGAAAGTGATCGACGATGGGCAAGTCTGGATCGACATGCTGGATCACCGCAACCTGCTCGCCCACACTTACAGCTCACAAGCCTTCGACGAAGCGGTGGAGGCAGTCCATAGGCGATACCTTGCGGCCATCGAAAAGCTGCATGGATTTCTTCAGCAGGAGGGCCTGAGGTGAAGCTCGCCTCACTCACCAACCATGAATTGGAGATGATGCGCTCTGTCTTCCGCAGACACGCCGAGGTTGAAACCGCGAGCTTGTTCGGTTCGAGGGCGAAGGGCGCGCATACCGCACGGTCCGACGTGGACCTTGCAGTCACCGGAGACGTGGCACCGCTGGCCGCCGAGGCCATCGCGGCCGAGTTGGACGAACTTCCTTTACCCTACCGGTTTGAGGTCCATTCCTTCCAACATATCCAGCATCGCCCTTTGTTGGAGCACATACGGCGGTTGGGGATCGTCATCTATCCCGAGTGACGAGCGTGTATCGACTTGCTCAGGCCAGCCCCGCCACCTTTACCTGCTCGATGAAGACGTGGAAAAATTCCTTCTGCCGCGCGACTCCGCGCCGCACGACGGGCTTGAGGTTATTCAGGTCGTTGACGTTGAAGCACAGGTCCACGCTGTAGATAAACGCCATCATCTCGTCGTTGGTCATGACGCTGGTGCCGATCAGCACGAGGAACTGGTTGCGCCGCTGTCCGGGAGGCAGGTTGATCGCCTCGCAGAGCACCTGGTTGTTGCCGAGATGACAGCCTCCGAAATGTTCGTCGATTACCACCACGTCGTAGACGTGCGTCTTGAGCTTGAGCGAAATGTCCTCCGCGAACAGGCCGACGTGGATCTTGTAATCCATGCTGCCGAGTTGCTCGACGATCTGGTGCTGATACTCGGGCTGGTCGATGCAGACCAACGCCGTCAGGTCGCCCGGCTCGAAGATGTCGAACCGCGTCTCGTACTCCTGGGTTTGGAAGGATGCACTCATGGTAGCAAGGCGTGTCAGTAGCGGGAGGAGGCGACGGTGTCCATCCGCAGGCCGCTGACCTTATCCTTTTCCTCGCCGCGGCTTTTCTTGATCAGGTCGACGGCGCGGGTGATTTTGCCCTTGTTGGAGGCGAACGACAACGCGGTCTCTTCGTCGAGGGAACCCGCCTCGTAGGATTTCACGATGGACTGGTCGAAGCTGAACCAGCCGAAGGGTTCGCTCGACTCGATGATGCTCGTGAAGGTCCGGCCTTCCTCTTCGCCGAGCGCGATGGCTTCCTTCGTGCGCAGGTTGTTGCCCATCACTTCCATGATCAGCTGCCGGCCGCCGTCGATCTTCGGCGCGAGACGCTGGCTGACGACGTAGCGCAAGGTATCGGCCAGGCGTTGGCGGATGAGTTTTTCCTCCGCTTGATCGAAGAGACCCAACATACGGAGGATCGACTGGCCGGCATCGATGGTGTGCAGGGTGCTCAACACGAGGTGGCCAGTCTCGGCCGCCGTCATGGCGATCTCGACCGTCTCGCGGTCACGCATTTCGCCCACGAGGATCACCTTCGGAGCCTGGCGCAAGGCGGCGCGCAGACCGTTGGGATACGAGTTGAAATCGGTGCCGAGTTCACGCTGGTTGAACGTGCTCTGGTAGTGCGGGTGCACGAATTCCACCGGGTCTTCCAGCGTGATGATGTGGAAGGCTTGCGTGCGGTTGATCTCGTTGAGCACGGCGGCAAGCGTCGTCGTCTTACCCGAACCGGTAGCACCGGTGACCAGCACCAGACCGGTGCGCTCGCGGCAGATATTTTCAAAGACCCCGGGCAACCCGAGACTGTCCAAGGACGGGATGACGCTGTTGAGCTTGCGCATGACCACCGAGATGCGGCCCTGCTGGCGGAAGATGTTCACGCGGAAACGCGCCTGGTTGCCGAGCTGGTAACCACAGTCGCACGACCCGTTTTCGAGCAAGTGCCCGAGCAAGCGCCGGTTGTTGCCCAGGATGTTGAGCGCGATGTTTTCGGTTTGGTAAGCCGTCAGCGAGTCGATGGGCGGATCGACCGCGATGGGTTTCAACTGCCCGTAGGCTTCGACCTGGAGCGGCCGGCCGACGGAGAAGTTCAGGTCGGAAATGCCGTCGTAGCTCTGGAGCATGGCCCCGAGGATGGCGTCGAGTTCTACGCTACGCATGAGGGAAGGATATGAGATGTGGGATGTGGGATGTGGGATACAGAAAGCTCACATTCCGGCGTTTCATACGTGGACAGGCGATGAAGAATGGAAGCAGTGGAGAAGGCTTCTTCATCCCACATCCCATATCCTAATCTTCGAAGTCATCGGGCGGCTGCGTCAGGAAGGGACGGAACTTCTTCTTGTCGTTCGCCTTTTCGTAGGCTTCCTCCGGGGAAATGCGCAGATGGCGAAGGTGCTCCATGATCGCGTCGTCGAGCGGCTGGTTGCCCTTTTTCTTGCCGACCTGGATCATGCCGGGAATCTGGTGGGTCTTGCCTTCACGCACGAGGTTGGAGATGGCGCTGTCGAACACGAGGATCTCCAAGGCTGCCACGCGGCCGGGTTTGTCGATGCGCCGGAACAGATTTTGCGCGACCACGCCTTTGAGCGATTCGGCCAGTTTGGCGCGAACCTGGTTTTGCTGGCTGCTGGGGAAAATGTCGATGACACGGTCCACCGTCTTGGCGGCACTGGAGGTGTGCAGCGTGCCGAAAACAAGGTGGCCCGTGGCCGCCGCAGTCAGGGCGAGTTCGATGGTTTCCAGGTCGCGCATTTCACCGACGAGGATGATGTCCGGGTCTTCGCGCAGCGCGCCGCGCAACGCCGCCGCGAACGACTTCGTGTGTACGCCGACCTCGCGGTGGTTGACCAGCGACTGCTGGCTCTTGTGGACGAACTCGATGGGGT
>CAXTOX010000092.1:0-16280 GCA_964245885.1 uncultured Chthoniobacterales bacterium | reverse complement strand
TCCTTTCTGCCGCCCCTGCCGGGGCTAGGCTCACGAAGCATCGTTTTCCCATGGCTCATGCCGTGGGCTAAACTCTGACGCCCCTGCCGGGGCTGAGAACTCACCAACCTGTACCACTACCAAACCTTTTAACTCCACAGGTTCTCAGGAAGTAAGGGGGAAACTCGCTGGCCGCGAAGTTGGTACTTGCCATGGCAGCAGATCAAGTCAAAATCGTGACTGTTCCCCGTTTCCCCCATAATGAAAACCATCCTTCCTACCTCGTTCCATCTCCTTCTCACCATCACTATGTGTGGGCTTGTCAGCGCAGGCCGTTCTGCTTCGGCCGCAGACGCCTAGGGTAAAAAAACTCAAGATCGGCTTCGCACAAGTGGGTGCGGAGAGCGGTTGGCGCACCGCCAACAGCGCGTCCATGCGTGGCGAGGCTGAAAAGCGCGGCGTCGACTTCAAGTTCTCCGACGCCCAGCAGAAGCAGGAGAACCAAATCAAGGCTCTGCGCGCCTTCATCGCGCAGAAGGTCGATGTCATTCTGCTCGCCTCGGTGGTATCCGCCGGGTTCGAGCCGGTGCTCAAAGAAGTCAAGGCCGCCAACATCCCGGTGATCCTCACGGACCGCACCGTCACCGTCACCGATCCGAGCCTGTACGTGACCTTCATCGGTTCGGACTTCATTGAGGAAGGCCGCCGCATCGGCAACTGGCTCGCGGACAAAACTGGCGGCAAGGCCAACATCGTCGAGTTGCAGGGCACGACCGGGGCCGCACCGGCCATTGACTGCAAGAAAGGCTTCGAGGAGGCCATCTCCTCGCACCCGGACATGAAGATCGTCATGTCGCAGACCGGGGAGTTCACCCGCGCCAAGGGCAAGGAAGTCATGCAGGCGTTCATCAAGTCGGCGCAGGGTCAGGGCACCAAGATCGACGCGGTGTTCGCGCACAACGACGACATGGCGCTCGGCGCGATCCAGGCGCTGGAGGAAGCCGGTATGAAGCCGGACATCGAGCCGCTGTGGTCTCCATCGACGGCGTCAAGGGAGCCTTCGAGGCGATGGTGGCGGGCAAGCTCAACGCCTCGTGCGAGTGCAACCCGCTCATCAGGCCATTAGCGTTCGACACCGCGGAGAAGATCGTCGCCGGCCAGGAAGTGCCCAAGAAGATCGTCACTCACGACGACATGTTCGATCAGGCCAACGCGAAGGAAGTGCTGCCCAGCCGCCAATATTGATGATCTGATCCAGAGCGGAGGTGTGCTCCTGGCGACGGTGGCCGTCGACGGAGCATGCTCCGGTTTCTTTTCTCCTGAGAGTGCCACCGAGTCGTATGGCCAGCGACAATTCTTTGCTCTTGGCGGCGCGCGGGATCAGCAAAATTTTTCCTGGCGTCAAGGCGCTGGACGGGGTCGACTTTACCCTGCGTGCGGGCGAGATCCACGCCGTCGTGGGCGAGAACGGCGCGGGGAAATCCACGCTCATCAAGATCCTCTCCGGCGATCAATCCGCCGACGCCGGCGAGACGTTTTTGGATGGCGTACCCTATCGGCCGCGTTCACCAATGGAGGCGCAAAGAGCGGGCATCAGCGTCGTACACTAAGAAGTCAACCTCGTACCGAGCCTGTCAGTAGCCGAGAACATCTGTCTAGGCCGTGCGCCGACGCGCTTGGGCTTCCTGCGCCGCGGAGAGATGCGTCGGCGGGCCGAGACGGCGTTGCGGCGGCTGGACGTGCACATCGACGTTGGCCGCTGGTTGGACCGCTACCCCGTTGCCGTCCAACAAATGGTCGCCATCGCCCGCGCATTGGATACAGAGGCGAAGGTGCTTATCCTCGACGAACCGACATCCAGCCTTGATGCACACGAGGTGAAGCAACTCTTTGCCGCCATGCGCCGGCTCAAGGGACAAGAGATCGGCATTCTCTTCGTCAGCCATTTCCTCGACCAGGTTTACGAAATTTCCGACCGCATCACCGTCCTACGCAACGGCCGACTGATCGGTGAATCACCAACGACAGAATTGTCCCGGCTTGAACTGATTGCCAAGATGATCGGCACGGATGCACAAGGGGCCGAGGCGCTCACTGTCCGCCGCGCCGCCGCGATCGCCACCGACACGCCCCGTCCGGTATACCTGCGCGTGGAGAGGTTGCGCCAACGCGGCGTCGTCAACGGCATCGACCTGGAACTGCGCTCCGGTGAAACCCTCGGGCTGGCCGGGCTGCTCGGCTCCGGGCGCACGGAAACCGCCAAGCTCCTGTTTGGCGCGGGCCAGCGGCAGGAGGGAAATTTCTGGGTCGAAGGTGAACCGGTGAACCTATCTTCGCCACGCGTGGCCATCACGCGCGGGCTGGGGTTCTGCCCGGAGGAGCGTAAGACGGAGGGTATCATCCCGAACCTGTCTGTGCGCGAGAACATCGTCCTGGCACTCCAGGCAAGCAAAGACTGGTGGCGGCGGCTCAGCGGCAATGCCCAGGCGGAACTCGCCGCGCGCTACATCCAGGCCCTGCGCATCAGCACGCCCGACAGCGAGAAAGCCATCCGCTTTTTGAGCGGCGGCAACCAACAAAAAGCGATCCTCGCTCGCTGGTTAGCCGCGCAGCCTCGCTTGCTCCTGCTCGACGAACCCACGCGCGGGGCATCGACGTGGGCGCGCGCGCCGAGATCGAGAAACTGGTCCTCTCGCTGTGTGCGGAAGGCATGTCGATCCTCTTTATTTCCTCCGATTTGGAGGAACTCGGCCGTGTCTGCCAGCGCGTGGCCGTCCTGCGCGACGGGCGCAAGCTCGACGAACTCACCCACGATGCTGTGCAGCCAGCCACCATCATGAAACTCATCGCCGCGCCTGGTCGCTGGCTTCGGCGTGCAGCCCGTCGTGGCGACGCTCATCCTGATGGTTGCCGGCCGCGGGATGGCGCAGCTCATCAGCGAGGGGCAAATACTCACCGTGGAGAATGACTCCTTCAGCTTCGTCGCGCTCGGGCATTTTCTAGGTTTCCCTTTCCGGTGACGATTGTCGTGGTGCTGCTGATCTTCACCGTGCTGCTCACGCGCACGACCGCGCTGGGACTATACATCGAGGCGATCGGCGACAACGCCCTCGCCAGTCGCTACGCGGGCCTGCAAGTGCGCGGCATCCAGTCCTTTGTCTACGTGTTCAGCGGACTGTGCGCGGGGGTGGCCGGGCTCATCATTGCCTCCGACATCAAGGCCGCCGACGCCAACAACGCCGGCATGTACACCGAACTCGACGCTATTCTCGCCGTGGTCATCGGCGGCGGCGGCTTGAGCGGCGGACGGTTTTCGCTGGCCGGTGCGCTCGTCGGTGCGCTGACCATCCAGAGTCTCGTGACGACGATCCTGACCAAGGGCGTGCCGGTGCAGTACACGTTGGTGGTCAAGGCCATGGTGGTCATCGTCGTCTGCCTGTTGCAGGCGGAGAGGTTCCGCCGGCTGCTGCACTTACGCCGCCAACCGTCCGCCCGATGAAATCACTCCCTTTCTCGCGCACGCAAATCTCGCTGGGGGCGACGATCCTCGTGTTCGCAGCACTCTGCGGGCTGGCCTCGTGGCGTTATGACGGCTTCGCGTCTCGCAACGTGTTCGTGGCGCTTTTGGGCGACAACGCATTTTGGGGCTGGAGGCCGTCGGCGCGACCTTCGTGATCCTTTCTGGCGGCATCGACCTGTCGGTGGGCGCGGTGATCGGCTTCGTCAACATCTTTGTTGCCCGCCTGATCACGGCGCATGGCGTCCACCCGCTCGCGGCGTGCGTGCTCGCGCTGGGGTCCGGCGGTGCGCTCGGGGCGGGAATGGGTTTTCTGATCCACCGCTTCGAGATGCCGCCCTTTCTAGTGACGCTTGCCGGAATATTTCTGGCGCGCGGTCTGGGGTTCGTCATCAGCTTGGACGCGATTCCTATCGACCACCCATTTTTCCAGTCCCTCACGGGTTGGCAGACGTTCCCAGCCACGGCGACGATCTTCCTCGTCGTGCTGGTAGTGGCGGCGTTCGTGGGCCGCTTTACGGCGTTTGGGCGGGCGGTATTCGCCATCGGAGGCAACGAACATTCCGCACGTTTAATGGGCGTGCCGGTCGGACGGATGAAGGTGGCAATCTACGCGCTCAGCGGATTTTGTTCGGCGTTGGCGGGGATCGTCTATACGCTGTACACCTAGGCGGGCAACGCCAGTTCGGGTGCCGGCACAGAACTCGACGCCATTGCGGCGACCGTCATCGGCGGCACGCTCTTGCCGGTGGGGTGGGATCGTTCTTCGGGACTTTCTTCGGCGTGTTGATCCTGGGGGTGATCCAGACGGCGATTACGTTCGAGGGAACACTGAGTTCGTGGTATACGCGCATCGCCATCGGCGGGCTGCTCTTGGTGTTCATCCTACTGCAACGCTTCATCCATAGCCGTGGCCTGCGCGCCGCGCATTCAGCCTGACGTACGATTTTTTCCATTTTCTTGACGGAACTCCTACTTGTTCTACGTGGGGATGCCCGGGCGCTTTCCGCGAGTCGCAGCCAGCAGGAACGCTCCTGCCGCCGCAGTCCAAACGGAGTAATCCAACGGCGCCTTCGGCCCGAGCACGAAGGTCATCGCCAGCGCAAACGACACGAGCAGTGCTCCCGATGCGGCGGCCGTCCACCAGGGCAGCAGAAGCCCGACCCCCAGCAGGGCTTCGGCAGCCGTGGCCAGTCCCGCCACCAAGGAGTGCAGGGTCTCCGGCAACAAAGGGTTCAGCCGGCTGAAATATTTCATGAAATGCGGCCAGTCGCCCCAGGCCACCCCGGGCGCGCCAGGGGCACCCCACAGGCCGAAGCGGTCGGCCACAGCGGAAAGAAAGGCGAAAGAAAGAGCCAGTCGAAGAAACCATTCCGCCGCGAGATGGAAAGACCGCATCTGGAGAACCGTGGAGAAGTTGGGGCGTGTCATTTCAATGCATAGGTAGGATGACGGGCTGGTCTTTGGGTTAGACGGCGAACACCAACACCTCGGTCGTTTCGCGGCCCGGATTGCGGGACACGAGGTGAACCGCACCCGGAGGCTCATAAAAATGGTCGCCCGGCTTCAAGTGTTGCAAGGGTTGGCCCTGGAGTTGGAACTCCAACTCACCCGAGAGCACGTAGCCGACGACGAAACCGGGATGGCGATGTGAAGCGGACTCGGCACCGGGAGCGAACTTGACCGACAGGAGTAAAGTGACCTTGGTGGCGTCGTCGGGATCGGCCTCGCGGGATAGTTCCGTGACGCTTGCCCGGGGCGCGCCTTCGTTCCGTTCATCGGCTGGCGCGCCGGAAGATCGCATGGGCCAGACCGTCAGGAAGGCGAGAGCAAACAAGGTGAGTGCCCGGATGACGATGAGAGATTTCATGCTGGGTCCTGGTTCCGAGTGTGGGCGAGTGATCCACGCGGTTCCCCGTCAGGTGAAAGGCAAACAGGGATGGGTTGCCGCGGGAGGTCCGGGGCGCGCAGGCTGGAGGCGGGGCGCTTTTAGTAGCCAACGGTGAAGCGCTGGCGGTGGTGCTGCGGAGTCTCGATCTCGTCGACGAGCGCAATCGCATAATCCTCGTAGGAAATCGAACTCTCCCCGTTCTCGGCCGTCAACAGTTCGTCCTTGCTCAGGCGGAACTTGCCCGTCCGCTCGCCCGGGCCGAACAGCATCGAAGGCGAGAGGAACACCCAGTCGAGCCCCTCGGGTTCCTCCTTGAGCCGGTCGAGGAAGCGCACCCCCGCGCTGATCTCGGGCATCCATTCGGGCGGGATCTGGCCGCCGTCGACGAGGCGCTGGTTGGTGCCCGGCAGGGTCAGGCTCGCCGCGCCGCCGACGACCAGGTAGCGGCCCACGCCCGCCTGCCGGACCGCCGCGATGAGCTTCTCCGGGTCGCTGGTGACGAAGTGAAGGGCGCTGACCACCACGTCGGCGTCCTGCAATGCGGTGGCCAGGGCCTGAGCGTCGTCGGCGTCCGCGGCGACCACGCTCACGCCCGGCTGCGCCGCGATCTTGTCGGGGTTGCGCGCGATGGCGACCACCGTGTGCCCGCGTGAGACAAGTTCTTTGAGGATCCGCGAACCCGCGTTCCCCGACGCGCCAACCAGAGCAATTTTCATAGACGTTTTCTCCCTGCGGTACGAGGAGCAGACTTCGCCGCCCCGGGCGAAGGTGCAACCGGAAAATTCGCGCGCAGACGAAACGAGGCTGTCACTCTGCGAATTCGCGGTCTGCTCCCTCGCTTTGCGGTTGCGTTTTCTCCGCCGTCGCTCAGCTTGGGTCGTCAGGCAACTGCGAGCTTTTACCCATTCAGCCTACCTTGCGATCATGAATCACCGCTCCCTCTCGCTTTTCCTCGCCCTGTGCCTGTGTTTGCACGCCTCGCCGACTTTGGGCGGCGAGCCAGCGGTGCCTGCCGCCGAGACGTTGCTCGGCACGTGGACGGTGGACTTGCGCCCGAAGCCTGACGCCCCGGCTTACCTGAAGAAGCTCGTGATCACCTCCGTGGTCGATGGCAAGCTGGCAGGCAGTTTCTACGACGGCAGTCCGCTCCAGTTTGGCAAACTCAACCGCACCGCCAAACCGGCGCTCTATTTTGCCTTCAACACGGACCCTGGCGAAGGGGTTTACTGCACCTCCGGCCGGATGATCGACCATGACCACCTCGAAGGAATGACGCTCTCCACCTCGCGCGGCTTCCTGTTACCTTGGACCGCCGTGCGTGACGCGGAGGTTGGAACCGCCCACTGAGCCTCACCCGTCGCTCCAACCAACGGTGGGGGCGGTGGAAATTCCCGCCAAGTCTTTGGCTGTCCGGGCGGGCGGGCTGGACGCCGTGCCTTCGCCTTGTTTTCAGGGCGGCGTTCGCCTACTGACGGTTCGTCATCAACACATACGCGATGAATATCCCACCAGAAGTTCGCGGCAAGGTTGTCGTCATCACAGGCGCAAGCAGCGGGATCGGCGAAGCGACGGCGCTCCTGCTTGCCGAGCGAGGCGCGAAAATCGTTCTCGGGGCACGTGGGCTGGATCGTCTGAAGGCCCTGTCGGTTCGCATCGCGGATGCGGGTGGCGACGCCGCCTACGCCTGCACCGATGTGAAAAAGCGCGCTGATCTTTCCTCCCTCGTCCAACTGGCTTGCGAGCGGTACGGACGACTGGATGTGCTCGTCAACAACGCCGGGCTGGGGCCGCTCGCTCCCCTCGATGACCTGCGGGTCGAGGAATGGGAGGACATGATCGACATCAACATCAAAGGCGTCCTCTATGGCATCGCCGCCGCGCTGCCGGTTTTCCGCCGACAGGGCTCCGGGCACTTTGTGAATATCGCTTCGACCGCGGCGCATCGCATCGTGCCGAACATGGCGGTTTATTGCGGGACCAAGTTCGCCGTGCGCGCCATTTCCGAGGGTTTGCGCCAGGAAGCGGGTGATCAGCTGCGCGTGACCGTGATCTCGCCCGGGTTCACCCGCACGAACATTGCGGAATCCATGAACCACCCGGAGTTGAAGGCCCAGACTATCGCCGCCATGGAAAAGATAGCGATCTCACCGGATGCCATCGCGCGCGCCATCGTGTTTGCCGTTGAGCAGCCAGTGGATGTAGACGTGGGTGAGATCATTGTCCGCCCCACGGCGCAAAGCTAATTTCCCCTCGTTTCCAAGTGGTACTTGGGAATGCTTTGTCTGCGAAGTTGATGCTGCCGAGCCGCGTCGTGGATCGTTTAGTCGGTCGACAACTTGGATTGGTCCGGAAGCGAACATGAAGAATCTGTTCAATCACGAAAATCGGGGGGCCTGACAAGGCGCGCCAGCCTCCGTCGCTGAGGCAAAAGGTTCGGGGTGACAGGTTTTACAACGATGCTATGGTACTAGCCCATGACCGCGACCCTGCGAACATTGCCGATGGCGGCAAAGCTCGTGCTCGTCGTTGGGCTGCTTTGCAGCGTCATCTTCGCGCAAGTCAGTAACGCACAGCCAGCCGCGCTGGCCTGTACGGTCGCTGGCTCTTCCCAAGCGCAGACCGTCGCCGCTCCGGCGGTCAACTGTCAGGATTGCTGCGCGGCCATGCCCTGCTGCCTGCTTTCCAAGACTGCTCCGGACGTGCCGGCGCACCCCGAACCGTTGAGCAACGAGCGCAACTCGCAGTTGGACCATGCTCCGGTTGCCGTGGTGCTCACGCCGGTTCCCACCTTTGATTTTCTCGCGCCACCGCCGCCGCCCAAGAGCCTTGCCAGGCACAGGGTTGCCCGGCCGACGCGGGAATGCGTTCCGCGCGGAGCGGTTAGCTGCATCTGGTTGATCTGAGTTCGGACAACAGCAGACGAGGTGTGCCTTTTTTTTAAGGCGCTTGCCCCCTGTTTCTTTGTTGTCCGTTTCCAAACTCATGATCAATGAAGCTCTTTTTCCTGTTGGTGTGCGGCTTATGGCCGACCTTTGGTTTGCACGCTGAGCGTGCCGCAGTCAGTGACGATCCTTCCCGCGCGAACTCCCCGGCGCTTTCGCTCGATGCGGTGACCCGCATCGCGGTCTCGGAGAATCCTTCTCTCAAAGCCGCCCGTGCGAACTGGGAGGCCATGAAAGCCCGTGTGCCGCAAGCCGCCGCGTGGGAGGATTTGAGCGTGTCGTTGCAGGCACGCGTGGGCCGCTTCGTGGACGTGCCTGCCAACGCCTTTACCGACAATCAGCTTACCGTCGAACAAAAGGTTCCGCTCAACGGCAAGAACATCAGCCGCGCGCGGGCGGCCACCGCCGAGGCCGTCGCCGCTTACGAGCAGTTGCGCCGGACGGAACTCGACCTGCGCGCCAACGTGGCCACCGCTTACTGGCGGCTCGCCAATGCTTTCGCGCAACTCGACCTCAACCGGCAAAACGAAACGCTTCTCAATGAGGCCGCGAGCTTGAGCCGCGCCCGCTACGAAGCCGGCACGCAGACCCAAGCGGACGTGCTCGCCGCCACTGTGGAGCGCGCGCGGCTCGTGGAGGCGAGGGCGGATCTCCAGCGCAGCCGTGACGATGCCCAGAGCGCCCTCAACGTGCTGCTCAATCGTCCCGCCCGTTCGCCGTTGGGCCAACCGGCGCTTGCCGGCACGGATGGTTTCACTCACTCCCATTTGCCTTCGGCGGAGCGGCTGGATGCCCTGGCCCTGGCCTACCGTCCCGAGGTCCGCAGCGCGCAAAAGCGCATCGACGCCGCGCAGGCCCGCGTGGAGTTATCCCGTCGCTCGTGGGTGCCCGATCCGGCCCTGCGTGTCAACGGCCAGCAATACAACGCCGGCTCCCAGGCGGTCAGCGAGGTGAACGTAGGCATCACCTTTACCGTGCCTTGGCTCAACGCCCGCAAATACCACGCCGAGAACCGCGAGGCCCAGGCGGGGCTGACCCAGAAAATCGCCGAGCTGGAGGGACTGCGCACCGAGACCCTCGGCCGGGTGCGCGACGCCCTCACCAAGCTCGAAACCGTTCATCACCACTACGAGGTGTACCGCGACGAAATCCTGCCCCTGGCGCGGCAGGCGGTCGCGGCCAGCCGCAGCGGCTACGAAAACGGGAAAAACAGCTTCGCCGAACTCATCGCCGCCGAGCGCACGTTGCGCGACGCCGAGGCCGAAAGCCTCATGCACCTCGCCGAATATCAAACCGCCTCCGCCGAACTGGCGGCGGTCGTCGGCGTGGATTTCCACTCTTTGCCTTCTTCCAAATGATGAACCATCCGCATTTCACAAAATCGTGGGACCGCCGCCGGTTTCTCGGGCTGGCGGGGGGCGCGGCGCTCTCCGTTCTCATCGGGACCGCCGGGTGTTCCAAACCGAACCCATCCCTTTCTGACGTTGGGAATGCCGGCGTCGATTATTACACCTGCACGATGCACCCGTCGGTTCATCTGCACGATCCGAAGGGCAAGTGCCCCATCTGCGGAATGAACCTGGTCCCAGTAGTCAAGCGAGGGGTTCCACCGGCCGACGATGTCGCGTCCCACCGCGACCGGCAGAACGCGGACGCCTCGCGCGAGTTCACCGTGCCCGTCGAACGCCAGCAGCAGATCGGCGTCACCTACGCGACGGTGACCCGCGAGATGCTGAGTCGGGAGGTGCGCGCGGTCGGAGTCGTCACCCCGGACAAGGCGCGGCACTGGGAGTTCGTCGCCCGGGTGGACGGCTACGTGCAAACCCTCCACGTCACCTCACCCGGCGAACTGATCGAGAAGGACCAGCCGTTGCTCACCATCTATAGTCCCGACCTGCTCACCGCCGAGCGCGAGTTGGTGGAGCTGCTCCAGATGCGTGACGAAGCGCGTTCGAGCGAAGCGCGGCGCACCGCGCAGGGACTCGTGGATTCCGCCAAACGGCGGCTCGCGCAATGGAACGTCACGCCCGCGCAAATCGCCGAGCTGGAACGCACGCGCCGCCCAGGCGAGTTCCTGACGCTGCTCTCCCCGTTTCGCGGGATCGTGGAAGCGGTGCCGGTGGACCAAGGGCGCAACGTGCGGATGGGCGACCATCTGGTTGACGTGGCCGATCTTTCCAACGTGTGGGTGTGGGTGGACGTGTACGAGAACGAACTGTCGCTGTTCCGTTTGAGGCAGAAGGTCAAGCTGACGACCGCGGCTTATCCCGGCCAGGAATTCGAGGGGAAAATCAGCCTCATCAACCCCTATCTCAACGAGGCGCAACGCACGGCCAAGGTGCGGATCGACATCCCGAACCCGGACTTCCGGCTGCGTCCCGCCATGTACGTCAGTGCCGTGCTGGCGACCGGCGGCAGCCGCGAGGCGCTCACTATCCCAGTTGGCGCGGTGATGCCCACCGGAACGCGCAGTCTCGTTTTCGTGGATAAAACCCGGGGGCGTCTTGAGCCGCGCGCCGTGTTGTTGGGAGAAAAGTACGGCGACCGTTACGAGGTGAAGGAGGGCTTGGCCGAGGGCGAGCGGGTGGTTTCCAGCGCCAATTTCCTGATCGACGCCGAGGCGAAAGTCCAGGGCGCGCTCAAGGGCTTCGAGGAGCCGGTGGCCGCCGACGCCAGAGGGGAGGCGAAACGATGATCGAAGGACTCATCGACTGGAGCGCGCGAAACAAGTTTCTCGTGTTCATCTTCACGTTGTTCGCCGTCGCGGGCGGCATCTACGCGCTCCAGCGGACGCCGCTCGACGCCATCCCGGATCTGAGCGACGTGCAGGTGATCGTTTACACCGATTGGGAAGGCCGCTCGCCTGATTTGGTGGAGGACCAGATCACCTATCCGATTTCCACGAAGTTCATCGCGGCTCCCAAGGTCAAGTTCGTGCGCGGCGAGTCGATGTTCGGCAAAAGCTTCGTGTACGTGATCTTCGAGGACGGCACGGATATCTACTGGGCGCGCTCGCGGGTGATCGAATACCTCAACGGCGTGCGCGGCAGCCTGCCGGAAGGCGTCAACCCGGTGATCGGCCCGGACGCGACCGGCGTGGGTTGGGTCTTTGAATACGCGCTGGTGGACGACACGGGCCAGCACGACCTGGCGCAACTGCGTTCGTTCCAGGACTGGAATTTGCGTTATGCGTTGGAGTCGGTGAAGGGGGTTGCCGAAGTCGCCAGCGTCGGCGGCTTCGTGAAGCAATACCAGATCGACCTCGATCCCGATAAATTGGCCGCGTACCGTCTGCCGCTCAGCGCCGTCGTGGAGGCGGTGAAAAAGAGCAACGCCGACGTGGGCGGCAAAATCTTCGAGGTCGCTTCCACCGAGTATTTTGTACGGGGCCGCGGCTACATCAAAAGTGTCGCGGACATCGAGAACATCCCGCTCAAGGTAGACAACGGTACGCCTGTTTATTTGAAGAATGTCGGTGCGGTCCACCTGGGCTCGGATCTCCGGCGCGGGGTGGCGGAACTCGACGGCCGGGGCGAAACGGTTGGCGGCATCGTCGTCATGCGGTATGGCGAGAACGCGCTGACGGTCATCGACGGCATCAAGAAGAAGCTCGCCGAAATCCAGTCGTCTCTACCCGCCGGGGTACGTGTGGTTCCTACTTACGACCGCAGCGGCCTCATCAAACGCTCCATCGACACGTTGCGCGAAAAGCTCATCGAAGAAAGCATCGTGGTCGCGCTGGTCTGCCTCGTGTTCCTCTGGCACGTGCGCTCGGCGTTGGTGGCGATCATCACCTTGCCCATCGCCATCCTCCTGTCGTTCCTGCCGATGCTCTGGCTGGGGCTGACTTCTAACATCATGTCTCTGGGCGGCATCGCCATCGCCATCGGCGCGATGGTAGATGCGGCGATCATCATGGTGGAGAACGCCCACAAAGCGTTGGAACATTTTCGTGAAAAGGAGAGCCGAGAACCGGACAACGCGGAGCGCATTGAGGCGATCATCGGCGCGGCTAAAACCGTGGGCCGCCCCCTGTTCTTCTCGCTGCTGGTCATCACGGTGAGTTTCATCCCGGTGTTCTCGCTCACGGCGCAGGAGGGTCGGCTTTTCAAACCCTTGGCTTACACGAAGACGTTTTCGATGTTCTTCGCGGCTTTCCTTGGCGTCACCCTTGTGCCCGTGCTGATGACGCTGCTCATCCGGGGCAAGATCACCCCGGAAATCAAAAATCCCGTCAACCGCTTCTTGATTTGGGTTTACCAGCCGCTCGTCAACTTCGTGTTGCATTTTCGCTGGCTGACGCTGGTGGTCGCGTTCGTGCTGTTGGCGCTGACAATCATTCCTTTCCGCCGCCTCGGCAGTGAGTTCATGCCGCCGCTCAACGAAGGCACCCTGCTTTACATGCCCACCGCCGTGCCCGGCATGGCGGTGGGGGAAGCAACGCGCATTCTGCAAATCCAGGACCGGCAACTGCGCAAAATCCCGGAGGTAGAGCGGGTATTCGGCAAAGCGGGCCAGTCCGAAACTTCCACCGATCCCGCGCCGCTGGCGATGTTTGAAACCGTGGTCAGCCTCAAGCCGCCCGAGCAGTGGAGGCCCGGCATGACCTGGGACAAGATCGTGGCCGAAATGAACGCCAACATCAAAACGCCGGGCATGGCGAACATCTTCTGGATGCCCATCCAAACGCGCACCGAAATGCTCACGACGGGCTTTCGCAGCGTGCTCGGCATCAAAGTTTTCGGGCCGGACCTCGCGGGGATTCAGGACGTGGCGGTCCAGATCGAAAAAGCCCTCGCGGATTTCCCGAATACCCGCAGCGTTTTCGCCGAGCGCACGACGGGCGGGTACTTCCTGGATTTCACCGTGAACCGCGAGGCCGCTGCCCGCTACGGCCTGGGCGTCGGCGACGTGAACGACGTGATCGAGAGCGCCATCGGCGGCAAGACGATCACGACCACCGTCGAGGGCCGGGAACGCTACCCGGTCAACGTGCGCTACGCGCGGGACTTCCGCCAAGACCTCGATGCCCTCAAGCGCGTCCTCGTCTCCACGCCGACCGGCGCGCAGGTGCCCATCTCCCTGCTGGCGGACATTCAGTACAAGACCGGTCCGCCGTCCATCCGGGACGAGAACGGCCAACTCGTCGGCTTTGTTTTCATCGACCTGACCACCAGCGACATCGAAGGCTACGTGCAGGCCGCCTCCGAGAAAATCAAACAGAGCGTCCGTTTCCCCTCCGGCTACTACACGCAGTGGGCCGGACAGTTCGAGTACCTCAAGGCCGCCGAAGCGCGTCTAAAAGTGGTGATCCCCTGCACGCTGCTCATCATCTTCGTGCTCATTTACATGAACACGCAGTCCGTCGCCAAGACCGCCATCGTGCTCCTTGCCGTGCCGTTTTCGCTCGTCGGCGCATTCTGGCTGCTCTACCTGCTGGGCTACAACCTGAGCGTCGCTGTCTGGGTGGGACTCATCGCGCTGGCGGGACTGGACGCGGAAACCGGCGTCGTCATGCTGCTCTACCTCGACCACGCCTGGGAAGACCACCGGGCGCGCGGGCAAATGAGGACGATGGAAGATTTATATGCCGCCGTCCGGGAAGGTGCGGTGCAGCGGATTCGCCCCAAGATCATGACGGTGTGCGCCATCCTCTTCGGCCTGCTGCCGATCCTGTGGTCGCCCGCCACGCAGAGCGGGTCTGACGTGATGAAGCGGATTGCCACCCCGATGATCGGCGGCATCGTCACCAGCGCCGTTCTGGAACTGCTGCTCTACCCCGTGATCTATGTGTTGTGGAAGAAACGAGCGCTGCCTGCTAAACCGCTGGCGTGAACCTGGGATACCGGGGGCAGCCTTGATCGTTCAAGCGATGCCTGCCGCCAATCCCCATCCGCCTGGCGTTGGCGACAGGCAGGGGAGCGGCGGCTTGCCACCCACAGTTAGGCCCCTGATTCAAAGTTTAATCCCCAGGGGACGTTTTCCAGAAGCGTTGTATCAGGGCTGGTTCCGCCACTCCGCCCGGCGGGGGCGGGCGGAGCTGGCCGGTCGGGCGGGCTGGACGCCGTGCCTTCGCCTTATTTTCGGGGCGGCGTGGGCTGCCGTCAGCGTCGCGCCTCCACGATTCGACACCCGGCGGCGAGTTCGCGCAAGATGTCCGGCAGCAGCGGAGCGAACCAGGCGAGCAGTCCGCGCTTGGTGCTGTTGCCGATCCGCAGCCAGACCACCGGCGGACCCGTGCGGCTGCGCAGGACTCGCTCCGGGAAGTCTTCGTCTTTGGTCACGATGATCCAGCCGTCACGCGCCGCGAAATCCCAGATGGCCGCGTCGCTCGCCTCCCGCAGGCCCACTTCGCGGACCGCCCGCGCTTCCAACCCTTGTCCCTCCAGGAACCAGGCGAGGACCGGCGGCAACTGGGCGTCCACCAGGAAGCGCATGTTACCGGGTCACGAGCACCGGGTGATCAAAGTAACGGGCGGCATAGGCGTAACACGCCCGGAAGTCTTCCGCCTCCAGATCAGGATAATCGTCGAGGATCTCCGCTTCGGTCGCGCCGTCCGCGAGCATGTCGAGCACATCCTTGACGCGGATGCGCATCCCGCGAATGCACGGTCTGCCGCCGCACTGTTCGGGATTGATCGTGATTCTCTCCATCGGTGCAGGGTACACGGTAAGGTACGAGTTCCGCCACCGATTTCCGCGCAGGTAGGCTGCTCCCGGGGCAGGCGGGCGGGGCTGGCCGGTCGGGCGGGCTGGACGCCGTGCCTTCGCCTTGTTTTCGGGGCAGCGTTCGCCTACTAACAGTGCGCCGACTCGTATATGCCAATAAGCATCTACCGGGTGACTCCCGAAGGTCAAAAGAACGAGGAAGTGGCGTGGCTGTGTGACGACTGCTGGCGACTACCCGAGCAAGGCAAAGCGTTGGTGGCTTGGCTCGACGAGCACACCACTGGCCTCCCCGCAGCGGAGTACGTCGCCGACATTGGATTTACCCCGCGTGAGGATGCTACGGGTGGCGGGGCAGCGCTCCCACCAGCTTCGTTGCGACAGATGGCTGACCTCAATATGGCGCTTTACCTCTCCGAGTACCCAGCCAGCGACGAAGCTCCGGACGCCTAACCACGCCCGCCAGCGAACGGAGGCTGGCGGGCGGGGATTTTCAGCGCGAGAAGGCACCCGTCCCGCCCGGAACGAGTGCTTTCCCGCGCGGGACGCCACCTTTCCCGCCCGGAACAGGTGCTTTCCCGCGCGGGACACGAGCTTTCCCGCGCGGGACGAGTGCTTTCCCGTGCGGGACACGAGCTTTCCCGCGCGGGACGCGACCTTTCCCGTGCGGGACGAGTGCTTTCCCGTGCGGGACGAGTGCTTTCCCGCGCGGGACGAGTGCTTTCCCGCGCGGGACGAGTGCTTTCCCGCGCGGAACGGGTGGCAAAGTGGCCCGTTTTCCCTCGCGAGCGCGTGTTTCCACGCTCGCCAGCCCGCCGGAAGGCTGCCAGACTGCCCGCCATGAGCAGCAATTCCTTCTACCCCGACGGCCAGGGCGCGCAGATCGACTGGAACACCAACATCCTCAACAACTCCTCCCTCCTGAGCACCCTCGGCTTCACCGCCGCGCAGATCACGGGCATCACCAACGACTGCACGTTGACCATCTACCTGCTTTCCAGCGTGGGCGAGATGGCCGACAGCACCTACGCCAGCCTGCACGGGTTCGCCAGGTCGATGGAGAAAAGCGCGCTCGGCACCGCCGCCGTCCCGTGGCCGACGCTGCCGACCTGGCCCGCCACCCCGCCCACGCTGGTGGCCCCCGGCATCGGCGCGCGGCGTTCGGCGTGGGTCGCCACCGCCAAGAAAGCGCCCAACTACAACCCCGACACGGTCGGGCGGACGTTGCGCCTGGAGCCAGTCGTGACGCCCTTCAACCCGGCGACCTACGTGGCCGAACTCAAGA
>CAXTOX010000091.1:14542-16383 GCA_964245885.1 uncultured Chthoniobacterales bacterium | reverse complement strand
GTGGCGGTGGAGCATCTCGTAGATGGCCAGCCGCAGGATGTTGCGGTCCACCACAGCCAGACGGCCCAGCTCGTAGTTCTCGGTGTAGCGCGAGATCCGCTCGTCGGTCTCACGGCGGTGGAGCAGCACCCCTTCGACGAGAGGGACGGCGAAGTCCCGGATCGGCTTGCTGGCCGGGCGCAATTCCCAGAACTCCGCGGCGCTGCCGACCCCCGCGCCCTGGTTCAGGTCGCAGTAGACGAGGAATTGCACGGCCGCCTCGCGGCCTTCACGACGTTTACCCATGGTACGAACGGGGGGACAAATTATTCGCGGAGCTGCGCGAGCAGGTTCGACATGCTGACGGCCGCGCGGGCCGCCTCGGTGCCACGGTTGTAGGTCGGGTCCACGCAGCGGACCCGCGCCTGTTCCTCGTCCTTGCAAGAGAGCACTTGGTGGATGACGGGCAGGCGGTGGCTGAGGGCGATCTGCTGGAGCGCATCGGTAACGGTGCGCGAGAGCAGTTCGGCGTGGCCGGTCTCGCCTTGGAAGATCACGCCGAGGGCGATGATCACGTCGATCTCGTTGTCCGCCCGGGCGGCGAGTTCCTGCACCACGATGGGAATCTCGAACGCACCCGGCACCTGGTGGAGAATCAGCCGGGCACTGGGCACCACGCGCATCAACTCGACGGCGGTGTGGTCAACCAGGGCTTGCACGTACTCCGGGTTGTACTGGCTGGCGACCAGGGCAAACGTGCGGCGCGCGCCGCCGAGTACCCGAGGACCGCCAACTCTAAGCTTTAACATCGCGCCTACTGTTGACGATGTGCCCGCCCCCCGCAAGGCACGCGGAGGTGAAATCGTGGCGACGGCCGTCGAAGCGGCGGGGCGGGATCACAGCAAATGCCCCATCTTGAACTTCTTGGTGAGAAGATACTTTTCGTTGTGCGGATTCGCCGCCGTGCGGATCGGGATTTGTTCCACCATCTCCAGGCCGAAGCCTTCCAACCCGACGACCTTCCGGGGATTGTTGGTCATGAAGCGAAATTTCCTCACGCCCACGTCGAGCAGGATTTGCGCTCCCAAGCCGTAGTCCCGCAGGTCGGGCGCGTAGCCGAGCTTCTCGTTGGCCTCGACGGTGTCGAGGCCTTCTTCTTGGAGCTTGTACGCGTGAATTTTCGCCGCCAGGCCGATTCCGCGTCCCTCCTGCCTCAGGTAGACGAGCACGCCCGAACCGTGGTCCTCGATCTGTTGCAACGCCGAGTGGAGTTGCCCGCCGCAATCGCAACGCCGCGACCCGAAGACATCGCCGGTCAAGCACTCGCTGTGCACCCGCACCGGCACCGGCGTCTCGGGGTCGAGACGGCCCTTCACAAGCGCGAGGTGGTGCTTGTCGTCCAGTTTGTTGCGGTACAGGTGGAGCTGGAATTCGCCGTAGTCAGTCGGCAGTTGGATGACTTCCACGCGTTCGACGAGTTTCTCGCGTTGGCGGCGGTAGGCGATCAGCGCGTCGATGGTGCAGAACTTCAGACCGAACTGTTCCTTAAACCGCATCAGTTCGGGCACGCGGGCCATCGTGCCGTCGTCGTTGACGATCTCGGCAAGCACCCCGGCGGAACGCAACCCAGCCAAGCGCGCGAGGTCCACGGCGGCCTCGGTGTGCCCGGCGCGGCGGAGCACGCCGCCCTCGCGGTAGCGCAACGGGAAAACGTGTCCCGGCCGCGCGAGATCACCCGGCGCGGTGCCGGGGTCCGCGAGCAGGCGGATCGTGCGGGCGCTGGAGGTCGTGGAGCTCACCGGCAGGCCGTTCCGTGCCACGCTGCCCGGCTTCGACTCGGTGTACCCGCAGCTGGTGAAGGT
>CAXTOX010000091.1:0-14532 GCA_964245885.1 uncultured Chthoniobacterales bacterium | reverse complement strand
GGCGCGGTGCCGGGGTCCGCGAGCAGGCGGATCGTGCGGGCGCGGTCGGCCGCCGAGATGCCGGTGGTGACACCCGACGCGGCATCCACGCTGATCGTGTAGGCCGTGCGCATGCGCTCGGTGTTGGCGGCGAGGGGGGTCATCAGCGGAAGTTCGAGCCGGTCCAACTCCGCGCCTTCCATCGGCACGCAGATCACCCCGCTGGTGTGCTTGACCATGAAGGCCACGTTCTCGGGCGTCGCCTTCTCGGCGGCGAAGATGATGTCGCCCTCGTTTTCGCGGTCGGCGTCGTCGGTGACGATCACGAGTTTGCCCGCCCGCAGGTCGGCGAGCACGGCATCGATGGGGTCAAATTGGCTGGCGGCGGCGGCGTCGTCCATGGTCGGGGATTCTAAACGCGACAAGTTCGCTCAACTGGAGCCTTTTGCCAAATCCAGTCGCGCCCCGGCGACCGTTGGCACCGGGCGCGCCGGGCGGGTGAACGACCCGACCTGGCCAGCGTGCGATGTTCATGGGGAGGCGGGTCCGGCCACCTGGCCGCCGGACAGGGTGACATGATAGAGATCGAACTGCCCGAACGTGGCGACCTTGCCCGTTTCCCCCCGCGCGAAAGCCACGTCGAACGGTGACCAGTCCTGTTTGCGGAACCGGACCAGCCACCGCTCGCCCGAGGCCGGCGGGAAAGCTCCCGGCTTGCCGGGTTGATCGAGCCAATCACGCGGGTCGACGAAGGCGTCGGGCACCCGGCCAGGGTCCGTGGCGCGTTCCCGCTGGTTCTCGGCGGCGCGCTGGACGTAGCGGATGTGCCGGTCCGGCAGGTAGAACTCCATGCCGGGCCAGTAGTGGTCAGCGTCGATCTCACGGGCGTCGTGCGCGCGGAGGTAGTCGCAGACCGCGCGCACGCTGGAGTTCGGCCCCGACCGGGACTCGATCCGCGGGGGCAGGATCGTTGCGCCCACCAGCGCGACCGACGCGAAGCCGAACGTGGGCAGGAGCCGCTTCACCGTCGGCTCAACCGCGCCCGCGGCGGACACGGCGCGCGCGATCAACAAGGAAGCCCACGGCGCGAGCACCACGGTATAGGTGGGCAGCTTCGAGTTGACCAGGGAGAACAGGAGCAACCCGACGAGCACGGTCCAGCCTTCGACCCCGATCCGGCGGTGCCAACCGGCGAGACGTGCGCCCGTCGGTCCCCGCCAGACCCGCCACGCCGCCACCGGCCACCACGGCAGCCACGCGCCCAGGCTGATCGGCACGTAGATCAACCGGGAAGCGTGCCGTCCATCGACGTGCCCCGCCACGCGGCCGGCCAGTTCGCGCTTGAAGAAGAACGGGGAAAGCTCCGGATAGCGGTGCAGCATCGACAGATACCAGGGAGACCCGAGCACGACCACCGCCGGCGCGAGCAGCCACGGCCGCAACGCGCGGCGGCCGGCGGCATCGCCGGTCACCCAGCTTCCGACCAGGACGCCCGCCATTGGGATCAACGCGGGAGTGGCCTTGGTCCACCAGGCGAGGGTCCAGAACCCGAGGGAAACGCACCACCATCTCCAGGCCCCCTGCCACCGTCGGCACTCGGCCCATGCCGCGATGGCGAGGGTGCACCATCCCGTCATCAGCATGTCCGGCGTCAACAGACGGCCGACCGCCCAGAACTGCACACTGGTGCCGCAGACCAGCACGGCCCACCACGCCACGCGGGCGTCGTACAACCGCGTGGCCGCCCAGGCGAGTCCGAGCAGCGTCAGCGCCGCCCCGGCGCAGGATGGCACGCGCGCGGCCCATTCGTTGTAACCGAAGACCCGGAAGCTCAGCGCCGTGGCCCAGTAAATCAACGGCGGTTTGTCGTAGTGCGCGAACCCGGATTCCCGTGGCTCCCACCAGTCGCCGCCTGGTTCCGCCATTGCCCGGGCGATGTTCGCGTAGCGTCCCTCGTCGGGTTCGTTGAGTCCGCGCGAACCGAGGCTGAAGACGAACAGCAGGCACAAACCGGCGGCCAGCAGCCACCCGTCCCGACGGCACGGGAACGCGCCGCGATCCAAGACGGCTTCGCTGGAAGGTGCCGGCGCGGACAAGATCATTCCATCATCCCGGGAAGATGCATGGGTTGCAAGCGGCCCACCTCGACCGCGTACTTCCTCGCGTCGATCCGTGCGAAGTAAAAGGGCGGCGCGGCCAGCGGCGCGACCTGGTCCGTCGCACCTGCGGAAGGTCCGCTGCCTGGAAAACGCTGGTCGGCAGGGCGAAGAGCGCGTCGGAGGATTTCACGGGAACAAGGTAATAGGCGTCGGTCCGTTCATTCTCCCACGTTTCCGAGGCCCGGACGGCGAGCGTCACAGCGTCGGCGCGGTCGAAGGTAGCGTTGCCGCCGTCCATCCGCACGGTGGGAGCGCCCGGGACGTTGACCTCCGCCAACGTCCCCGCGTCGAACACGCCGTCGGTGTATTCGGCGAGCAAACGCCGCACGGATGCAACCAATCGCGGCAGTGCGTTGAGCTGCTCCGGGTCGGTGACGGTCACGGACAGCGAGCCGCTCCGCAAGGCCCGCGGCCGGAGCGCGTGGCAGGACGAATGCAAACGCAGCACGCCGGAAGCGTCTTGCGCCCATTGCCCCCGGTCGACCTCGACGCTGCCGCGTGCGTCGCGGTTGATCTGCCTATAGGTGCCGTCCCGTGCCAGCGCCAGGAATCGGGCGTACACGAGATCATCCTCCATGAGGTAGGAGTCGCGGTTTTTCGGCAGCCGCCAACCTTCCCGGGGATTGGCGCTGGAAACCTGCGGCCACGCCGCGGCCACCACGAGCGACAGGATCATCCGCTGGCGCGACTTCATCGGCGGGGGTCTTCCGCCAGGAACCAGGCCGCCTGCTCGCCGCTGACCATCGTGGACTGAATGCTGCACGCCGTCGTCTGCGCACCCGCGAGCCAGACGTTGTCCAGGTGCGTGGGGGCCGGCGGGGCGGGGGTGTCGCGCAGAAAACCCGCCGGCTGCCGCCGTTGGCCGTACCGGACGGCGACGACGGCAAGAGGCTCCAAACGCCTGCGGGCAGCGGGGAAGCATCCGGCGATCTCGCCGGCGACCTGCTCGGTCAATGGACCATCGTCCAGACCACGCCGGTCAAGCACCGTCACTGCGAGAAGATGTTTGCCGGGCGGCGCGTATTCAGGGGCGACGTTGGTGAGCTGGACGAAGTGGCGGACGAGCTTCGCGCGGCCCGCCGGCAGCACGAGCATGGCGCGCTCGTACAACGACCGTTCCGAGGAGAAGTAGACGACGGTTGTTCCCAGCGGCGGCGGTCCGGCGAGCTTGGGGCGTTCGAGGAGCCGGGCGGTCGCCGGCGCTTCCGTGGCGAGGAGCAACCGGTCGCAGGGGATGCGTTCGCCCGTGTCGGTGCGCACCGCGTCCGCACGGTTGCCCAGCAGTTCGATGTTTTGCACGCGGCAGCCGAGCCGCAACGTCCCGGCTGGCAAGGTGGCGGCGAGTTGGCGGGAAATCTGGCCCATCCCATGCGCCGGAACGAGCGCGCGGCCGGTGGTGAACTTCTTCAGGTAATAGCGCAGCAACGCCGCGCTCGTGCCGAGTTTGTTGTCGAGGAACACCCCGCCGAAGAACGGCCGGAAGAACCGCTCGATGATGGTCGGCGAAAAGCCACGCCGCCAGAGATAGTGCGCCGCGCTCACGTCCCGGCTGGAGGCAGCCTCCGCCAGCAACCAGTCGTCCGGCGTGGTGAGCAGTTCGGCCGTCAACGCGACGAGGCGGGCCTTGTCCGCCAATGGGAACATCGCACCAAGCGCACCCTTCAGAATGTCTGCCGGATGACGCAGCGGGTGGGCGACCGTCCAGGTCCCGCCGCCGTCGTGCAGGAGCGCGCCGCTCTCGAAGTAGCGCGGTTCCAGCGCGGGGATGTCGAGGTGACGTCGCGCGGCGGGGTAGCTGTCGAGCAGAACTTGGAATCCCCGGTCGAGTACGAACCCGTCCGCCGTCCGCCGCGAACGCACGCGCCCGCCCGGCTCGTCCTCCGCTTCGAGCACCAAAAAATCACGCACCCCGCGCCGCGCGAGTTCCTTTGCGCATACCAACCCCGCCAACCCTGCTCCGACGATGACGATCATGAAAAGCAAAATGCAGAATGCAAAATGCAGAATGCAAAAGTCAGAAAGCAGAGGGCAGAAAACACAGGACCGGGGTCATGGATTCTGGCTCTGGACTTTTGCATTCTGCATTTTGCATTCTGCATTTCCGTCTACGCCCAGGTAATCAGCCGCAGTTCGTGCTCTTGGGTGAGGTTCGGGTGCGTCGGCACCACGCGCACGCTCAGACCGAACGCCCCGCTTTCCTTGCTCGGAATCTCGCCTTTGTAAAGAAACACCCCCGAACCATCCACTTTCTCGGATTTGGTCAGTTCCAGGATCGTCGGCTGGCTGATGGCGTTCTCCTTGTCCTCACCGTAGTACACCTGCACCTTCACCTCCGCCGGAGCCGTCGGCCCGAGGAACACCTGCGCCTGGACACCGACGCGGTCGCCGACCTGGATGTTCGTGCGGTCGGCGTGTTCGAGATGAACTTCGCCGATGTGGATCTGCGGCCAATCGCGGCGCATCTTGTTCTTCCACTCGCTCAACTCGACGGCCTGCTTGCCGGTGTCGGCGTTCAGGATGTGGTACGCCTTCGCCGCCGGCGAGTACAGCCGCTCGAAGTATTCCTTCACCATGCGGTGCGTGTTGTAGACTGGGGTGACGCTCAGGATCGACTCGCGCATCAGCCGCAGCCACGCGATGGGCAGTTTGCCGTCCGGTTTAGCGTAGTACAGCGGCACGACCTGCGTTTCGAGGATGTGGAACAGGCTCTCAATGTCGACCTCGTTCTGGAAGTCGGTGCTGCCCTCGGTGATCTCCGCGCCGATGGGCCAGCCGTTCTTGCCGTTGTAACCCTCGCACCACCAGCCGTCGAGCACGCTCAGGTTCAACCCGCCGCTCGGGGGCAGCTTCATGCCGCTCGTGCCGCTCGCCTCCAGCGGACGCAACGGGTTGTTCAGCCACAGATCGACGCCCTGGTACAATCGCCGGCCGACGTGCGCGTCATAGTCTTCGAGGAACACGACTCTATTCGCCCGTTCCGAGTCGCGCGTGTATTTGTAAACTTCCTGGATGACCTTCTTGCCGCCCTCGTCCTTCGGGTGCGCCTTGCCCGCGAACACGAACTGCACCGGCCGTTCCGCGTCATTGAGCAGTTTCAGCAATCGCTCCGGCTGCCCGAACAACAACGCGCCGCGCTTGTACGTCGCGAACCGCCGCGCGAACCCGATAGTCAAGATCTCCGGGTTGAGGATGTTGTTGACCTGCCGCAACGCCGCCGGCGAGTCGCCCAGCCGCTCCCGCTGCTTGCGCAGCCGTTCCCGCGCGAAATCCACCAGCCTCGCCTTGAGCTTCTGGTGCGTGTCCCACAACACGTCGTCCGGGATGCGGTTGACGCGCAGCCAGTAGTCCACGTTGGTCAGGTTCTCCTCCCAGTCCGCGCCGAGGTACTTCGTGTAGAGGTCCATGAACTCCGGCGCGGCCCACGTCTTCGTGTGGATGCCGTTGGTGATGCTCGTGATCGGCACCTCGTCTTCGGGCACCCCGGCCCAAACGTCTTTCCACAGCCCCTTCGACACCTCGCCGTGGAGCTTGCTGACGCCGTTGGCGTGGCGGCTGGTACGCAACGCCAGGATCGTCATGGAGAAATTGTTCTCCTTGTTGATCGTAGCCTGCCCAAGCGAGAAGAAATACTCGAAGTCGATCCCCACCTGCGCCGGGTAATCCCCGAAATACCCCGCCATCAACTCGCGCGAGAACGCGTCGTTGCCCGCCGGCACCGGCGTGTGCGTCGTGAAAATCCCCGATGCTGCGACGATCTGGAGCGCGGCCCGGAAATCCAGTTGGTGCGCCCGCACGAAATGCCGCACCCGTTCCAACCCCAGGAACGCCGCGTGCCCCTCGTTCATGTGGTAGACCGACGGCTTCAAGCCCAGCGCCGCCAGCGCGCGCGGCCCGCCCATGCCAAGCACGATCTCCTGGCGGATCCGCATCTCCAGGTCGCCGCCGTAGAGTTGCGCCGTGATGGCCCGGTCTTCCGGACTATTTTCCGGGATATCCGTGTCGAGCAGGTACAGGTTGATCCGGCCGACGGCCAGTTTCCAGACTTTGGCGAACACCTGACGACCCGGCAATTCCACCCCGATCTTGAGCGGTTCGCCGCCGTCGCCGGTCGGGATTTCCTGCACGGGCAGGTTGTAGAAGTTCTGGTTGAGTTGGACGGCTTCCTGGACGCCTTCCTTGTTGATCTGCTGGCGGAAATAGCCGTGCCGGTAGAGCAGCCCCACCGCGCAGAAGTTCAGGTCCAGGTCGCTCGCGCTCTTGCAATGGTCCCCGGACAGAATCCCCAACCCGCCCGAGTAGTTCGGCACGCTCTCGTGGAAGCCGAACTCCGCCGAGAAATACGCGATGAGATCGTTGCCCTTGCCGCCGGGCGTCGTCTTCGCGCCGGGCTGTTGGCGGCCGTACGTGTCCGGCCGGGCCATGTAAGCCTGGAACTGCGTCAGCACGCCCTTGAGCGCGCGCAGAAAACTTTCGTCCTGGGCGACCTCCTCCAACCGGGCCTGCCGGGCGAGTTGGAGGACGCGCAGGGGGTTGTGGTTGGTGCGGGTCCAGAGTTCGGGGTCGAGTTGGCGGAACAACTGCCGGGCGGCCGGTTCCCAGGACCACCACAAATTATAGACGATCTCGCGCAACGGTTCGAGGGCGAGCGGGAGCTTGGGAACGATGTTGAACGTCTGGATCGGAGCTTGCATGGCGAGTGGGTTCGAGAGGCAGCGACTGTAGCGGGCGAGGAGCGTCTGACAAGTCCCGAGCGCGTCAAGTCCCGAGCGCGTCCCGCCCGGCGGACAGAGTTTTCGCCGCAGATTACGTACATTTCCGCAGATTGGGGAAAGAAGGGGCAGACTTCCGGAAACTTCTCCTCCTCTCATCTGCGTAAATCTGCGTAATCTGCGGCTAATTTCCGGTCCGATGAGTTGCCTTGCCAACGCTGCTGGTCATACTCCTTGCATGGAGCTTGTTTTCAGCGTGACGCAGGAAGCGGACGGCGGCTTCGTGGCCGAATGCCTCTCGCACGACATTTTCACCCAGGCCGACACCTGGGAGGAGTTGCGCGCCAACGTGCGCGAAGCCGTGACGGCGTTCTTCTTCGACCAACCAGGCCCGAACGCCATCCGCCTCCACCTCGTCCGCGATGAACTGCTGGCCGTGGCATGAAGCTGCCCCGCGATCTCACCGGCGCGGAGTTGGTCAAGGTGCTCAGCCGCAAGTACGGCTACCGGCGCGTCAATCAGGTGGGCAGTCACATCATCCTGGAAACGGCCGCGCCGCGTTCGCACCGTTTGTCTGTGCCTGATCACTCGCCGCTACGGGTCGGCACGCTCAACGCCATCCTCCGGGCCGTGGCGTCCGCGCAAGGCGTGGACCGGGAAGACATTCTCGGCCGCTGATCATCCGGGCGAGCGCCGTCTGACAAATCCCGAGCGCATCCCGCCCGGCGAACAGTGAACCGCCCCGTGCGTCCGCTTGCCAACCAGCCAGCCTTGCCGATAATGCCTCCCGAAGGACTTCGGCATGTCGCTGGGGCGGCACTTCGAGGTGGCCGAGCCGCTGCCGGCGGCGGGCACGGCGGAGATCTGGAGTTTCGTGGTGCAATACGTTTACCAGAACGCGCCTTCGGGCAGATGTGCCAGCCGGTGAGCATCACCGTCAGGGGATGAAGGCAGAAGACGCAAAGATGAGCTTCCTGCGGGCGGGTCGGCGGTGTAATCTCTGAAGCATGGGAGCCATCCTCGATTTGGCGGAAATCCGGGCGCGTGTCTTTCGCTGGCCGGTCACTGAATACGAGAAGCTCGGAGATGACCCTGCGTTCAAACATCACGAGTTGATTCGCGGGTTCATCATCGACAAGATGTCCAAGTCCCCGTTTCACTCCACCCTTGCCACGAAGCTCTACCTGTTTTTTCTCGGGGCGTTGCGGCGGGAGTTCGTTGCTAGAAAAGAGGAGCCTCTGCGTCTGGCGGACTCGATGCCGGAGCCGGATGTTTCTGTGATGCGAGGGGCATTAGATGATTTCGTCAGCCGGCATCCGGCGACGGCGGAACTCGTGGTGGAGGTGGCCGTCAGCAGCGTCGCGCTGGACCGCGAGAACGCCTCGCTCTACGCCGAGGCGGGCGTGGCGGAATATTGGATCGTGCTTGGCGAAACGGCGCAGGTGGAAGTCCACCGGCGGCCGGTGGACGGCGTTTACCAGGAACGGCGGACGTATGCGCGCGGCGAGATCACCGAGGGCGTGGAGGTGATCGGCGGGGCGTGCGCGGTGGAGACGCTTTTCGCGTAGGCGGGCGGCACGCTTGCGGGTGAGGAGGGTTGCGCCGATGCTCGGGGCCGGATGAAACGCGTTTTCCTTTCCCTGCTCCTGCTGCTGGCCTTGCTCGCAACCGGCGCGGCGGACGCCCGGGCGCAGTCGGTTGCGGCGACGGACGCGGGCGCGGCCCCTTACAACGCGCTGATTCTCCAGCAGATCCGCGCGATGCCGCAGTTGGGCGGGTATTCGGCGAACCACCAGGCGTCGGTGAAGCTCGGCAGCGCGGTGGGTCTCGGCGGGCCTTACGGCATGGAGATCGAGGCCGCCCGCGCGCAGCCGAGCTACTGCTCGGGGGCGACGTACCTGTTGTTCCTGAAGACGGTCAACGCGCTCGTAACGCGCGGGGACGTGCCGGCGGATGACAAGATGTTCGCCGCGCTGCTCATCAGCGGGCAGCGGGACGGGGAGGGCATCTGGGGCCGGTGGAACGCCAACGGGCCGGGCACCGCGCGGCTATTTTACGAACTGAAGCTCGGGACGAACTTCACGGACTTCGCCCAGGCGCAGCCGGGGGATTTCATGAAGATTTTCTGGAACGACCACGTCGGCAAACGCGAGCACGGGCATTCGGTGGTGTTCCTGGGCGAGGAAACCGTCAACGGGGTGCCGAGCGTCCATTTCTGGTCGAGCAACGTCGGGATGGGCTACGGCGACAAGTACGTGGCCAAGTCGAAGATCAGCGCGGCGATCTTTTCGCGGCTGACGAGCCCGCGCGCGTTGGTGCGCGCCCCGGCGTTGACGCCGAAGGTGGACCCGTACCTCGCCAGCCTAACGGCGGTGGACTCCAGCCTCGCCGAGGCGGCGCGCAACTGCGGGATGTGAACGCGGCGGAGGCGGCCTTGCGCGAACGGATCGGCGCGGAGGGCGGGTCGGTGGCGTTCGAGGATTTCATGCGGTTCGCGCTGTACGACCCGGAGCACGGGTACTACGCCCGGCGCGTGCGCACCGTGGGGCGGGAAGGGGATTTCTCCACGTCGGCGACCTTGCACCCGGCGCTGGCGGACGCGGTCGCGGCGTGGGCAGCGGCCCACCGGAAAGACGGCACGGGGGCCGACGGACGGTGGCACCTCATCGAACTCGGCGGCGGGACCGGGGAGATGGCGGCGCGCGCGCTCCGTTCGCTCGGCTGGTGGGCGCGGCGAAAGGTTCGCTACCACCTCGTGGAAGTCTCGGCGGGTTTGCGGGCGGCGCGACGAGTGAATCTGACTCGCTGGGCAAAGGGCGTGTCGTGGCACGGGACGCTGGCGGAGGCGTTGGCGGCAGCGCGAGGAACCGCGCTGATCTTCTCCAATGAACTGGTGGATGCGTTCCCGTGCGCGCGGTGGGCGTTCGACCCGGCCGCTGGTTGGCGGGAGATCCGGGTAGTCTGGAACGACGTTGTCGGAGAGGCCGCGGAGCGGACGGCGGAACCGGTCTCCGCCGCACGACTGGCCGCCGCCGCCGTGGCGACGACCGGAGCCATGCCGGGTCAGCGGGTGGAAGTTTTCGAGACCTACCGGGCCTGGCAGCAGGAACAACTTGGCGGCTGGAACCGTGGCCGGCTCCTGACGATTGACTACGGTGACGAAACGCCGGTGTTGTACCATCGACGGCCGGCGGGAACGTTGCGCGCCTACTGCCGGCAGGTGCGCTTCACCGGCCACGAGGTTTACGCGCGGGTTGGCCAGCAGGACCTGACCGCCGACGTGAACTTCACCGATTTGAGGCGTTGGGGAGCAGAGTGGGGGCTCGTCACGGCCGGCTACGGCACACAAGCGGAGTTCCTGGGCCGTTGGCTGCCGCCCGGCCGGGTTCGCGCGGCCCCCCGCGATCCCCGTCTGGCGTACTTGCTTGATCCCGAAGCGGCCGGCGGGGCGTTCAAGGTCCTCGAACAAACCCGCGGCTGCTCGCCGCCGACAGGTTAAGACGACGCGTACGGGTTATGGAACACCGCCGTTTTGACGGATTCCAAGCCCAGCGCGGCGCGGCCATCCGCGCAACGGCGGAAACCGAGCAGCGGCTGGTCGTGCGCGGGCACGTTCTTCTCGAAGCAGATGAACTTGAAAGCCATCCCCATGGTCGACGGGTGCATGAGGGTCTTGAAGCTGCGGACGAAGTGCAGCAGCTCCGGGGTCATCTCCCGGGTGGAACGCTCGACGGCCAGCAGTTCGCCTTCGCCCAGTCCGACGAGGAAGTGGTGCTGGTCGCAGTAGCCGGTCAGCTTCATGCCGCTGGCCTCGGCGCGCTCGGCCAACGTGGTGAAATCCACGTGCGCCGTCAGGTCGCATTCGCCCACCCTCACCAGTGGATCGTCGCCGCGTTGCTGGTCGTGGTAGGTGGAGAGTGTGCCGGTCCGGCGCTCCGGCGAGTAGTACACGTCGCGCGGGTAGCCGTAATCCACCGTCAGAACGTACCCCTGGCCGAGCACCTTGGACACGTCTTCGATCCAGCGGGGGGCGGCGAGGTTGATCTCCGTGCGGTACTCGCCCGGCGTCCCGTCCGCGCCGGGGACCGGCAACCGGTCCAACGCCGCGTGCAGGAGCGAGTTGGACGGCGGGCCGTAGACGAAGCGAAAGCCCTGCTTGTCCACGTCCACGAAGTTCTCCCGCCAGGGGCCGCCCGCTGTAGTGACGAGATGGACCGGGAAAGCGTCCACCAGTTCGTTAGAAAGATGCACGCCGCAGAGGGCT
Source organism: uncultured Chthoniobacterales bacterium (assembly GCA_964245885.1). Lineage (GTDB taxonomy): Bacteria > Verrucomicrobiota > Verrucomicrobiia > Chthoniobacterales > SZAS-18 > CAHJWO01. Next base: position 3,421 of record CAXTOX010000091.1, on the reverse strand, counting down.
CCGTGCTCGAACTGGTCGAGTCCCTGGCTCCAGCGGATTTTATTGCGTGGCCAGGTGCTGAGCGTGGCCTGCTGCTCCGCCTGAAGGCGAGGGTTCGGCTCGATGATCCAGTACCTCAGGCGGGCGTGCAGTTCGGGAGAGAACTGCTTCGTCCACGAGAGGATGTCCGAGGCGAGGCGGGCGTCGTGCGCGCCTTCCTCCAGGATCGTGAAACTGACGGGCGAGTTCATGCGCAGCCACATTTCCTCGATCTGCTTGGCGATGAGTTCACCGAAGAGCTTGCCCACGCTCACGCTCGTGTAGAAATCCCCCCGCCTCCCGATCCGCGCCCGGCCTGCACCGTAGTACCCGAATTTCGGGTGGTAGAGCGCCTGCTGCATGAACCATTTGAAGGTGACCGGACCGTGGTTCGCGATCTGTTGTCGGATGTAGTCCAGCAGTTCGCGGTTGCCGGGGGAAGCCTCCATGTTACACAAAACGCCGCTCTCAGCCGGAACCTACGGCGTTCTCCCCGTCCGGCAACCGCGTTCCTGGCGCGGCGGGCGAAAACTTTCGGATTGCGTCGGATGGCATTTCGTGGAGATTTCCTGCCGGTACGCGCTTGCCCGCGCGGCATCTCCCCCGGCGCGTCGTCATGCGGAATTCTTACAAGTACAATCCGTCCTTTTATCGCCGTCACTGGTTCATTGGTTCGCTGATTGCGCTGTTCATCGTGTCGGCGGTGGCGGGCGGGGTAACATACGGTTTTCACCTGCACCTGACGGCTAAGGCAGCCGAGCTGGACCTGTCCCAGCTCAACGAGATGGAGGATGCCAGCACGATCTTCGACCGCACCGGGGCGACGTTCGGCTACATCTACGAGGAACGCCGCGAGCGCGTGCCGCTCGCACAGATGTCGGTGGACCTCCAGCACGCGGTGGTGTCGGCGGAGGACAACCGGTTCTACACTCACAGCGGCAGCGACCCGCGGGGCATCCTACGCGCTGCGTACCAGAACCTGCGCGGCAGCCGGGTACGCCAGGGCGGCAGCACGATCACCCAGCAATTGGCCCGCAACACGTTCCCCCTCGGCGGACGGACGTTCTCGCGCAAGATCCTGGAAATCTACGTCGCCCGCCGCATCGAGACGGCCCTGACCAAGGACCAGATCATGGAGTATTACTTGAACCGCATCTATCTCGGCAGCGGTTTGTACGGGGTGGAGGCGGCATCGAAGGGGTACTTCGGCAAGCGCGCGAGCGAGTTGTCGCTCGGGGAAGCGGCCACGCTCGCCGGGCTGATCAACAGTCCGAACAACAAATCCCCGTGGCACGATAAACGGGCGGCCAAGAACGCACGCGACACCGTGCTCTCGCGCATGCTCGACGAGCAGTACATCACCCGCGAGCAATACCAGACCGCGCAGGAAGAGGAACTCTCCGTCAAGCCGCGCGTGCTCGCCAGCAGCGACAGCTACGCGCTCGAGGCGGTCCGCCAGCAGGTCATCGCGCAGGTCGGTCTGGACCGGGCGGTCAGCGAGGGACTCAAAATTTATACGACCATCGACGCACGCGTGCAGCAGCAGGCGGAAGCCGCCCTCCGTGCGCAACTCGACGAGGTCGAACGCAACCCGGCTTTCCAGAACCACCAGACTTACGCGCAGTACGAGACGCAGTTTCACGACGAGGAAAAAAAGATCGCCCAGCAAGCCCCGGCGGCCGACGCCGACGCCCAGCAGCCGAGCATCCACAGCGTCGTCGCCAACCCGGAGTACCTGCAAGGCGCGCTCATCGCCCTCAACAACGCCGACGGCGGCGTGATCGCGCTCGTCGGCGGGCGGGATTTCAAGCACAGCGAGTTCAACCGCGCGATGCACCCCCGGGCGCGCCGTCCGGTGGGGACGGCTTTCACGCCGTTGGTCTACGCGGCGGCCTACCAGAAGGGGATTTTTCCCGGCCGACTGTTCCTCGATCAGGTGCTCGACAACCGGCAGGTGATGGTCGGCGGGCAGAACGGCATCTTGGGGGAATGGGGCGTCGAACGCGCCGGCAACCGCTACGACGGGCCGATCCCGGCGGGCCTGGCGCTCGTCGAAGGCAAAAACGCCGCGACCGTGCGCGTCGGCAACGAAACCGGCCTGGACAACGTCCTGGCCCTGGCCAAGCGGGCCGGGATCAATTCACCGTTGCGCGAGTTCCCGGCTACTTTCCTGGGGAGCAGCGAGGTGACGCTCTCTGAACTTGCGCTCGCCTACACTGGCTTCCCCAACGGCGGCTGGCGACCGGCGGCTCCTTACCTCTTGAGCGAGATCAAGGATGCCGATGGCAACGTGCTCTTCCGGGCGAAGCCGGGGCCACGCGCGCGCATCGTGGATGTCGCGCCGGCGTACCAGGTTCACAACGAACTAGCGCAAATTCTGAAAAGCGGCATCGCCGCGACGGCGAACAGCCGCTACGGGCTTAAATCCATGGTGGCTGGCGGCAAGCCGGGCACGGCCTACAATTTCACGGACGCGTTGTTCGCGGGGTACAACAGCGAGGTGACCTGTGCGGTGTGGGCGGGCTTCGACAAGCCGTCCCCGATCTACCGTGGGGCGTTCGGCAGCCAGGTGGCGCTGCCGGTGTGGGTGAACGTGATGAACGCCGCCGCCCAGGTGCTGCCGCCCAAAGACATCCCGGTGCCGAGCGGCCTCCGGAAGGTGGAGATCTGCACGGAGTCGGGAGAACTGGCGACCGACCGTTGTTACGAGACCACCGACGGAGAACGCCACCGCACGACGTTCGTGACCTACGCCACCAAAGAGGAGATGCCGCAACGTTTCTGTCCGGTGCATGGCGGCGGCCGGTCCTCCATCGGCGAGTTTGCCGCCAGTCTTCGCGGTGCGCCGAATGCCGTTCCCGTCAGCAAGCCGTCCACCGATCCGAAAGCGCCCATGGTCGCCAAGGCTCAGGCCGTTGCCAATTTCGACGGCATCAAGCCGGTCCAGATCAAAGCGCCCACGGTGCTCGTAGCTGGGGAGCACGATCCCTACGACGCCGTGCGCCCAGTACAGGAAAACGCCGACCACCGCCAACCGTCGACGGACGGAAGCACGGCGTTGAACAAGTCACCGGAAGTCAGTGCAGCCACTCCTGCCGCCGGCCTGGAACCCGAGAAAAAAGTGTTGCGCGCCACGGCGGTCAACCCGAACGAGCAGGACGCGGCCTCGCTGCCAACCGTCAAGATTGATCCGCCGCAGCCTTTGGAATTCAACTAAGGCGGGTGCCCAACGAAGGGCCTCCCGAGTGCCAAGATACTATCTTGGAGCATTCAAGAAGAGGAGTGGCCGCAAACGGGGAGTGACGGACGGGCGCAGGGACAATGGACTGGAGACTAACAATAGCCTAATACTACTCCGTTAGCTTCCTGGTGAAGGTTGCGGCATCGTTGCGGCGACGATGAA
>CAXTOX010000090.1:16190-16410 GCA_964245885.1 uncultured Chthoniobacterales bacterium | reverse complement strand
GGGTTGGCCGACTTGTGGTGGTCGTGGCGGCGGGACCCCGCGTCCTTCGGCTCGCGTTGGCACCGGGGGATCTTTGCGGCGTGGCGGGGGGCGTTGCCGATGCTGGTCCCGCTGGCCGCCGATCCCGGGCTGTACCGGCAGACGGCGGAAGCGGTTTGCAATCTGTTCCTGCGTCAACCCGCGGACTTCCGCTGGATGGAACACGACGCCACGCGCCTCG
>CAXTOX010000090.1:0-16180 GCA_964245885.1 uncultured Chthoniobacterales bacterium | reverse complement strand
GGGCCGGTGGCTGAACGTGGCCGAGGGAGCGGCGTTGCTGGTGTTCTTCGGTGTCCTGCCGGCGCTGGCCTCGGTCGGGTTTTATTTCGCGTTCTGGCACGGGCTGCGCCACGTCCGGCGGCTGATGGTCTGGGAAAAGATCGGCTGGAGTGGTTTCGCGCGGCAGGCCCTGCCGGCCACGTTGGGCGCGCTGGCCATGCTGGGGGCGCTGGCACTCGTCGTCCGTCACCACCAGGACCGTCTCGGGATGATCGGCGTTTATCTGGCCCTGATCGCCGCGCTGACCGTGCCGCATGCCCTGGTGGTCACGCTCCTGGATTTCCGCGACGGGCTCTGGCATTCGGAACAAAAAGCAATGATCGGGAAGTTGGACGCAACCAACAGGCCACCATCCACGTAGTAATCTGCGCGTGCCACATGGTGTGGACCGCTCATCCACCCCTGAACTACCACCTGAAAGTATGATGCCCGAACTCACCTACGCTCAATATTTTGGCGTTTACAACGTCCTCTCGCTAGCCATCGCCAGCATGATGGCAACCTTCGTCTTCTTCGCCCTCGTGCGCCACGAGATCAGCCTGAAGTACCGGGGTTCCGTCACCGCGGGAGCCATGGTGGTTTTCATTGCCGCCTACCATTACTTCCGCATCTTTAACAACTGGGAAGCCGCCTACCAGGTCAACCCAGCGGGCGGGTACTCGCCCACGGGCCTGCCCTTCAACCACGCCTATCGCTACATCGACTGGATGCTCACGGTGCCGCTGCTGGTTATCGAGTTGATCCTGATCCTGGGCCTCACGCGCAAGGTGACGGGTAGTTTGATCTTCAAACTCTCGGTGGCCTCCTTCCTGATGATCCTGCTCGGTTTCATCGGCGAATCCGACCGCGTGAGCCAGACGGTGTTCTCGCATCGCGGCCTGTGGGGCACGCTGAGTTCGATCCCCTTCGTTTATATCCTGGTGGTGTTGCTGCAAGAACTCCGCGCCTGCATGCGCCGTTCCAGTCCGCAGGTGTCGGTCCTGCTGCGTAACACGGGATTGCTGACCCTCTTCGCCTGGGGCTTCTATCCCATCGCCTACATGGCCCCGTTCTTCGGCGCTACCGGCGCGGGAGCTGAGATGGGCTTGCAGGTCGGTTACAGCATCGCCGACATCATCGCCAAGTGCGGTTATGGCCTCTTGATCCACACCATCGCGGTGCATCTCACCGAAGAAGAAGCGGTGAAGGCTTGAAGCGGCTTCTCTGAACGGTACTGGTCAAAGCCGGGTGAGGGCGATGTTTCCATCGAGCCTCATCCGGGGGAGTGTTGCGGGCTGGTTGGCGAACCTCCATGCTCCCGGCAAGTAGTTCTCCACTTGTTCTCTGAGAGCGTGTGAGAAGCGTCTGGGCAGGCCGTTGCGGCCGGTCGTCCCGAAGGTAGGGTTGCCTCTCCGAGGCAATCCAAATGTTTCTGGGAAACGTCGGACCACAGGCACGGTCAGCCGAGCCAAATTTGGATTGCCTTGGAGAGGCAACCCTACCTTTGGGACGACGCCTACGGCGGAACTTCTCACGCTCTCTTATCGGTCCTATCTGTCAGTGGTGGTGAACGCCCGGCCATCCTGGAAAGCGGTGTACCTTCACGCCGATGGACGCCGTCTTCGGCGCGCCGGACCGGACTGCCCCGGCGGTAGAGCGGGTGCGTGGCGCACAAAACGCGCTCCGCGCCAGTTCGTCGGCCAAACATTTCCCTCACGCCGCAGGCGTCTACAGCGTTTTCCGTTTGCGCGCGGAGTTCTCCCAGCCCCGGCAGGGGCGCAAGAATACAGCCCACGGCGTGAGCCGTGGGGATGATCACCATGAGGATCAAAGCCCCGGCAGGGGCGGAAGAAAACCCACGTCGCGGTCCGCTCTAACCGAGCACGAAACGTTCGTCGTAGGCCACGCCATGTTTGCGGAGCAAGGCGACGTACTCTTCGGCAAACCCGATGCGCCGGTGATGTTCCTCCTGTCGGGCGATGTATTCTGTCACTGCCGCTTGTGCGGAATGGCTCACGCTGAACGCTCCGTAGCCGACTTGCCACGCGAAAGCTGCGTGGGTACGGCGGTGTTCACGATGCAGCCACAGGGCAGAGTTTGTTTTGAGCAGACGCACCAACTCGGCCAGCGCCAACGCCGGCGGACAGGTCACGAGCAGATGGACGTGATCGACGGTGCCGTTGATGGCCAAGGCGGTGGCACCAGTTTCCCGCACGATGCCGCCCAAATAGGCGAACACGTCGGCCCGTAGAGCGTCATCAAGCCAGGGGCGACGTTCCTTGGTGGAGAAAACGAGGTGGGTGAGCAGCAACGTCAGCGTGTGGGCCACGCCGGTTTTCTTACGCCCCGGCCGGGGCTATGACGATAAGAAACCGTGTTCCCACGGCTCACGCCGTGGGCTAAATTCTTACGCCCCTGCCGGGGCTGTGACGTTGCCTGGCACTTTCCCACGGCTTGCGCCGTGGGCTAAATTCTTCCGCCCCTGCCGGGGCTGTGAACATAAAAGCTGTGACTTCACGGCTCACGCCGTGGGCTAAACGCTTGCGCCCCTGCCGGGGCTGGGAGGACTCCACACACAAGCGAAAAACGCTGTAGAAAGAAAAGGCCGCTGCGGCGCAAGCGGGACCCATGTCGCTCGGAAAGCGACATCCACCGGCCAGAGACGTTCTCAAGATGCCCCACGGTACGGACGAGCAAACCCTTTACCCGAAAAAAGCAAAACCTCGCGCCGCATCCGCGGCGCGAGGTTTGCCTAGACTGAAGGAGACAACCTTCGCTTAGTGCCTATCCGATTCACCTCGTTTTCAGCCCCGGCAGGGGCGGCAGAATTTAGCCCGGGGCGTGAGCCCCGGGGAAGAACGGCCCTTCGGTATAGCCCCGGCAGGGGCGGAAGAAAACCAACGTGAGTTTATTCGGATAGGTACTTAGAAGCGGGTCGTCAGGTCGAACTGAACGACGTGGCTGGCGTTGTAGTTGCCCACACCGATGTTCAGGTTCTTCTCGCTGCCGAGGTTGTTGCTGCCGAAGTAGGTCACGGTGCCGATCAACCACGAGTAGAATCCGTAGCTGGCATCGATCTTGATGCCACGGAAGCCCAGGCGGCTGAAGTTCCAATCGGAGTCATTGAGGTTCGGGTCAACCGAGCCCAGACCCACCTGACGGTATTCCGCGTGGAACAGGTAGTCGCCGTTCTTCTTGATCTGGTAGTCCGAGCCGATGGAGAAGCCACTGGAGAACGCAAGTTTGTCCGTGATGCCGTCCAAACCGGGCTGGGCATACTCCTGTGCGTCGCGCGCGCCGCCCTTGAAGTTGTAGGCTCCCTGGACGTACACTTTGAGCTTCAGAGCTTTGCCCAGGCCCAGCTTCACGTCACCATCGAAGGTGCCGATGGACAGATTGCGCGTGGCGTTAGCCGAGATGAACGCGGCCGAATTCTGCTCCACGTTGCCTGCTTGGCCCTGGCCGTTGCCCGCGCCGCGGCCCGCGCCGGCGTTGCCGGAACTCGGGCTCAAGACCCCCGTGCCCGTCGCCGCGAGGGGCAGGGTGGCGGCGGAGGCGGTGCCGCCGTGGCCGGGGTAAAACAGGTAGCCGCCCGCTGCCGAAACCGTCACGTTGTTGTTCACCTTGAAGACGCCGAGGATTTGCTGGTACGCCAGATACGCGTCGGAGTTGTTGTCACCTCCGGGCACGCGGGCGCCGCCGTTCACGTTGGCGGTCGTCGTCGCGACGCCGTTGCCATTGTAGAAGGCGTTCTCGGGGTTGTCGTTGAAGGCGAACTGGCCGGCGATCAGGCTGAGTTCGAACTGCGGGGTGTTCACGAATTTGATCTGTTCGCTGATGCCGAGCGGGCTGATGTCCGCGTCCCACAGCATCTCGGTTTCCTCGTAGAACGGGTTGGGCTGCTTGCCGAGGGTGAACTTGAGGGTGTCATCCTTCGAGTGCCAGCCGACGAAGAAACGCCAGAGATAAAGCGAGTAGTTGTCGAACCCCTCCGAAATCGTCGTGTTGCCGCTGTCGGCAGCGAGCGCCGTCTGCACGGCGGCACCGGCGAAGAAGTTGTCGTTGAGCTTGTAATCCGCGAACAACCGGAACCGGAAGCGGTTGACATCGGCCTGGGTCGAGTTGTTTGCTGCCTGGTTGTCGGTGGTGCTCAGTTCGTTCCGGAAGCGCACCTCGCCGCTGAACGTGAGTTCCTGCACGTTCTTGGAAGCGCGCACGAAGGTGGGTACGTCGGTCGAGGTGACGTTCTTGCCCTTGCTGTCGTTGCTCATGGTGTTGAGTTCACGCTCCAAGGCCTCGACGCGAGCCTCCAGGCTCTTGTCGTAGGGATCGGCCGCGTGGGCGGCGGGCGTGGTGGCGGACAGGAGCGCGCCGCCGAGCAGCAGCGTACTGGCGGCCGCGGAACGCGCGGACTGCAAGGGTTTGTGAAACAGGCGTTTCATAAGTCTCTTTTGAGGATTCTGGTCTGGTTAGGTTAGGTGATCTGTCTCTGCGGGCCGCCCTGGTCAGGAGCGGCGGGACTGGCCGGCCAAACTTCGGCCACCCGCCTTCTATCTCAGAAGGCGTGGCGAAGAAGAAGCAAATTCTCTGCCAGCGTCCTCTTTTCGCGGAGATCCCGGACGGCGGCATCCGCTTTTCCACCGGGCGAGCGTGGCCGCACGCACCGGTCGGGAAATGGGATGAAGTGTTCCGGGATCGCTGACACGGGGGTCATTCAAAGGGATTTTTGGCGGCGGACTAAGGCTTTCTTGTGACGAATTTGTCACCCGTGACGCCACGGGCGGCGCACTCCGCCGCCGTGGAACGCCTCGAAGTTTGTTTCTTTTTTCCTTCTCTTCGAGCCACTTTTCTCTCCACACTCGACGGGTGATCACTCCCCCCAACGAACCTGTTCCACCCCGCGCGATCCGCTCGCCGCTGCCCTTCGTGCTGTCGGGCATCATGATCGTGATTTATTTCGGCTTCATCCTGCTGGTCGCCTACGACAAGCCGCTGCTGGGCACGCAGATCGTGCCCGGGATCAGTTGGGGCATCCTGCTCGGCGCGCTGGTGATCGTCTCGGCGTGGGTGCTGACTCTCGTCTACGTCCTCGCCTCCAACCGGAAGGGAAACGCCTGAAGCCGTCATGACCTTCCTCCCCTTCCTCCTGGCCGTCGAATCGACCGACGCCGTCAAAAGCCAGCTCGGCCACGTCGGCACGACGGCGAAAATCTTTTTCTTCGTTTTCATCGCGCTGAGCCTGGGCATCACCTACTGGGCGGCCCGGCGCACGCGGAACACCGCGGACTTCTACGCCGCCGGCGGCAAGATCACGGGTTGGCAGAACGGCTTCGCGCTGGCGGGGGATTTCATGAGCGCGGCGAGCTTCCTGGGCATCGCGGGCAAGGTGGCGCTCACGGGCTTCGACGGGCTGCTGTATTCGACGGGCTTCCTCGTCGGCTGGCCGCTGGTGCTTTTCCTCATCGCCGGGTCGCTGCGTTCCATCGGCAAATACACCTTCGCCGACGTGGTCGCCTACCGCCTGAGCCAGAAGCCGGTGCGCGTGGCGGCGGCGGTGGGCACGGTCGCCGTGGTCCTCTTCTACCTCATCGCGCAGATGGTGGGCGCGGGCCAGCTCATCAAGCTGCTCTTCGGCATCCAGTACCTGTACGCCATCGTCGCCGTCGGCGCGGTGATGATGATTTACGTGCTCTTCGGCGGCATGATCGCCACGACCTGGGTGCAGATCATCAAGGCGGGCCTGCTGCTCGGCGGCGCGCTGCTGATGGCCGTCCTGGTGCTCGCGCAGTTCGGCTTCAACCCGGCGGCGCTCTTCGCCAGGGCCAACGACCTCGCCAACGCCGCCAACACCGCCGCGGGCAAGCCGGCCGTCAACCTCCTCGGGCCGGGGGTCCACAACCCGCTCGACGACATCTCGCTGGGCCTCTCGCTGATGATCGGCACCGCCGGCCTGCCGCACATCCTGATGCGCTTCTACACCGTGCCGGACGCCGCGCAGGCGCGCAAGAGCGCCTTCTACGCCACGGGGCTGATCGCGTTTTTCTACCTGCTGACCTTCATCCTCGGCTTCGGCGCGATGGCGCTGGTGGGCCAGGGCAACATCGCCACCCCCACCGACAAGGCCGGCAACATGGCCGCGCCGCTGCTGGCCGGCGTGCTGGGCGGCGAACCGCTGCTGGGCTTCATCGCGGCGGTGGCCTTCGCCACGATCCTGGCGGTGGTCGCGGGCCTGACCCTCTCCGGGGCCAGCGCGCTCTCGCACGACCTGTGGGTCAACGTCGTGCGCAACGGCCAGGCGCCCGAGAGCGAACAACTCCGCGTGGCGCGCTACGCGACGTTGTTCTTCGGCCTCGCGGCGGTGGTCCTGGGCCTGGCCTTCGAGACGACCAACGTCGCCTACATGGTCGGCTTGGCGTTCGCCATCGCGGCGAGCGCGAACTTCCCGGCGCTCTTCCTGTCGATCTTCTGGCGGCGGCTGACGACGGCGGGGGCCGTGGCGAGCATGTGGGTGGGCGTCGTCACCTCGGTGGGCCTGATCATCCTTTCCCCGGCGGTGTGGGTGACGATCTTCAAGCATCCGACGGCGATCTTCCCGCTGGCGAGCCCCGGGCTGGTGTCCATCCCGCTGTCGTTCGCGGTGGCCGTGGTGGTGTCGCTGCTCGGGCGCGAGCCGCTCGCCGAGGAAAAGTTCTTGGAGGTCCGTCAGCGTCTCGCCGCCGGCACGGTCGGCGGGTAGGGGACTTCCCGGCGCACCTTCAGCGCGGGGCCTCCGGCTCCGCCCGTGGCCCGAGTGCGCCGAGACGGCGCAGGAGCGGCTTCATCGTCAGTCCCGGCACGATCACGGAAAACGCCACCACGACGAAGGTGACGGAAATGATCGTCTCACGTTCCGGCAGGTCGCCCGGCAGTCCCAGCGCCAGCGCCAGGGCCAGGGCGCCGCGCAGTCCACCCCAAAAAAGGACGTGCTGGTGGCTTGCCGAAACCCGCCAGCGGGACGCTCGAAAAAACGCGCAGCACCCGTACACCGTGACCGCCCGGCCCAGCACGACCAGGGCGATCACGAGGGAAGCGACCCCGAGGACGCCCGTGACGTTTTGTGCCACGAGCCGGATGCCGATGAGCAGGAAGATCAGTGAGTTGGCGACGAAGCCCGCGTACTCCCAAAACGAGACGACGGCCTCCCGCCCCCGGTCGGAAAACGTGCCGAGCGAGCCGAGGTTGCCGATCATCACGCCCGCCGTCATCGTCGCCAGCACGCCGGACAGGTGGAAGTGTTCGGCGAGGAGGAACGAGCCGTAAGCCGCCACGGTGGAAACGGTGATCTCGACCAGATGGTCGTCGGTGTGTCCGACCAGCAGCAACGCCGCCCCGGCCACCACCGCACCGCAGAGCACCCCGCCCGCCACGGTGACGGTGAAGCTGCCCAGCGCGCCGCCGACCCCGACCCCGGCACCCTGCATTCCCGCCACCACGACCCCGTAGAGGACCGCCACCGTCCCGTCGTTGGCGAGGCTTTCGCTTTCCACCAGCAGGCGCAGCCGCCCGGTGACGCCCGCCTCCTTGAAGGTCGCGATGACCGAGACCGGGTCGGTCGCCGAGGTGAGCAGCCCGAGCAGCACGGCCGCCGTCCACGGCCAACGGGCGAAGGCATGCAGCCCCGCCGCGATGACCGCGCAGGCCAGCACGATGCCCAGGGTGGCCAGCACGGCCACCACCGGCGCATCGTCGCGCAGGGCGCGCCAATGCATATGGATCGCCGCCTCGAAGATCAGCGGGGGCAGGAACGCCGTGAAGATGATCTCCTTGGTGAGCGGCAGTTCGAAGGGGGCGTGCGCGAAAGCCAGGGCTACCCCGGCGAGGGTCAGACCCACGGTGTAGGGCAGGTGCAGCCGCCGCGCCATCATCGCCACCACGGCGGCGATGAGCAGCAACGCTTCGATGCGCTCGACGCTCAAGGTCATGTGGGTGGTTGTTCCTGGCCTGCCCTGGCTCCCGCGACTCTAGCAGGGACATTCTCCCTGACTACAAACCAAAACGCTTCCCGGAGCCGGTGCCGGGACGTTACTCCGGAGGAATCCGGCCTTGGTGGCGTGATTCCAGCTTCGGCGAGGAGGCGGTATCCCGTTCATCTCGTGAACCTCGCGCTTTTCTCTTCCCCGGCCACGGGGGCTTCGTCGCGGCCAGAACGTCTTGTCACGCTCGCACTGGTCGTCGCGGTGCTCGCCGTGTACGGCCAGACCCTAGGATTCGCCTTCATCGGCTTCGACGACCCGGGCTACGTGTACCACAACCCGCACGTCCTCGCCGGGTTGACGGCGGACGGCTTTTCCTGGGCGTTCACCAGTTTCGAGCGGGCGAACTGGCATCCGTTGACGTGGCTCTCGCTCATGCTCGACGCCCAACTCTTCGGGCTTCGCGCCGGCGGTTACCATCTCACCAACCTCCTGCTGCACACCCTCAGCACCCTGCTGCTCTTCCGCTGGCTGCGTCTGGCGACCGGGGCATTGTGGCCGGCGGCGGCGGCGGCGTTTTTCTTCGCCGTGCACCCGCTCCACGTCGAATCGGTCGCGTGGGTGACCGAACGCAAGGACGTGCTCAGCACGGCGTTTTGCTTCCTGACCCTCCTCGCCTACACCCGCTACGTCCGTGAAAACGGTTCCGCCAAGACGCGCGCCTACGTCCTGGCTCTGGGATGTTTTGCGCTCGGGCTGCTCGCCAAGCCCATGCTCGTGACCTTGCCCCCGCTCCTGGTGCTGCTCGACTACTGGCCGTTGCGGCGGTTCGATCCCGGGTTGAGCCGTGCGCATTGGCGGCGGTTCGGGCAACTGCTGTTGGAGAAAATTCCCTTCGGCCTCCTCATGGTGGCGTCGAGCGTGGTGACGTACTTCGCCCAGCACTCGCACGCGGTTGTTGCGCTCGACCAGTTGCCGGTGAGCTTCCGGCTGGCGACCGCCGCCCTCGGCGTGGGCACCTACTTGCAGAAGACTTTCTGGCCGGTGGGGCTGAGCGTTTACTATCCGTACTGGTACGGGGTGTCGGTCTGGTGGCCGGTGGGATGGGCGGCGGCGCTCGCCTGCCTGACGGCGGCGGCCTTGTGGCAATGGCGGCGGCGGCCGTTCGTGACGATGGGCTGGCTGTGGTTCCTGGGGACGCTCGTGCCGGTGATCGGCCTGGTGCAGGTCGGCAGCCAGGCCGTGGCGGACCGTTACACCTACCTGCCGCACGTCGGGCTGTTCATCGCGCTGTGCTGGACGGCGCAGGAGGCGTGGCGACGCTGGCCGCGCGCGGGGACCTGGATGAACCCGGCCGCGGCGGCAGTGGCTTTGGCCTGCCTGGGGATGGGCGTCTGGCAGGCGCATTTCTGGCGCGACGGCGTGACGTTGTTCGCGCACAGCCTCGCGGTGCTGCCGGCACCGAGCAGCCGCGTTTACCGCCTCTACGCCAACGCGCTCACGGACGCTAGACGGCCGGCGGACGCCGCGGCGGCCTACGAGCGGGCCTGGCAGTCCAATCCCCGTGCCAACAACCACGAAGCCGCCAAGTTCTTGAGCCGCTACTGGCTGCGGACCGGCCGTGCACGGGAGGTGGTTGGCCTGTTGGAACCGCTCGCCCGCGAACCGGACGCCAGCGCGGATACGCTCGGTCTGCTGGCCGAGGCGAAGGCGCGCGACGGACAGACCGACGAGGCGCTGGCGCTCTACCGCCGGTGCACACAACGCGACCCCGAGGAACCGCTCGCGCACTTCGCGCTGGCGGACCTGTTGCGAGCGCGGGACGACGTGCCCGGGGCGTGCGCCGAGTATGAGGCGGGCCTCGTTCGCCGTGGCGACAACGTGCCCGTGCTCACGTACTTGGCCTGGACGTACGCACACCTCGACAGCCCCGATGCGCATGACCGTGCCTTGCATCTGGCCCAGCGCGCGGTCGCCCTCGGCCGGCGGGAGGATCTCGGTGGCCTCGAAGCCCTCGCGGCGGCGGAGGCGGCGGCCGGACGATGGCCGCAGGCGATCGCAGACGCCCTGGCCGCCCTGACGCTGGCCGAGCGCGACGGCACCCCGGCCGGCGTCGGGGAAGCCTGCCGGGAGCAGTTGGCCGCGTATCAGCACGGGAACCTGCCTTGAGGCGAGTCCGTTCAATCCCTCGCTGTAACTGCGGCTTGGCGTGCGGACCGGAAGTGTGCAACGTTGCGCCGTTTCTCCCGGTTCCACCCTCCGCCCCCCAAAGCCCACGCGCCCAAGTTTTTCCCCTGCCTAAACACCTCTCCACCGCCTGCCCGCCATGAATTTCCTCAGTACCGGCGTCAAGGAGATCACCCGTTGGCTGCGCCGCTCCAAGAACCGGGTGGCGCTGACCAACGCGCGCAAGGCGCTCGACCGCGCCGACACGGCCCTCGGCCGTCATTCCTGGCGCGAACTCATCGGCGACGAAACGGAGGAAATTCGCGGGGCGTTCGTGGATCTCGGCCGCCTCAACGACGAGGTGGAGGCCGCCCACCTGCGCATCGCCGAACTCGAAACCGAGGTCCGTGCGCAGGAAGCGGCCCGCGAGGCGGCGCGGCGCGACCATGCCCAGGTCCTCGCCGCCATCGACGAGGAACGCGAACCGGTCCAGGAACGCCTCGCCGCGCTCCAGACCTCCCGCGCCGAGCACGACAAGGTGCTCCACGAGCAGAACGACCGTAAACATGCCCTCAACGCCGCCCAGACCGCGCTGCTCAAAAAAGAACGCCGTGCCCGCCGGCAGGGCGTTTTGTCGACCGATTGGGAACGCGCCGAGCGCCAGCGGGAGTCCGACGCCGAGCGTGCCCGCCTGTCGGAGGAAGCCGTCCAACTCGCCGCCGCGCGGACGGAGGCCGTCGAACCGATGGCAGCCGACGAACTCGCCATCAAGGAGGTCAAAGCCGCGCTCGCCGCGCTCGACACCCGCGCGCAGCGTGCCCGGGCGGACCTCGCCGCGCGCGACCGGGCCGCCGTGCTGGGCGTCGCGGGTCTGCACAAGGAGATCGCCGCCCTCCGCCGGCAGCTCACCGACACCGAGGAAAACAAGGAGGACGCCTACCTCGCCATGGGCCGTCGGCTGGCCGCGCGCGAGCAGGCCCCGCGGGGTGCGGACGAACCCTTCACCGCCAGCCGCCGCCAGCGGCAAAATCTCGAACGTCTCGCTGGCCTGGAGACGTTCTGGTACGAGGAGTCGCGGGCCGCCGACCGGCAGGACCTGCGCGTGTTCTGGTTCGTGGCGGTCACGGTGGCTCTCATCGCCGCCATCGTGTTCCTGCTCGTTTTCCGCACCCCGGGCAAACGCGACTGGCTGCCGGCCAACACCGTGGCGGTCGTGGCCGTGGACGTGCGCGAGTTCACCGACGCGGATTTCACGCCGCAGATCGATGTGCGCCGGCAGGTCGCGCGCCTCATCCGCGCGCTGGCCCCGGCCGACGTGCACGGTCCGGCGGTCGACGGCGTCCTGGTGGAACTGCGCAACTCCGTGGGCGTGGACAACCTGTTGCGGGAACGCATTGGCAACGACCCGGACTTCGTCAAACCGCCGCGCAGCGTCAACGGCCTGACCATCTACGAAAAGAAGGACGGCACGGCCGCCCTCGCGCAGGTTGGCCCGGACACGCTCGCGCTCGGGCCGCGCGAATCGGTCGAGGCCCTCATCCGCGTGCGTCTCGGGCTGCGGGAAGATCTCAAGAGCGACGCGCAGTTTCTGAGCGAGTTCCAGCGGCTGGACGAGGGCAGCGCGTTCCGGCTGGTCACCTACAAGCCGCGCGAGCTCACCGCTTTGACCGACACGGTGCTGAGTCCCGAGTTGCTGGAACATTGCAGCGCGCTCGGGTTGACCCTCCAGATGCACGAACCTGTCTCGGCGGTGTTCATCCTCAACACCGCGAACGCGCAAGACGCCGTGCAGGTGACGCGCCAGCTCCAGGCGAATCCCGACGCAGTGCTCCAGCTTCACAGCGCGGGGCCAAACCTGTTCATCGAGCCGCCGACGGTAGCGAAGCACGACACGCAGGTGGAATGGCGCTTCCGCATGACGGCCCCGGCGGCGCGGGAGTTCCTCGAACGGGTGTCTCGGTTGGAGATGGCCGGTCCACCGGGTGGTGGCAGGGTGGCAGAGTCAGGCAAATGAACCCTGGTCGGCACTGGCGCATTTCGACGCTGCTCACCCCTCGCGCTCGCGTACCCACCGGATCGCGAAGTGTTGCAACTCCACGGCGTTGCGGAAGTTCATCTTTTCCTTGATGCGTGCCCGGTAGGTGTCCACCGTCGCCACGCCGAGTTGCAACGTCGCGGCGATCTCGCGCGTCGTGCGCCCGAGGCCGATCAGTTCGAGCACTTCCAGTTCGCGGTCGGTCAGCCGGTTGATGGGCTGGGAATATTCCTTGCCTACCCCCGCGCCGCCGCCCGGTCCGCCAGTCGTCAGGCTGCGCAGGAAGCCAGCCGTCATTTTGTCGGACAGATACACCTCGCCCGCCAGGATGCGCCGGATCGCTGAAACGACCTCCGCCGCCGGCTGGCGTTTGGTGATGTAGCCGTTGGCTCCCGCGCGCAGCGACCGCTCGGCGTACAGCGACTCGTCGTGCATCGAGAGCACGAGGAGCGGGATCTTCAAACCCAGGGCGCGAATGCTCTTGATGAGTTCCAGCCCGCTGTTGCCGTTGAGGGTGATGTCGATGATCGCCAGGTCCGGAGACGTGCCCTCGATGGTCGCCAGGCCTTGTTGGGCATCCTCGGCCTCGCCGCAGACGGCTAGGTCGAGTTCGTGGTTGATGATCTGCGACAGGCGGTCGCGGAACATGGGATGGTCGTCCACGACGACGACGCGCAGTTTGTCAGTGGCGACGGTGGGCATAGGCGAGTTCGACCTCCGGCGGGTCCATGGCGTTCACTTCGGGCGGGTTGCCCGGCGGACGGGCACCGAAGCGGGTGGTGCAGGCCACGACCGTGCCGGTGGGGGCGTTCGGGTAAATCTCCAGCGTGCCGCCGAGCGTGCGCGCCCGGTAGCGCATGGTGTTGAGCCCCATGCCGCCGCCCGCGCTCGCGTTGACTTGGGCGGGATCGAAGCCCCTGCCGTCGTCACTGACGCGCAGCGACAAGTCGCCGTCGCTGGCTTCCAGGGCGATGATGATGTTGTGCGCATGGGCGTGGCGGGTGGCGTTGCCGACGGCTTCCTGCGCGATGCGGAAAAGATGGACGGCGAGGATGTTGTCGCGCACGGGAAGGGGTTCCGGGCAGATGAAGTCGCAGGCGATCCCCGTCAACCGCGTGGTGCTGGAAGCCAGCTCCTCCAGGGCGCTCTCCAGCCCGCCCTCGTCGCGGTCCACGGGCGAGAGGCCGCGGGCGACCTCGCGGGCGCGGTCCACGGCGTCCTGGAGCAGGGTGGCGATCTCGCCGGCAGCCTCGGCGCGCGCATGGTTCTCCGAGGCGAGGTTCTGGCGCAGCAGGTCGGCGGTCAACCCGATGGCGGCGAGGTACTGGCACACGCCGTCGTGCAGGTCGCGGCCGATGCGCTGGCGCTCGCGCTCGCTGACGCTGATGATCTCGCTTTCCAGACGCTGCGAATGCTCCAGCAAGCGGACCCGCGCGCCCATGGTGTCGCGGTTTTCCTTGAACGCCAACCCGGCGAAAGCCACCACGAGAAAGAAGATCAGCCGCAGGACGATATCCCAGGCCTGGAACCACCCGTTGCTGTACACGTGGCCCGCCCCCACGTCCGCCCACCACCACACCAGCGCGCAGACCACCGAGATCATCACCGCCGGGAGCCGTCCGCCGAACCAGACCATGAACAGGATCGGTACCGCGTAGACCGGGTAAACGGCGAGTTCGTAGCCGGTGACGTAGTCGAAAAACCCGCAGACGGCTGCTTGGGCCGATGCCACGGTGTAGAGAAGCCACTGCGGCTGCCGCCTGAACGTCTCTGCCGTGGACTCAAGCAAATTCATCGGGGAGAACTCTTTTCGGGACTCGGCGGCGAAGTCAGTATGCCCGGGGTGGTTGCTCTTGGCAATACGCTTCGGCGAGGTGGAACGAACAGGCATCCAGCGCGCCCGAGTGCCTTAAATTATCCAGTTCGTTGGCTGATTTTGCTCAACTGGCGGATGAAGGATCAGACCCGGCTCCGCATTCCAACCACTGAGAATGGGTGGTGTCCTCGCGGAGGCGACCAGGAACACGCCGGGGCACGCGGCTTGCTGACGCCGCAAACCGCTCGACAGGAAGGAGCCGCCACGGGTGATCCGGCCAAGTTGATCGGAGCCCGCCGCCTCACCGGAACGCGTCGCAGCCTTTTTCTTAACCAAGCCTCATGACCAGACACCTCCCCCTCCTCGCCAAGTTCGCTGCCGCCGGATGCCTTTCGCTCCTGCTTTCTGTCGCCCTTCTCAGGGCGCAGGACCCCGCCGCCTCTCCGGCCGCTGCCATCGCGCCAACCGAGAGTCAGCGGACCGGGGTAATGGAAGCGTACTTCACCAACAGCGACCCCACGGCGGCCCTCAAAGGCACGGACGGCAAGATCCCCGATGGGCTGACAACCCCGGTCATCGGGGTGCCTGGCCCCGGCCACAACGCCTGGATGATGGCCAGCGCGGCCCTGGTGCTCTTCATGACGCTGCCCGGCCTCGCGCTGTTCTACGGCGGGTTGGTGCGCCGCAAAAACGTCCTGAGCGTCTGCGCGCAGTGCTTTGGCTGCGCGGGGCTGGTGACCATCCTGTGGTGGGCGGTGGGCTACAGCCTCGTCTTCGGCAAGAACTTCAACAGCCCGTTCCTGGGTGGCAGCGAGCACTTTTTCCTCAAAGGCGTCACGAGCGCCCCGAACACCGACTACAGCTACTGGGTGTCGGAGAACGTGTTCTCCATGTACCAGCTCATGTTCGCGATCATCACCCCGGCGCTCATCGTCGGCGCGATTGCCGAGCGCATGAAGTTCACCGCGATCATGACCTTCATCGCGCTGTGGATGTTCGTGGTCTACTTCCCGCTGGCGCACATGATTTGGGGCGCGACGGGGCTGATGAACGGCACCTTCAACGCCGACGCCAAGATCACGGCGCTCGACTTCGCGGGCGGCACGGTCGTCCACATGTCCTCGGGCTGGAGCGCGCTGATCCTCTGCCTGATTTTGGGCAAGCGCGTGGGCTTCGGCAAACAGGCGATGCCTCCCCACAGCATGGTGCTCTGCATGGTCGGCACCGGGATGCTGTGGGTGGGCTGGTACGGGTTCAACGCGGGCAGCGCGGTGGCCGCCGACGGCATTGCCGCCAACGCGTTCATGACGACGACCATCGCCACGGCGGTGGCGGCCTTCGTGTGGCCGACGCTGGCGTTCATGCTCAAGGGCAAGCCGAGCATCCTGGGTTATTGCTCGGGCGCGGTGGCGGGGCTGGTGGTCGTCACCCCGGCGTGCGGCTACATCAACGCGACCGGGGCCGTGATCGTCGGCGTGTGCGCCGGGCTGATCCCGTACTTCTTCGTAGTCAAGGTCAAGGCGTGGTTCGGCTACGACGATGCGCTGGATACCTTCGGCGTGCACGCGGTGGGCGGCACGATGGGCGCGCTGCTGACCGGCTTCCTGGCCACTTCGACGGTGAACGGGAATCTCGCTAAGGCCGACCCGGCGAACCCGGCGACGACCAACGGTTTGTTCGAGCGCATCGGCCACACGTTGTGGCTGGAACAGTTGAAGGCTATCGCGCTGACGCTGGCCCTGGCGGTGGCGGCGACGCTGGTCCTCGGCTATTTGCTCAAGGCGGTCATGGGCCTGCGCCCGACCGAGGAAGGCGAAGACACGGGCCTGGACCTCACCGACCACGGCGAGGAAGGCTACCACGACATTTCCAACGAAGGTTACGGCCACGCCGCCGGGGCGTACTTGGGCGAGGCGGGTCGGCCGCAGATGTCGTCGGAGACGGTGGACACCATCAACGCCTGACAAGAATCATGGGGTAGGGAAAACAAGCGGCCTGCCACCGGAGGCAAGGGAACCGGTGACGGGTCGCCAGGGAAGGGGAAAACAAGGGCGGTTCGCAGCCGGAGGGGGCTGCGGGCCGCCTTTGTTGTTTTCTGGCGGGTGACCGGCGCACGCCGCAGGCGGTTCGTCCAAGGCACACCCGTTTTCAGGATGGTCGAGGCGTTCGCCGCCGTCGGCAGATCAGACCCGT
>CAXTOX010000089.1:0-16441 GCA_964245885.1 uncultured Chthoniobacterales bacterium | reverse complement strand
CCACGTCCAAGCCCCGGCAGGGGCGTAAGAAAACCGGCGCGATGGTCCGTGGAAGACCCGCGTCTTTTCTTCCGCCCCTGCCGGGGCTGGCGTGTGCCCCGTGGATGAGCCACGGCTTGCGCCGCGGGCTAAATTCTTACGCCCCTGCCGGGGCTAGGAGGACTCCACGCGCAAACGAAAAACGCTGTGGGAAAGGTCTAACTCTCTTTTTCTTCATCTGCGAAAATCTGCGTAATCTGTGGACAAATTCTGCTCCGGTCGGGCACTCACGCGGCTTGGCCACCCGCCATCACCGCATGGTCCGGCTCGTCGCCTTCTGCCAACGCGCGCGTGACCGTCTCCTCCAGCTTGGTCAACAACACCGGCTTGATCAGGCAGCAGTACACCTCCAAACGCGCGAGCTGGTTGGCGTTGGCGAGATTCTGGAACGCCGTAATCGCGATGACCTTGCTCCGCACGCCCTTGGCGCGCGCCTGGCGGATGAACTCCGCCCCGCCCATCGCCGGCATCCGCATATCTGTCATGATCAGGTCGAACCGCTCCTCGTCCAACCACCGCAACGCCTCGAAAGCATCCGTCGTCGTCCGCACGGACAGACCCATGTGGCTGACCAGCGTCTTGTACAAAACGAGGATGTCGAAGTTATCGTCGAGGATAAGAATTTTTTTCATGGCAGACTGGGCCGGAAGACGGATGACCTCATTCATGATTCGGAGGAGTGACGCCGATCGCGGTGATGATAGGGTTGGTACTGCTGGAGGCGGGTTTCGAGACTCTCTCGCAACACCTCATCAGGGTCGGGCGCGCCGGACGCCCCACGCCGGGCAACCTCGACGCAAAGCCGGACAAGCCCCTCGAGGTCAGATTGTGAAACGTACTCGGCCTCGATGCGCCGGTTGGGGCCGCAGTTGTGGTAGTTGCCCAACGCCACGCAGAGCGCGCCGCAACGCGCGCCGTACAGCCGGAACGCCGTTGCCTCGCAGGTGCCGCCGCTCATCAGGCAGCGTTGGAAAATGATGCCGGCCGCCGTGGCGGTGGCGGTGAGTTCGGCCGTGACGGCCGCGTCGAACATCGAAGTTTTGTCGCCCACCCGCACGATGGGTCCGTCTCCCATCCGCGCCGGGGGCCGCTCGGCGCTGGTTTCCAGGGAAATGATCGTCACCCCCTCATTCACCAGCCACCCGTCGCGCGCGATCTCGATGGCCCCGGCGAAGCCGACTTCCTCGCCGCGCGTGAACAACCCGTAGCAGTCGCCGGGCGCACTCTCGCGGTCGAGCGTCTTAAGGGTGGCGACGATGGCCGCGCAGCCGATCAGGTCGTCGCAGGCGCGGGAATAAATGCGGCCGTCGCGCAATTCGCAGTCCGGCAGGTCCCACATCGCGAAGTCGCCGAAGGGCCGCAGCCGCGTCTTGTTGGCCTCCAGGTACTCCGCCGACACGCCGCCGAGGAACCACCACGGCTCCTCGCCCGCCGGCTCCGGCCGCACCCAACCCGGGTGGTCCATGTGCGCGCAGAAAGCGTAGCGAGTGACCGCCGGTGCCCCTTCCCCACCGTGGTAGTGAGCGATCAGGTTGCCGAAATCGTCCTCGCGCAGCGTCACGTTCCGGCAGGTCCGCAGCAGCCCGAGGATGGCATGACGCACGCGCGCCTCGTGGAAAGGGGCCGTCGGCTCGCGCAAAATCGTTTGCGCGATGGCCAACAACCTTTCCTTGTCCACGGTCGGGGCTAAGGTCCGGGTGTTCATTTCGATGAAAAAACTCTGGAAGCAAGTTCGATACCGACTGGAGTATATCGGCTGCGTCGGGTTGGCCGGATTGATCCCCCGTCTGCCCCGGCGCGTTTGTCTGGCGCTGGCCAACGGGCTGGGCAACCTCGTCTACCGCTTCGACCGCCATTCGCGGACCGTCGCGCTCGACAACCTGCGTCTCACCCTCGGCGGAACGCTCGACGCGCGCCAGCGCGAAGCCGTCGCCCGTGCGTCGTTCCGCAACTTCGCGCGCGCGATGCTCGACCTGTTCTGGGCGCGCAACCTCACCCACGCGCGCTTCACCGATCACATCCGGCTGGAGAATTTCGGCCCGGTTCACGAGGCGCACGCGCGGCACGGCGGGATCATCTTCCTCTCCCTCCACGCGGGCAGCCACGAGTGGGTCGCGCTGACGACCGGCTTCATCGACGAGCCGTCCACGATGGTGGCGCTGCCCTTCAAGAACGCGGCGCTGGACGAGGTGTTCCGTCGGGCGCGAGAGCACTCGGGCAACCGGATCCTCGGGCAAAAACAGTCGATGCTGCGGCTGATGCGCGCGGTCAAGCACGGCGGCGTCGGCCTCCTGGCGGACCTGGCGCTGCGG
The DNA here is from genome assembly GCA_964245885.1 of uncultured Chthoniobacterales bacterium. Lineage (GTDB taxonomy): Bacteria > Verrucomicrobiota > Verrucomicrobiia > Chthoniobacterales > SZAS-18 > CAHJWO01. Next base: position 14,090 of record CAXTOX010000089.1, on the reverse strand, counting down.
CTCGACCAGCCCGGCGAGCTGATCGACGCCTTCGGCATGAAGATGCACGTCACGTTCCTGCATGCACTTTTGCACGCGCGCACGGGCGTGCCCATCGTGCCCGTCACCAACGTCCCCCACCCGGACGGCACCTGCACGGTCACCGCGCACGCGCCGCTGACGTTCCCGGCCGGGACGGACCTGCGCACAATCACGCAGGCGTGCTGGAATTTCTTCGAGCCGTTCATCCGCGCGCGGCCCGAACTCTGGCTGTGGAACTACAAACATTTTCGCTACCGCCCCCGCGCGGTGCCGCCGGAGGATTATCCGTTCTACGCGCACTGGTCAGATCGGTTCGAGGCGATTCTCGGAAAGGCAGAAGACAGAAGGCAGAAGGTAGAAGTTCAGAAGCCAGAGGTGTAGAGAATCTGCTTCCTGCTCGTCTCGTGGCCTTCTACCTTCTGAACTTCTGCCTTCTGCCTTTCTAATGACTGAGCCTGCGAATTCCGACAAAGCCCGCCGTTGGGCCTTGGCGGGAGCCGGTGTCAACGTCGTGCTCTCCGTGGTGAAAATCCTCGCGGGCATCTTCGGGCATTCCTACGCTCTGATCGCCGATGGCATTGAGAGCAGCCTGGACATCGTCAGTTCGCTCGTCATCTGGGGCGGGCTGAAGTTCGCCGCCAAGGAACCCGACCCCGACCATCCCTACGGCCACGGCAAGGCCGAGCCTATCAGCGCGTTGATGGTCTCCACCGCCCTGAGCGGCGCGGCCTTGTTCCTCGCCTGGCTGAGCGTGCAGGAAATCCGTTCCCCCAGCCACCGGATGCCCTCGGTCATCGGTCTGGGCGTGCTGGTGGTCGTCATCGCCATCAAGGAATCCATGTTCCGGCGCGTCGCTGCCTTGGGCGAGGAGATCGGCAGCACCGCCGTGCGCGCCGACGCGTGGCATCACCGTTCCGATGCCGTCACGTCGGTGGCGGCGTTGGTCGGCATCCTCGTCGCCCGGGTCGGCGGACCCGGCTGGGAGCGCGCCGACGCGTGGGCGGCGCTCTTTGCCTGCGCGGTGATCGGCTTCAACGGCTACAAACTGCTCGTGCCCGCCGTCGCCGAGATCATGGACACCGCCCCCGACCCGGAGATTGCCCAACGCGTCCGGCAGGCCGCCGCCCATGTGGCCGGGGTCGCCGAGGTCGAGAAATGCCGCGTGCGCAAGATGGGGCTGGAGTTCTACGTCGATCTGCACATCGGCGTGGAAGGCACGATCTCCGTGGCCGCCGGCCACGACATCGCCCACGAGGTCAAGGACGCCATCCACGCGGCCGAACCGCGCGTCGCCGACTCGCTCGTGCACATCGAGCCCGTCAACGCCTGTCCGTACCCGCGCCGGACGTAATCCGACAAAAACTTTCTTCAAACGTTCCGCCGCACGGCGTTGTCCTATAGAAAGCGTGTGGGAAGCAAGCCCGCCGTAGGCGTCGTCACCTCGGGTAGGGATGGCTCTCCGAGCGGTCCCCAGATTTTCTGGCCTGACGGGCGTGTCCATTGGGCCAGCCAGTGATATTTGGGACCGCTCGGAGAGCTGTCCCTACCCGCGTGACGACCGCCTGCGGCGGGGCTTCTCACACGCTTTCTGAGAGAACGCACTGGTTTTCACCATCCGAAGATTGGCGAGAACCCCTATTTGCTAAAGAGTTGTGAGCGAGGAGGTTGGAATGTCGATAAACCGACCACAGACGCGGAGAAAGGGGGCTGCACGCTTGGGCGGAGCGGCCTACGGAGGGGTGTGGTCGGCAGGTACGCCTTCGGTGAACCAGCCAAAGCTCGGCGTGTTCTCGCCTTCCGCCTTTGTCCGCGGTCGCCGGGCCTTCACGGTGGTCGGCGCGCGGAACACCTCCGCCTTCGAGCCGCCGCCTTCCAGCCGCCCCAAGATCTCTTTCGCGCGGTCGATGATCCCGGCCGGCAGTCCGGCCAGCCGCGCCACCTGAATCCCGTAGCTCCGATCCGCCGCCCCCTCGACAATCCGATGCAAAAACACGATTTCTTCGTTCCACTCGCGCACCGCGACGGTGAAATTCTTTGCCGCCGGGTGCGTGTGGGCCATCTCGGTCAGCTCGTGGTAGTGCGTGGCAAACAGGGTCAGCGCCCCGATGCGGTCGTGCAGGTGCTCGGCCACGCTCCAGGCGATGGAAAGCCCGTCGTAGGTCGAGGTGCCGCGGCCGATCTCGTCCAGGATGACCAGACTCTGCGCGGTCGCATGGTGGATGATGTTTGCCGTCTCGTTCATTTCCACGAGGAAAGTGCTCTGGCCGCGGGAAAGATCATCGCTGGCCCCCACGCGGGTAAAGATCCGATCCACTAGCCCGATCTCCGCCGCCTCGGCGGGCACGTAGCTGCCGGCCTGGGCCATGAGCACGAGGAGCGCGGTCTGGCGCAGGTAGGTGGATTTGCCGGCCATGTTCGGGCCGGTCAGGACGATGAGGCGTTGCGTCTGGCCATCGAGCGCCACGTCGTTAGGCACGAACTTTTCGCCCGCGATGTGCTGGTCCAGCACCGGGTGCCGGCCGCCGCGGATGTGGATGGCTCCCGGCTCGCGCAAACGCGGGCGGCAGTAGTTGAACTGCCGCGCCGTCTCGGCCAGCGAGCCGAGGGCGTCGAGCGCCGCGACCGAAGCGGCGGTGCGCTGGAGCGAGGCGGCTTCCTGAAGGACCTCGGCGCGCAGTTCGAGGAAGAGCTGGCCTTCCAGCGCGTGCGCACGCTCCTCGGCTCCGAGGATGCGGTTTTCCACGTCCTTGAGTTCGGGGGTGAAGAACCGTTCGCCACCCGCCGTGGTTTGCTTGCGGCGGTAGTCGTCGGGCACCTGCGCGAGGTTGCTCTTGGTGACCTCGATGTAGTAGCCGAAGACGGAATTGTAGCGGATCTTGAGCGATTTGATGCCGGTGCGGACGATCTCGCGTTCCTGGAGGGCGGCGATCCATTCCTTGCCTTCGGTGGCGGCGCGGCGGAGTTCGTCGAGGTCGGCGTTGAAGCCGTCGCGGATCATGCCGCCTTCCTTGATCGACAGCGGCGGCTCGTCGGCGACGGCCGTGGCGAGGCGCGCGGCGAGTTCGGGGAGTGGACCGAGCCGGGCGGCGAGCCGGCGGGAAAGGTCAGCCGCAGGTAATTGGCCGAGCAGCGTCTGGAGGGAAGGCACGACGGCGAGCGACGCGCCGAGCGCCTGAAGGTCGCGCGCGCTGCCGGTGGCCTGGCTCAATCGGCCGACGGTGCGTTCGAGGTCGCGCACCTCGCGCAAAGTTTCGCGCATCTGACGCAAGGCGTCGGGCGCGGCGAGCAAGCCGGCGATAAAATCCTGCCGCGCCTCCAGCGCCGCCACGTCGCGCAACGGGTAGAGCAGCCACTGGCGGAGCTGCCGCGCGCCGAGCGGCGTGACGGTGCGGTCGAGCGCCTGGAGCAGGCTCGTGCCGCCTTCGTTGCGCGCGCGGACGATCTCCAAGTGCGTCTGCGACACGTGGTCGAGCACGAGGAAGCCCTCCGACCGGTAGGTGCGCAACGAGGTGACGTGGTCCAGCGGTCGGCGCATCGCGTAGCGCAGGTAGTGCAAGATCGCCCCCGCCGCCGACACCGCCTGCGACAGCGTCGCGCAGCCGAAGCCGTCGAGTGACTGGACTCCAAAATGTTCCCGCAACGCGTGGTTCGCCTGTTCGCAGACAAAGGCGTGCGCGTCGTACGCCAGCGTCCCGGAAAAATCCGCGAACGCCGCCGCCTGCGCCGGATCATCGCTGACGAGGAACTCCGCCGGGGCGACGCGGCCCAGTTCGTCGAGCAGCGCGGCCGGCCCGTTCAGTTCCGTGACGCGGAATTCCCCCGTCGTCAGGTCGAGGTAGGCGAACCCGTACACGTCCTTTTTGCAGTACGCGGAGGCGAGGTAGTGGTTGCGCTTGGCGTCGAGCAGGCGCGAGTCGGTGACGGTGCCCGCGCTGAGGATCTGCGTGACCTCGCGTTCGACGAGTTTGCCGGGCAGCACCTCGCCCTTTTGCTCGCAGATCGCCACGCGCTTGCCGGCCTTGACGAGTTTGCCGATGTAGTGGTCCGCCGCGTGGAAGGGCACGCCGCACATAGGCGTTTCCTGCCGTTTGGTGAGCGTGACGTTGAGGAGGGCGCTGGCCTCCTTCGCGTCGTCGTTGAACATCTCGTAGAAGTCCCCCAATCGGAAAAGGAGGATCACGTCGGCGGGCAGTTCGCGGCGGATGCGCTGGTACTGGCGCATCATGGGCGTGGAGGCTTCGGGCGGGGGCGACGTTTCCAAGGGATCAGAGAATATCGACTCGCTCCATCCGCCGCAACCCGGAAGCGACGAGCTTGCCAAGCACGTGCGAGGGGAGCATCATGCCAGCGTGACAATCATCGCCCGCGTCCATAACCACAGCATTGCACTGCCCGCCGATTTAGAGGTTCCCGAAGGGGCGGAGGTACAGATCACCTTGCCCGATCCGGTGGCCGCTGGAGTCAACGACAACCCGATGGCTTGGATGCAGGAGTTCGTCGGTGCGCTGGACTCTCTACCGGTTGATGCAGCCGAACGGCACAACGAACTCGCGCATGGGCGCAAGCGCCGACGTTCGTGATGCGAGTTTTCGCCGATACCTTCTTCTATCTCGCCTTGCTCAACACACGGGACGCCGCACACAAAACGGCGCACCGCTGGCAGCAAGCCCTGAACATCCGGGAAGTGGTAACGACCAGTTGGGTGCTGATCGAACTCGCCGATGCCATGCACCTACCCCATGAACGGGCGTTGGTCGTCCGCTTTATAACCCTCTTGCGTGCTGCCGTGAAGACGCGCATCGTGCCGGCTTCCGAGACGTTGCTCGGACGTGGCTTCGCTCTCTATGCCAGCCGGACAGACAAAGCATGGTCACTGACCGACTGCCTCTCTTTCATCGTGATGGCGGATGAACGCTTAACACAAGCACTCACGGGCGATCATCATTTTGTGCAAGCGGGTTACCAAGCTCTGATGAGGTGAAGTTTGACCCTGCTGCCGTCAATGTTCGACACCGTTTTATCAATTTCCGTTTTGCCGGGAGTTTGCCATGTTGACGGCAGCCACGAACAGATTCTTCTCTCCCGCTTTCCCCGCCATGAGCACTCCCTCCGCCTCCCCCACCCTGCCGCCACCCTCGGCGTTGCGAAAGTTCCTCGCCCGTACCATCCAATTCTTCGGGACAATCTTTTTCCGGCTGATCTACCGGGTCAATCTCGTCGGCCTGAAGAACATTCCGGCAACGGGCGGCGTGCTGCTCCTGCCCAACCACATCACCTGGATCGACGCCATCATCCTGCAAATCTCCTGCCCTCGGCCGATCCGCTTCCTGATCTTCGACGCGATCTACCGGCACCCGATCCTCAACCCGATCCTGCGGATTTTCGAGACCATCCCGATCTCGGCTGGACACGCCAAGGACGGCTTGCGCGCGGCGGGCGAACGCCTCCAGGCCGGCGAGGTCGTGTGCGTGTTCCCCGAGGGGGAACTCTCCCGCACCGGCACGCTGCTGCGGCTCAAGAAGGGATTCGAGATCATCGCGCGCAAGGGCGGCGCGCCGGTCGTGCCCGTGTGGATGGACCAGCTCTGGGGGTCCATCTTTTCGTTCGAGGGCGGCCGGTTCTTCCGCAAGTGGCCCCAGCGCTTTCCCTACCCGGTGACCGTCTCGTTCGGTGAACCACTCGACCCGGAAAAAGCCGATGTCGCCACCGTGCGCCAGAAGCTCCTGGACCTCGGCGAGTCCAGCTACGAACTCCGCCCCGCGCTCCAGCGCAACCTCGCCGAAGCGTGCGTGCGCGGGCTCAAGAACCATCCCTTCCAGACAGCTGTGATCGACGGCATGGACCACTCGACCCTCAGCCGGATCAAGGTCCTGGCCGCCGCCATCGTGCTCGCCAAGGAAGTGCGCCGGCGCATCCCCGGCCGGCGCGTGGGCATCGTGCTGCCGCCCAGCAAGGGCGGCGTGCTGGCCAACCTCGCCGTGCTCCTCGCGGGCAAGGTGCCCGTCAGCCTGAACTTCACCTCCGGCCGCGCCGCGCTCGAATCCGCCATGAGCCGCGCGGGCATCGACACCGTCATCACGGCCACCGCCGTGATGAAAAAGATGGAGTCCTTTCCGTGGCCCGAGAAAATCCTGAAGCTCGACGAAATCCTCCCGCCGCTCAAAACGCGCATCGGCCTCTGGATGGGCATCGCGCTGGTCACGCCATGGCGGCTCCTGACGAAGATCCTCGGCGTCCCGGCAAAGGGCGGTCACGATGAGGCCGTGCTGCTTTTCACCAGCGGCAGCTCGGGCGAGCCCAAGGGTGTGGTCCTGAGCCACCGCAACATCCTCGCCAACATCTCGCAGTTCCGCGTCATGGTGAAGCTCAACCAGGGCGAGGGCGTGCTGGCGTCGCTGCCGTTTTTCCACAGCTTCGGCTGCACGGTGACGCTGTGGTTCCCGCTCATCGAAGGGCTGCGGGCCGTGACGTACCCCAACCCGCTCGACGTGGCCAAGAACGCCGAACTCGTTCACCGCTACGGCTGCTCGCTGCTCATCGTCACGCCGACGTTCCTGCGCTCGTACCTGCGCAAGGTGGACAAGGAACAACTGCAAAGCGTGCGGCTGGTCGTGGCAGGCGCGGAAAAGCTGCCGCGCGCGGTCGCCGACGCGTTCGAGGAGAAGTTCGGCAAGCAGGTCATGGAAGGCTACGGGCTGACGGAAACGTCCCCCGTGCTCAGTTGCAACCTGCCTGACGTGAGCCTCAACGACGCGGGCAAGACGACCCAGTTCGCCTACCGGCCGGGTTCGGTGGGCAAGATGGCTCCCGGCGTGACCGCACGCATCCGCAACCCCGAGACCGACGAAGACCTGAGCTTGCACGAAACCGGGATGCTCTGGGCACGCGGGGCAAACGTCTTCGGGGGCTATCTGGACGAGCCGGAGAAAACGGCGGAGGTGATCAAGGACGGCTGGTTCCGCACCGGGGACCTGGGGCGCTTCGACGAGGATGGGTTCCTCTTCATCGAAGGCCGGCAGTCACGTTTTTCCAAGATCGCGGGCGAAATGGTGCCCCATGAAACGGTGGAAACCAAGGTTCACGAGGCGCTGGGGCTGCCGGCGAACGGCGAGCGGTTGCTGATGATCGTCGGCGTGCCCGACGAGGCGAAGGGGGAGGCGCTGGTGATGCTCTCGACCGTGGACATTAACCAGAACGATCTGCGCACGAAGCTCACGGGCATGGGCGTGCCGAACCTCTGGGTGCCACGCACCATCAAACGCATCGAGGCGTTGCCGGTGTTGGGTTCGGGCAAGCTCGACCTGAAGGGCTGCCGCGACCTGGCGCTGGCGAAAGACGTTCCCGTAGGAGCTTAGAACAACGTTCTTCGCGCAACCTGTTGACTCGGCAGGGCATCTGCTGATATACCAGGCACCTCGAAATCCCGGTTCCCATGTCTCGCTCGCTTTCTTTTCTTTGTTTGACCGCGTTCGCGGCATGCTGTTTACCTGCCGCCCCGACGGTGCAGGCGGAAGTGACGGTCGAGACCGCGGAAGCCGCTCCGACGCCACGCTTCGTGGTGCCGATGGCCGACTATTTCGTCGCCGCCGCGACGGGCGATCTTGCCGCTTTGCAACGCTGCCTAGATGAGGGCGTGGGGGTCGACTCGCCCGTGCCGCAGCCGCTGCCCGACGCCTTGCTGACGGTGTTTTCGCCGAAATCCCGCGGTGGCCTGCTGTTGCGGGACCCGGGAGCCACCGCGCTGATGCTGGCCACCGCCGCCGGGAAGACGGACGCGATGCAGTTTTTGATCAAGGCCAAGGCGAACTGCGAGGCGCGCACACGCTCCGACACCCGTCCGCTCGACATCGCGGCCGAGCGCAGCGACACCTCGGCCATGCAAATGCTCATCGGCGTCACCCCGACAAGCGACGCGGCCCGGCTCTTCGTGGATGTAAATTTGGCCACCCAACTCGCCACGGTCACGCGCGACGGCCAGACGCTGCTGACCACCAAGGTCTCCAGCGGAAAGCCCGACAAGCCCACGCCGCCGGGGAAATACATCGTCACGCACAAGTACACGGAGTGGCATTCGACGCTGTACCACAACGCCAAAATGCCTTTTTTCCTGCGGCTGTCGTGCTCGGCGGTGGGCTTGCACGCGGGCGTGCTCCCGGGTTACCCGGCGTCGCACGGGTGCGTACGGCTGCCCTCGGACGTGGCGAAGAAGCTGTTCGAGATCATCCCGCGCGGCACGACCGTGGTGATCCGCTGAGAAGGTCTCGCGCAAAGCCCGCAGAGCCGCAAGGGGAAAAAGCCTCGGGTACGGCGGCGTCGAACTCGATGGCGACTATGGCTGGACCGCTTTTTCCAAGGCGATACATCGCTTGTTTTGGCCTTTGGCCGAGTAGATTCTAGTCCGGCAAAGCCGAAAGCAGCGGCGACATGTCGCCGTGGAGAAAGCGGTGTCATGCCACCGCACTCCAAACGCTGCGCGTCACGCCAGCGTCGTCGCGTCCACTCCGCGGAACGCGTACAGCCGTTTGATCGTTTCCTCGATGAGGTGATTCGGGCACGACGCCCCGGCGGTCACACCGACAACGATGTCGCCGTCCGGCAGCCAGTTCTCACTGGTGACTTCCTGTCCGGCGTGCAAGTCGAAGTGGGTGATCCGGCCCTGATTCTCCAGACGGCTCGCGTCGCGGATGAAGTACGTCGGCAACTGCGCCTGCCCCATCTCCGCGAGGTGCGAAGTGTTCGAACTGTTGTAGCCGCCCACGACGAGCAGCAGGCTCATCGGAAGCTGGAGCATGTCCTTGAGCGCATCCTGCCGCTCCTGCGTCGCCCCGCAAATCGTGTCGAAAAACCGGAACCGCTGCGCGCCGCCTTCCGGCCCGTAGCGGTCGATGATCGCCTGCCGGATGCGCCGCTGCACCTCTTCCGTCTCCCCGCGCAGCATTGTCGTCTGGTTGGCGACGCCGACGGTCTTCAGATGGATCTCCGGGTCGAACCCCTCCGAATGCGCGAGGGCGAACTTCTGCAAAAACTCTTCCCGATCTCCGCCGTGGCGGATGTAATTGCAGACGTAATCCGTCTCCTCCAGCGTCAGGACGACGAGGTAATGCCCCCGCCCTGCCTTGCTGCGCGCCTGCGAGGCGGTGGCCTTGGTTTCCTCGTGCTGCGCTTTGCCGTGGATGATGCTCGTCACCTCGTCGGCCGCGTAGGCGCGCACCCGCCGCCAGACGCTCATCACGTCGCCGCAGGTCGTGTCCACGATATAGCAGCCCTTCAGCTTGATCTTTTCGACGGTCGAGACTTCCGCGCCAAAGGCCGGCACGATCACCACGTCGTCGGCTGTCAGGTCGTCCACCTCGGCTTCGCGCTTGGGGCCGATCAGGTTCTTGATGCCCAGCGCGGCGATCTGCGCGTTGACCTCCGGGTTATGGATGATCTCGCCGAGGATAAACAGCCGCTTGCCCGCGAATTCCTTGCTCTTGCGCGCGGCGTAGGCGAGGTCGATGGCGCGTTCCACGCCGTAGCAAAAGCCGAACTGCTTGGCCAGCCGCACGGTCAACCCGGCCGCGGACAGGACGCCGCCTTGGGCGCGGATGCGCTCGACGAGTTCGCTGCGGTAGTGGGTTTCCACCTGCGCCTGGACGGCGGCCATGATGTCGGGCGTCCGCAGGTTGATGCGCTTGCGCACCTCTGGCGCGGTGGAAAGCTCCGGGGCTTCGGCGGTCGTCGGGCTGCTCATGGAAAAGAAGTCGGCTGGCATGGTACAAATAGCACAGAAACGCCGGGGGGACGAGTCGAAACCCGTCCCCCCGGCGCACGTTGAAACAGGCTCTCGATCTCCGCGGTCAATACGGGGTCAGCCCGCCGCCGGGGGGCGATTCAAACACCCGGTCGGACGCCGTGTAAGACGCGGGCGGATCGGGGTCGTTGTAATCGCTGGGCCTCTGGATGTTTGCCCCGATGGTGGTGTCCTCGGGCTGCGACTCGGCGATGCTCACCGGGGTACCCTGGTGCACGAGCGCGAAGAACTTCGGCGCGACGTTCTTGTGCAGCCGGATGCAGCCGTGCGAGCGCGGGATCGGCCACACGTAGCCCTGGTGGAAGCCATAGGACGGCGAGAATTCGCACCAGAACGCCATCGGGTAGCCGATGTACTGGCCGTGGCCCTTGCCGGCCTCGGCGGGGGTGACGGTATCGCCGTTCTTATAAAAGCCGTACGAGCCGCTGCGCTTGCGTTGGATCTTGTTGTAGATGGTGAAGCTGCCTTTGGGCGTCGGCTTGGACGGAATGCCGATGTTGCAGGCCGCCACGAGCAGCGGCTTGCTGCCTTCCATGACGTAGACCTGCTGTTTTTGCAGCGAGACCTTGACGCGGACGGCACCCGGGTTGTGGGGTTTGTAGGCGACGGGGTTGTAACTGCTGTTGCCGCCGATGCCACCGGTGCCCGTGTCGGTGCAACCGGTAAGGAGGCTCAACACCCCGGTCGCGACGGCCAGGGTGAGAGCGGAGACGAAACGATGCTTCATGCGTGAGATGGGAACGATTGGGTGGTTTTCTGCGTCCCGATGGAAGCAGAAAGGCTGCGAGGCCGCAAAGGTTTTTTGTGGCGGAGCCACGCTGCTGGGTCGCCCGCGGCGACGTTGCGGGTTGCGGGGCTCCCTGCGGGAGCGTTGCGGTGCGCCTGCGGCGCGTCAGCAAAAACCAGCGGGCTGCGCGGGCTCTTTTTCTCTGCCCCAACGTGTGCGCAGCGCACACTGCAACGCAGGCGCAGCCTGCACCGCAACCCTTAACGTCGCCGCAGGCGACACGCAACGGCGCTTCCAGCGCCCTCACCCCAGCATCCGCCGCAACGTCTTCGTGCCTTCGAAACACTCCTCCGCGCACGCCCTCGCCTGCCGCGAGAGCACCGGCCAGTCGCGCAAGGTCCGCTCGACCGCCCCGCGCGCCTCTTCCAACGTGCTGATTTCCATGAATCCGCTCTCCCGGGGCAAATACCGGCCGGCCCCCGCGTCCTCCGTGATGACCGGTCGCCCCGTCGCCAGAAACGCCGCCGCCCGGTCGCTCACCCAGCCCGTGCGCCAGCGCACGTCCACACCCTTGATCGTGGTGAACTCTGCCAGCGCGCCGCGCAGGTAACGCCGGTACACCGACGGCGACGACGCCACCGCGTGCGGATCGCGCAGCCGCCAGCCGTGGCCTTCGAGCCGGGCGCGCTCAGCGGCAGGGTCCGGCCCGAGGTTGACGGCCAGTTCCATCCGCGCCGCCGGGACGAGCCGGGGCAGCGTCAGGAACGGCTCGAACTTGGCGCGTTTCGACAGATCCGGCGTGGCACCGTCGAGCATCAGGTTATTACGCCAGTACCACTGGCCTACCGTCGTGAACGCCCCCTGCGGCGGCCGCGGCCGGGCCTGGTTGAGCACCGTGTCGACCAGCGGATGAAACGTCTTCCACGGCAGGCCGTGGGTCGGCAGGCCGCAGTCGCGCGCGTGGCAGTTGAGACCGATGGTCCAAAACTCGTGGTGCGTGGACTGGCCCATCTCCACGCTGCTCATCCAGTAGCCAAATTCGCTCGGGTCCAGGTCGCAGAGGAGGCGTTTTTCAAAACGCAACAGGAACGGCGGATGGATCGAGTAGCTCAGGTTCAAGAGCGTGTTCGGCCCAGCGAGCCGCTCGTTCAACTCCTGGCGGCTCATGCCCAGCGGGCGCATCGTGTCCAGGTCGTGCGCGTCGGCGGCGGGGCGTTGGTGGAGCAGGCAATAACGGTCCTCCAGGCCGTGCTGCCGGAGCCGTTCGCGGAAGGACCGGATGCAAGCGCGGTCCTGCGCGGGGTCCTCCGAAGCGGGCAGGATCTCCAGCCAGACGAAATCGCGCTCGAGACGTTGGAGAGCGACCGCCCACTGGAGGGGCACGGAGAAGTTGCCGCCGCCCTGCCGGTACTTGGCGGCGAACCCGCTGGCCAGAAAAATGGTTTCGCCAGCCGGGGAAGGTCGGTTCATCACGATGCAAAAGCCAGCAATCCTGGACGGCGCCGCGGGTCAGCTTATTCAGGTGACCTGAAGCACTCCTTCCGGCGGGGTTGTCAGCAGATGCGCTACCCGGCGCGTGGAAGCTTGCGCCCACGACGTGTTCGACGCCCAGCCCACCAGCAGGATCATCCCTCCGCAGCCGGCCATCATCCACCAGACCGGGTGGGTCGCCAGCGCGAAGTTCCCCCCGCCTGCCCGGCTCACGCCCGCGACCGTGCCGCCGATGGCCACGCCCAAAGACGCACCCACCTGCCGGCTGGTCGACGCGACCGCTGCGGCAACCCCGGCCTGCGCCTTGGGCATCCCCGAAACGGCGGTTTGGGTGATGGGTGGATTGACCATGCCGAAACCGAGGCCGAAGATCACGTAGGCCAGCAGCAACAGGGGCAGCGGCGTGTCATTCGTCAGAGTGGTCAGCAGCAGGGTGCTGACGAGGATGCCCGTCCCCGCGGTCAACAGGGACGGACGGGTGCCGTACCGTCCCACCAACCGCCCGGACACCGGCGCGCAGACCATCGTCATCAAGGCCAGCGGCAGCGTGCACAGCCCGGCGTGAAAGGCAGACAAGCCGCGTACCTGCTGCAAGTACAAAGCGTTGAGAAACAGGAACCCGGCGAAGGTCGCAAACGCGCAGACGGCAACCAAGGTGGCGCTGCAAAACGGCACGCTGCCGAAAAAACGCAGGTCGACCAGCGGGTCCGGGCGGCGCGGTTCGTAGACCAGCAGCAGCGCCAGAGCCAGCCCCGACGCCGCGAACAAGCCTACGATGAGTCCCGAGGACCAGCCCGCGCGCGGTCCTTCGATCACCGCGTAGGTCAGGCAGGCGAGCGCCACGATGATCAGCACTTGGCCCACCGGGTCTACCGGCCGGGCCCGCGCGGCCTTTAACTCGGGGACGAACCGGGCCGCCAGCACCATCGCCGCCACGCCGATTGGCAGGTTGATCCAGAAAATGGCGCGCCAGCCGAGGCTCTGCGTCAACGCCCCGCCCAGCAACGGCCCCAGAGCCAGGGAAACCCCCGCCGTCGCCCCCCAGAAACCGATGGCCCGCGCCCGGGCTTTCGGTTCCTGGAAAGTGTCGGTGATGATCGCCATGGCCACCGGGTTGAGCATGGTCGCGCCCAAGCCCTGGACCGCGCGGAAGGCGATCAGGCCCTCGATGCTCGGCGCGACGCTGCACAACAGCGACCCCAGGGTGAACAGGGACAAGCCGATCTGGAAAACCCGCCGCCGGCCGAAGCGATCCGCCATGGAGCCCGCCAGCATCAGCAAGCTCGCGATGACGAGCGTGTAGGCGTCGATGACCCATTGGAGGCCCGGGAGCGTCGCCCGGAGATCGTGCTGGATGGCCGGCAACGCGACGTTGACGATGGTCACATCCATCCCCACCAGTAGAAGGCTCAGACAGCAGATGCCGAGCACGAGGTTAGGCCGGGGCGGCAGGGGTGGTGGGAGCTTCTCGCCGGACACGGAGGCAAGTCTACATGCGAGAGCCGGTCGCGGAAAGGAAAGCGTCCGGACAGGCCGTTGCGGCCGGTCGTCCACGAAGGTCCTGATGGTTCTCCGAGCCGCTCCCTATTATGGTTCGGATGAGCGTGCCGATGATCCGACCTTCCCTTCCAGAGGAATTTACAGCGTTTTCGTTCGCGTGTGAAGTCCTCCCAGCCCTAGCAGGGTTGAACACTCTACGAGCAACCGGAAAACGCTTTAGCCGATGGAACCAGGCATGCCCTCCGTCCAGATCGCTTGGCGCGCCACCGGAAAGCGCCGCTGCCGGAAGTCCCCCCACCCCGCCTGGCGGGCGAGCGCGTCCATCTCCCGGTAGCTGAACGCCCGCCGCACGGAGATGCGGGCGTCCTCCCGGGTCATCGGTTCGCGGTAAAGCACGGCGGTCAGCAGCCACACGCCTGCCTGGGCCAGACGGCTGCGTTCGAGATCGGCGATCAGCACGGCGCGCCGCGCGAGTTCCCGTGCCCGCCGCAGCAGCCGCCGGGCGTCCTCCTCGGCGAAATGGTGCAGCGCCAGCGAGCAGAACACGAAGTCGTACGC